>JAJYGI010000054.1 GCA_021790735.1 Actinomycetes bacterium | reverse complement strand
AATGATCTTCCAGCCAAATCGTGGAGCGAGCTCGAGGTACGCTACTCTTATCTTTTGCCACGACGATAAACCCTCACGTTCGAAGTTGTCGGAGGATGAGAACTCGAACCCCGCCATCGGTTTCGGTGAATCAAGAACCAAAGTTAGATCGGCATCAACTGCGGGTTCTGTGCGATCTATTGCAGAGAGCACGTTACTTACTCCGAGATCTCTAAGTACTCCTTGGTAAACCAATGAAGATGGTGTGAATCTGTCTACCAACACTATGCAGCCCTTTCTAAGGGCTGGCTCAATCACTTTACCGATGTGGTCGATTCGAGCCGCTTGAATTAGATAGAACTCGCTCCAAGGGTAAAGGCTGTGTTCTTGCTTCACAACGTTCCTTACAGTCTCTCCTAAAGGAGTTCCTCCTGGTTCACGAGTTGTAATGGTGTTGAGACCAATCTTTTTGAGACGCTCCTCAACGAGTGGTATCTGTGTGGACTTTCCAACACCGTCTGCACCTTCGAAAACCACGAACAAGGATTTAGCTTGGTCCCTATTTTCGTCGGTCGCCATCAGCCCTTCTTAGCTCTTTTCCTGCTGCTGGCACTACGCGGTTTTCTCTTTGGTGACGGAGATGTTCCAGTGCCTTCGGCCATAAGTTTGGAGCGCCTTTCTGATAGTAGATCACTAGCCTCTTCAAGTGTTAAGGTCTCAGGAGAGCGAGATCTACCTAATGAAGCGTTCACCTCGCCGTCAGTTACGTAAGGTCCAAACCTCCCTGACTTTAGTTGAATAGTTTTTTTAGTCAGAGGATCGACTCCTAGCTCTTTGGAAGAGCTCGTACCTGTACCTCGAGCCCTGCGAGTCTTAGGCTGTGCAAGTAGGTGAAGGGCCTCGTGCAAAGCGACTGTCAAGATCTCCTCGTCGCTTTGAAGAGACCTAGAGTCTTTCCCCCTTTGGATATAAGGTCCATAGGGACCTTTCTGGGCGACGATGGGTTCTTTGGTGTCTGGATCTTCGCCAACTACTCGAGGCAGTGAAAGACATATAGTGGCGTCCTCCAAAGTTATTGTGGAAGGATCCATGAAACTCAGCAAAGATGCGGTTTTAGGTTTTGTTTTTTCCTCGGTCTCGCCTAGCTGCACATAGGGCCCAAATCTTCCAACTTTGACGTATATGATTTGACCCGTCGCGTGATCAACTCCTAGTTGTCTGTCCACATTTTTAGCGCCTTCGATGAGTTCTAAAGCGTACGGGACACTTAGTTCGTCAGGCGGAGTCTCCTCAGGTATGGAAGCGGTCTCCTCTCCCACCTGGACGAAGGGACCATAGCGGCCTACCCTTACGATTACCTCGCGGTCATCGGTGGTGACTCCGATCGAGAGCGTGGACACTGCGCGAGCATCTATCTCTTCTAGTTTTGCTTCGATCATTGGCTTTAGACCTGGCTTGCCGTTCCCGAAGTAAAACTGTTTGAGGTAAGGTACGGCGTCTTTAGCGCCTCCAGCTATTTCATCTAGGGAGTCTTCCATCTCGGCGGTGAAGGAGAAGTCAACTAATGGCCCAAAGTGCTGTTCCAGTAGATTGACAACGGCAAATGCGAGAAATGTAGGCACTAGGGCCTGTCCCTTTTTCCAAGCGTAGCGTCTCTCTAAAATAGTCGAAATGATCGAAGCGTAGGTTGACGGTCTCCCTACACCCAACTCCTCCAAGGTCTTGACTAATGATGCCTCGGTGTAACGAGCGGGAGGTTGAGTGTTGTGACTCGTTGCAGTTAGTTGTAGTGCTCTGTAACGTTCGCCGACAGTCAACTTCGGAAGAGGTCTCTCCTCGTTCTCTGGAGTATCATCTGAACTCTCTTCGTAGACAAGCTGGTAACCGGGTGAAGTGATGACCCTACCTGAGATGGAGAAGTGAGCTTCGGTGCCTGATCTAAAAGTTTCTTGACGGATATTTGTGTCTTGTGAAGTTAGTGCAGAAAGTCGAACAACTGTCGATGTCCCAGTAGCATCGTTCATCTGCGAAGACACAGTCCGCTTCCAAATTAGCTCATAGAGTCTAGTGTCGTCCGGACCAAGCTCCCTAGCGACCTCTTCCGGGGTTCTCCAGCTATCGCCTGCCGGCCGAATCTTCCGATCTGCTTCTTGAGCGTTTTTAACCTTGTTTTTGTAATGCCTTGGCGTTTTAGGTACAGATGACTCCCCGTATCTCACTCTAGCAATCTGTCTCGCAGTCGTGATAGCTGACTCTGAGAGCTGGGTCGAGTCAGTTCGCATGTAAGTTATGTAACCGTTTTCGTACAAGCGCTGAGCGACGGACATTGTGCGTTGTGACGAGAAACGCAGTTTTCTTCCAGCCTCTTGCTGAAGAGTTGAGGTCATAAAGGGAGCGGCTGGGGACTTGCGATATGGCTTCTCGTCAAGATCTTTGACTATAAACTCTGATCCTTGAAGCGCTTCAATGATGGAGCTCGAAGATTCATGATCTAAAAGGACGGCTCCTTGTGTGATAGATTTTTCGTTTAGAGTTCCGGTCTCGATAAAGTCCTTTGAGCCAGCGATCCTTCTCCCAGCGAAAGTTACAAGACGAGCATTAAAGGACATTTGGTCCTTGGCGATTTGAGCCTCTATGTCGAAGTACTCTGCCGATTTAAAGCGAATGCGAGCTCTTTCTCGCTCCACAAGCACTCTGCAAGCCACGCTTTGTACCCTTCCTGCAGAGAGTCTAGGAAGGATCTTGCGCCAAAGTACTGGAGATACCTCATAGCCGTATAGTCGATCTAGAATCCTTCTGGTTTCTTGTGCATCCACCAATCTTCTATCAAGGTCTCTTGGAGATTGAATCGCTTCTTGAATTGCCCGTTCGGTAATCTCATGGAATACCATTCTTTTGACGGGTACTTTCGGCGAGAGCACCTCTAGGAGATGCCAGGCGATCGACTCTCCTTCACGATCTTCGTCTGTGGCCAGATAGAGTTCTGTGGAGTCTTTCAGAAGGTTCTTTAACTTCTTGACCTGGTCCATCTTCTCTTTTGACACGACGTACAACGGTTTGAACTCATGCTCAGTGTCCACGCCAAGTCGAGCCCATGGTTCCTTCTTTAGCTTAGGTGGTATCTCAGCAGCGTTTTTTGGCAGGTCTCTGATGTGTCCGATCGATGATTCAACGGTAAAAGTTGGTCCGAGAAACTTCGATATCGTTCTGGCCTTTGCCGGAGACTCTACGATAACTAGAGGTTTAGTCACTGCCACCAATTCCTATTGACGGAGATGTAACCGTCACAAAATACTTCTTCATCTCGTTACTCTATCTCTTGGTGGAGATAAATTGGCTAGTCGTCGTCAGCGTCGTCAAGAAACTCATAGGTTGGATTGATTATAGCAAGATGCCCACCTACATCCCCTACTGTCCCTTCAGCTGCAAGACGTCGACCTGTGGATAGCCCAGGAATCTCTGATCTTCCAAGAAAGACTAGCTGGATTCCGCCAGTCGAGTCTTCAAGCCGGACGTTAACGGAGGGTGAGCCAGATGTTGAGCTCACTCTAGTTCTGACTACTCTTCCTGCTACCTTTGCTTTTTTGCGGTAGATTGCATCATGAATTGCGGATGCGCCCGCAACCTCTTCTTTGAGTTGAGAGGAGTTCTCACCCAAAAGCGAGTCCTCGTCGGCGGCTAGCTTCTGCGCTTCTCGTTTCTCTTCTGCAATAACGGTAACCTTCCTCTTAGAAAGTTTGGGAAGTATGTAAGGAACGGTGGTAGCCGTAGCGTGCGGTATCTGACCAATTGCATCAGCTATTGTCTCTGCGGTGTGATCGTGTAGTACGCGTGAGAAGATGGAGCGGTAGATGCGTCTAGGAAGTATTACAGAGACCTCTGACTCACGATCGTCTTGAGCCTCTAAGACTAGCTCTACAGATTTTTTTGCTAACCGTCTATCTTCACACTCGACTATCTCTAACTCGATCTGCCCGAGACCCTTTTCCTGCCACTCTGAGGCGAGTTGACGTGCCTGCTGATTGTCGATTAACATGTGCACTGCGCGAAGTTGATCAGGCATTAGATTACGGGCGTACTTGAGAGCCTTGATAGTTGCTAAGTCTACCTTGTCGACGAAGACCAAAACCTTATGCCGTTTGAGTACCGGTTCTTTAACTGCCAGCGACAGATCTTTTTCGAGCAGTTGGGACTCCATACTGTACTCCTTGTGGAGGTGTAAAAAGGTTAAAATTAAAGCCGGCATAAGTATGACGATCGTCCATGCGCCTTCACGAAATTTGGTGACAATGAATATGAGGTCGACTAGAAACGACAACGCAGCCGAACCCCCATTCACGGTAGCCCGCCAACGCCATCCCGGCTCCTTCAAAGTAATGTGGTGCTTTACCATCCCGGCGCCAGCAAGGGTAAAGCCGGTGAAGACGCCTATGGCATAGAGAGCGATAAGCGCCGTCACCTGGGCTCTGGTGACAACTAAAAGTACGATCGAAACCGCGGCTAAGACGAGAATCCCGTATGAAAAAACCAAGCGATGGCCACGTTTTGTAAACTGCTTCGGCAAGAACGAGTCCTTTGCAGCGAAAGATGCAAGGAACGGAAATCCGGTGAATGAGGTGTTAGCAGCTAATACTAGGATCGCCGCAGTGGAGGCTTGCAAGAAGAAGTAGAGAAATCTTCCGAACGGTGAGACTCCAAAGACGTAGGTAGCTATCTGGGCAACGACCGTTGGCGATCCAGTCGTTCTCGGGATCGCGTGCGTTATTCCTGCTAGTAACGATACACCTGTGAACATAGTTCCAAGGATCAGGCTCATTGCTACTAAGGTGATGCGAGCGTTCCTTGGTTGGGGATCTCGAAACACCGAGACCCCGTTGGAGATAGCTTCCGTGCCGGTAAGAGCGGTTCCACCATTTGAGAATGCGTTTAGTACTAGAAACAAAGTGGCACCAAGCAGGAGACCCGAACCCGGATGTCCCACTG
>JAJYGI010000006.1 GCA_021790735.1 Actinomycetes bacterium | reverse complement strand
TCTTTTGGCAACTTTGGCTACATCCGTAGAGGGTGTCGTGACGACAAGAACCTTTGTTTCGGGCAAGAGCCGCGATAGCGTAAGATGGATATCTCCGGTACCTGGAGGCATATCTATGAATAGGTAGTCGAGAGTACCCCACTCGACATCTTCAACAAAGTGTTGCAGGGCTCTTGAGAGCATAGGTCCTCGCCACATTATTGCTTCGTCGTCTGAGTCTGCGAGCAGACCCATCGACACGAGAACCAACTTGCCGTTACCTACTTTGAGAGCGTATGGTTGAATTTTGAAATGTTGAGAGTCTCCTTTGGCGTCAAGTCTGATCTTGGTCTCGCCCATTAGCATGCGTACTGTAGAGTACCCCCAGATATCAGCGTCCAAAAGCCCGACTCGGTAGCCTTTTTTGACAAATTGGCGAGCGATCTCCACGGATAAGGAGGATTTTCCAACCCCTCCCTTCCCTGATGCTAAAGCAACAACCTTGGTGGAAGGGTTTAATGAGGATGATCGCATCCTTTCCTTTGCCACCTCCCTTGCTTTTTTCATTGCGTTTGCCTTGGACGCCTTGTCCATCTCTACGACTTTAAATTCAAGACTCTTTATTTTCAGAGACTCAGATAGAGTACGTTCAATATCAGAGCGAATTTTTTCTCTAAGTGGGCATCTGAGTGTGGTTAGCGCAATCTCGACTGTCACTGCATCAGGACCTTGAAAGGTAATCTCTTTGATCATTCCCAGTTCAACGATGTCAACGTTTAGTTCTGGATCTCTTACGCTTCGTAGCTGTTCTATGACAGCTGCCACTGTTCGATCCTTTGTTGTCATAGTCCTAGCCTAGAGATCTTCCGGAAATATAGGTAATGACAAGTCTTGGTTCGTCAACTGAGCAACTATTGGTATAGTGGTTAACAAAGATTCTATTGGAAGAGTATTTAGAACCGTGGTTTTGCCATAGGAAGGGAGATCTAGATGGCGATAAGCCAGATTTCTATCGGAAAGAAGCCTAGTGCGATTTCACTGACACCTCTGGCAGCCAAAAAGGTTGCCGAACTTCTAGCCGACGAAGATGACTCGGAGCAACTAGTGCTGCGCGTTGCTGTGAAAGCCGGGGGATGTTCCGGTTATAGCTATGACATGTTCTTTGACAGCGAACTCGAAGATGATGATCTAGTCTCTGAGTTTGATGCGGTGAAGGTAGCCGTCGATCCTGACTCTGCCAACCTTCTAAAGGGTTCGGTGTTGGACTATAAAGATGGGCTTTCTGGAGCAGGTTTTCATATTACGAATCCTAATGCTACCAAAACCTGTGGATGTGGTTCGTCGTTCTCTTAGTAGAGCTGGTTTGTATTTCAGAAAGTTGTGTTGAGAATAAAAAGATAAAAGACGTGCTGTAACTTTAGTTATAGCACGTCTTTTATATGAGTTTGTTAACGATTAGCTGCTGCAGTTGCACTGTAGTGAGAGACAACTGCTTCCGCAGCTCTCATACCCTGCGCCATTGCTTCTACTACTGTAGATGGACCTATTAGTGCGTCTCCTACGATCCATACGTTCTCATCGTAAGGATGTGTGGCTCCTTTGAGTCCTTCCTCTCGTGCTAAGGCGAGCTCGCCTACTCTTGTGGATGCAGTCTTTGAGGTGATGCCGCTAGCAATCCATGTCCTGTCCGGCAATCCCACGTATCCTTTGGGCAGTGGTCGATAGCTGGAGTGTCCGAGAAGGTTCCCATCAACTCTGAAACCTAGTGCTGCGACTACGATGTCGAACTCCTGAGCCGTGGTAGAGTCTTTCACGACTTTCGGAAGTTTGTCTCGACGGGGCTGGGTTGTCTTGGCGATGTTGGCTCTGATCTTCCCAGTGGCCATCGTCTCAAGAGACAGTACGGTGTGTTCAAAGTGTACATTTACTCCTTCCAGCTCAGCCTCTTTCAACTCGTCGATACGAACAGGTGAGAAGTCTCGATTGAGCCACTCAATGACCACTGGGCGAGCCCCGTTTCTGACGGCCATTCTGCCGACGTCCATTGCAGTATTTCCTCCACCGATGATGAGCACATCTCGATCTATCCATCTTGGGTGTGCGTATCCGGATTCGATCGCAGTGCCCAACGCCTCCAGTACCTCCTCGGCGTTCTCTATTTTGAGATCAGTTGAGTGTTTCGCAGGAGGTGCAATGGCGACGGTTGCGCCGTGAGCGACGATCACAGCGTCGAAGCGCTTCTTTAGTTCCATGAAACCGGGGTAGTCGATGTCGTGGTTTAGATGTAGAGTGGCACCTTGATCACAAAGATCCTTCCAAGGGCGTTGTGCTACGTCGTTGGGAAGAGAAAAGGCTGGAATTCCGTAACGAAGTAGACCCCCAGCAATTGGGGCACGTTCAAATATCTCAACGTCTGCACCCTCTCTGAGAAGTTGGCCGGTGGCTCCAATTGCAGCAGGTCCCGAACCAATGACTGCAACACGTGGCCCTTTGTTTGTTGGTCTAGTAGCGTCGTTAGTTTCTTTGGTTGAGTGGTCTGCCACAAATCGCTCTAGGGCGCCAATTCCTACTGGTTCTACGCCAGCTAGTGCAAAGGAGCACGCTCCCTCACACTGAGCGCTTTGATTGCAGACTCGAGAGCAAACATCCGATAAGAACGACGTCTTTGATAAAGTCGCCTTAGCTTCTTCGAGGGCACCTCGCCGAATAGCGTCGATAAATCCAGGAATATCGTTGTGTGCCGGGCAGCCCCGAACACAAGTCGGATCGGGGCACTCAAGACATCTCTGAGCCTCTTGCTGTGCGGCTTCCAAGGACTCGTATCCAAGTCTGGTCTCAATAGTGCTCGCAAAGATGGGAGTGGGGGAGATATGTGCCGTAGGCACGTGCGCAGGGCTAATCATCTCTCCGTGAATCTCTATTGCTGAGAAGGGACAAAGTCTCTCACACTGTCGACAACCGATACACAAGGCTTCGTTGATAGTGACTACCCAATCGATCTCGTCAAGGTCGATGGCTCCAACCGGACAGCGTACTAAACAATCTTGACATCCAGCACATCGGTCGAAGAACACGTTCGCAGATATTGTCTTACTATTTACCTCTGGATTTGATGAACTACGTATAGCTATCATTTTTCCTCCTACGATGCTGCGTGCATCGGTATATATAGACCGGCCATTGCTACTGTCACGGCTACTGCAACAAAGACTAAGTAGAATGTAGCCAGACCCTTTTTATGTGGATCAATGGGCTCGAAGTCTCTCTTAGAGATTCGATAGGCGGAGTATACTGATCCTATGCCTCCTATTAGTACGATGACTACCTGGACTATTACGATGTCCGGATGACTCAACAGATTGAGGTTGTAAAGTGAGTTCGCTCGACCTCCGAATGGGAAGATTATTGAAGGTATAAGTCTTGGAGAGTGCTTGAAGAACTTCGGTAGTTGCCTAGCGAAGTAGTCGGTAGCTACTACTGGGATTAGAGCGTAGATACCGGGCACGAACCAACTTCTAAAGGAGGAGACCTTGGTTAGAAAGGTTTCTTTTCCAAATGGAGACCTATGTAACTTAAGTGGAACTAATTTTGATCCAGCTCCCAACAGAGCAGCAGCAACACCTGCAAACAAGGCTATGAAGCCGAAGTAGTCCACTGGGTTCGGATAGTGTGGAAAGAATGTATGTGCATTTAGCCAGCCGTCGAGAGATGCGTACCAACTAAGAGAGTTAATCTGCTGATAAACGACAAGTCCCAGTAAGACTGCAACTACCCAAGAGATGTCCGCCCTTCTTCTTGAAGGCGAGATGACACTTGTAAGTGGCTTTTGCACGAAGAGTCCTACGTTACCGCTTGGGCAAGCCTTGTAGCACTCTGAGCATAGGCCACAGTAAAGGTTTGAGTCCGCACTTCCTGGCCAGGTGTACCATGGACAGCCATAGCCTTCTTCTCCACCGCGCATGCAGTCCTTGGTTTTACAAGACAGACAGGTATCTCGGTCTTTGGTTCGAAAACCGGCAGCAGATCCAACTGCTCCAAGAGTTCCAATCACTGAACTTAGTGGGCATACGTAACGACAGAAGGTTCTCCGTTCAAATACTAGGAAACTTAGCAACGCTGCAGTTACGATTCCAATCACCATGAAAGAGGTATCTCTTGGCGTGCCAGGCCCCGCTATGTTAAAGAACTCTTCAATATAGGTGAGCAGGACGAATGTGGCAGCCGAAGATAACAATCCGTATGTAGCCAGTTTTTCTGGGTACCTCAACTGGAGTCCGAGTGAGGACTGTAGTCTCTTCCACAGCGTCCGACGCTGAATCCACTCTGCGAACCCTCCGAATGGGCACATAGCACACCAAGCACGTCCAATAACGGCGATCAGGACAAAAACTACGCAAAACCAGACGTACCAAGTTATCGCCGTCGCAAAGTTAAGTCCAGGAACAACGGTTCCTGCTAACCCTGAAACTATTACCAGCCAGAAAATGATTTGATTCGGAAGTATGAGAAGAAACTGATATTTTCGATCGTGTAAGATCTTTGAAGCAAGCGAACTTTTCGACACGTCTACTTTTGGATCGGTAACGCTGAAGTGTTCTCCTGCTCCCCGCTTGATGGGTTCTTTGAGCCTAACTGCGGTCGATATTGGGTCAATTGGGCGGGTGTCGCCTTGATTACCTTGCGTTGTAGTCATGACCCCTCCTTTCACTAGTTACCTTAGGTACCATCGGTACGTTAACTAACATACTAAAGGTATAGTATGACGTTATATGTTAGCTACGTCAACCTAATTTGGCTGTTAATGGTCACGAGATTCAAAAAGGGTCTAAAGTCCTTACAGGAGAGGAACTCAACTTGAATGTATCACTATCGAAACGTGGAGACTATGTGCTTCGAGCGGCTCTATCACTGGCGAAGGCTCACGAAAAAGGAGAACTTCGTAAGCTACGGGAGATAGTGGAAGAGATGGGCGTACCTTCTACCTATGCTCCTCAAGTACTGTCAGATCTAGTACGTACAAATTTGGTGACCTCTAAGGCTGGGAAAAATGGTGGCTTCAAGCTCATAAGATCGCCTGAATCTATAAGTCTTCTC
>JAJYGI010000148.1 GCA_021790735.1 Actinomycetes bacterium | reverse complement strand
CGAGAGACCTCAAGTGCTCTGGCTATTCGAGATATTTCGAAGTTCGCCTAGCTCCGCCATCTCACGTCGAAGTCGCATCAGTTCTTCATGCTCAGCAGCACTTAGCGGCTCATCACCGGTACTTGACGGTACTTCCATGCACCTTTGTTCATCTCGTACCCACAGGTAGTGTGAATCTTCGGCGATGAAGAACTCATTGGCGACCTCTGCCACGCTTCTCCTTTAGTCAATTACCCGATGTGCAGCCTCAGTTTTGAACTCCAGCGTGAATTTCCGCCTCGTTGCTCCCATTGTGACATCCTCTCCACCAACATCGTAGGTTGGCATAATAGGTGTCTACTGAAACTGGGGAACCTCAGAGACCGTTAGCCAACGCTAGCTGTTGACTCGAGCGGCTTCATAGTCCGGAGGTTTGAATCACCATGTTAGGAGAATGATAAACGTCGTGAACTGGATCTTTAAGTGAAGTAAGTCCGAGCAATCCGATTGTCGCTCCGACAATAGACGCCATATCATTTCCGGGTACCTTTGCTGGAGGAGGATCTTTACAGGCAACGAGGAGCACGACTACTTTTGTGTTTCTCAATCGATAGGTTCAAAATGTGCAGTAAAGTGCCGAAGGGGTGAAGGAGGGGAAACTATCTTATAGCCAGGCAGGTCCTTGACACTGGCCCTAAGTGCGTGGCAGACCTCGACAACGTAGTCGATGTGACTTTGGGTGTATGTCCTTCGAGGTATAGCTAAGCGCACCAAATCCATGGCAGCAGGACGTTCGGTACCGTCTGGCTGAAGTCCGAACATTACAGTGCCAATTTCACAACTACGAATTCCTCCTACTTGGTAGAGGGCTACAGATAGCGACTGACCTGGATAATTAAGGGGTGCTATGTGGCGTAACCAGGACCGCGCATCAATGTAAACTGCGTGCCCCCCGATCGGCAGGACACCGGAATCCCCGCCTTGTCAAGGGCGTCGCCCAGATACTGGGTTGATGCAATTCTGTACTTGAGGTAGTCATGTGAAACGGCCTCGGATATTCCAACGGCTAATGCCTCAAGGTCTCTACCAGCGAGCCCCCCATAAGTGGGGAATCCTTCGGTAAGAATGAGCAGCGTTCGAGCTTCCTGCGCTATCTGGTCGTCGTTCAATGCAAGCCACCCACCGTTGTTGCCCATGGGGTCTTTCTTGGCACTCATTGTCATCCCGTCAGCTAATCCGGCCATCTCCCTTACGATATCTGGGACGCTTTGGGTATCGTAGCCGTGCTCCCGTTCATGTATAAACCATGCGTTTTCAGCAAATCTGCAAGCATCTAGATAAAGTGGGATGTTATAAGTGTCGCACACTTCCCTTGTTTCTCGAATGTTTTGCATAGATACTGGTTGTCCCCCGCCAGAGTTGTTAGTAATAGTGAGCATGACTAAAGGTACTTGGTCTGGCCCTAGTTCTCTTAGGAGACGTTCTAATCTATCTATGTCTATATTGCCCTTGAAGGGATGAATGGTTCTTGGTTGCGTACCCTCTTCAATGACTAGGTCCAATGCTGTAGCGCCAGTAAACTCTATGTTGGCCCTTGTAGTATCGAAGTGCGTATTAGACGGAAAGGTTTTCCCGTTCCCACCGACAACGCTAAAGAGAATTTTCTCGGCTGCTCGCCCCTGATGCGTAGGGATTACGTGTTTAAACGGAAATAATGCCGTTACGGCTGACCTGAAGATCTCCCAAGACGGAGAGCCTGCATATGACTCGTCACCGTGCTGGATAGCCGCCCACTGGTTTTTAGACATAGCGCCTGTTCCCGAGTCAGTCAATAGGTCGATCATGACATCCTCAGACTTCAAATTAAAGATGTTGTAGCCGGCTTTGCTAATTATTTCTCTTCGTTGGACCTCATTCGTCATCTTTATAGGCTCAACGGAGTGTATACGAAACGGTTCGATTATAGTATTGAACTCCATAGTTAGCGATCCTAACGCGTTCTAGGTCGCTGATGCGAATACTGATCTGTCAACTTTGCCAGACATCATTGTAATATAAACAGATTCTTAATCTCAGTTTAAGTCCAAGACCCAGGTAGAACGTCTAGGCGAAAAGGGGATTTACTCCTCCCTTCGAAGCTTCTTGAGGCTTCTGTGGCTAGGTTACCCTCTAGCTGTCAAGGTAGTCGTCATTAATATGAGATACTAAACATATAAGGCGAGAGCTATTCGGATTGCAGTGAACTGTCAATAATAAGTCTCAGCATGTTCGCTAATTCACTGATTTCGCCTCCAATCGCAATGTCTTCTTCGTCCATTTTGGATTAAAGGAGACGAACCATTAAACACAAAGGTGGGACCTAGAGACCATAGGTGCGAGAGATGGTTACGAAGAATGGCTACTAATACCGGTATTTGTATGTGTCAGAATATATACGATATCCACACTCTAAAACAAAGTGGGAGTTAAGGATCAAGAAGGTTTATGGGACTGCTATCTAAGGAACCAGGCAGTGTCACCATCCGACGCGTTGTCTCGGATACTTAATACCGAAGTTGTATTATTTATCGAGGGATCCACTAGCCTAGACTCGCCTTCGGTACCGATGAGTCCCAGTTCAGCCTCTGCTTGAGCTGCCAACTGTTGAGCATGTACGATGCGACCGAGTCCAGCTCCAACGAGAGGGGGAGGTTCTTAGGGTTGTAGATAGTGCAACAGGCCGAAACGATCCTCCGTTCATGACGAGATTTCTCTGGTTGTACAGTCGGCGGAATGCCTCTTACATCTAGCGTTGAATACGTTCGAGTTCACTTTTCGGACCACGCAATATCTCTTTGATTCGAATCTGAGCCGCCATGTCTTTAGAATTCCTCAAGATTAGTGAATGACTATTTCGAAGATGTTGCTCCACCAATCGCACTCGATCGCAGTTTCGTAAGCTCTTATCAAGGATTTCAAACTCGTTGGAAGGTCTTCAATACCTCCTTCTTTGTAGCGAATGACAAGTGAGTGAGTTCTTTCCTCCTAACGGAACATGTAACAATCCTTGAGAGGCGGTCTCCAGAGTCGGTTCCCTTTTCTGCTCTAGAGTTAGGTCGTTGCAGCTGTCCCACAATAGCTGCTCACCGCGTGTGGCAGCAGTCCCAGCTCTACCTGTCTTTAGATAGCTCGCTAACTCAAGGGCATCGTCGATATGTTGAGAATCGTCATGGATTAAGCCATATATGGCCTGTTATCGATCAAGGACATGAAGATCAAGATCGCTATCAATTTGTCAAAGAGCAATCTCTTGCTTGTTTCTGCCTACGATGAATGTGACTCCGCGATGACTCTAAGGAGACGTTCCCCAGGCATGCACATCCGGATACGTACAGCAAAACGGGTAAACACAGAGTTGGCTGCTTCGATAGCAGTCCACGGGTTCCTTTCGACAACTTTCATTACAAACGCTGTGCCTTGCCGAGACTTATTGCTACTCGGACAATACTCTTTGATCCATATAGCCGTTACATTCCACCACTCGACTAACTCTAGCAATCTCTTTTGATAACCTAGCGTCGTACATTGAATCACAATTTCGTACGCCTGAACTGCAAACGAACTAAAACATGTAAACCTACGAAGAGGGATTCCTTCAGTTGTTACAAGAGTCCAACATCGATATTGCCTGGTAGAGCGATACTGACCAAGATCTCTACTTTTCAGTAGAGATCTGTTGCATACGTAGGCTTTCGCTTCTTTTGTCTCCGTCAGTAGGATCATCTTGAACCAAGGAACGCGGCCAAAGAGACTTTTCCCTTACAACGTCTATTTCAGCTGCAAGCAACGTAAGGTAAGCTTGAGTGTACATCCAAGTCAAAAGACCAATGACAATTGCAAAGAAGCCATAGGTACTGCTCGCATGCGATAGATCATGCTTTACAAGCGCACCACCAAACGCCTGAAGCACCTCCCACAATAGTGCACCTAAGGTTGCGCCGCCCCAGAAACTACGTATAGTCACAGATGGTCCTAGGGCGATTCGAGCCGCTAACAAAAAAGTAGCAACGTTTATGACTGCAGAGACCAAAACTCCGAGTGCTATCGGCATTGAACCAAATCCTGCAAAAAACGTAGACAAAGTCACTCCGCAGCCAACTGTAGTAGTCCAAAGAAGCTGCCTCACTAGTGATAACGGAAGTCCAACACGCTTAACGTTCGGTACATTCCAGATATCGTTCAATGCCCTAATAGCCAGGCTCGCTAGAGATCTTGACGCAAGCAATAGCGTTATAGTCCCGATGCCCAAGCCAAGGCTACTACCCTTTAGTCCCCCAACGTGCGATCTCAGCTGGCTTCCTATAATCGGCAGGTTTGCGAGGGCCGAGTTGACGATTCGATCCCTCAGAGACAGATCGCTACTTAGAACAACGCCCAAAACTGATACCAATATCAAAAGCAAAGGGAAAATTGAAAATAGCGCATAGTACGCGAATAGTGCCGCAAGTGATGATATTTTATCGTCACTTGCCTTCCGGTAAACAGCGAGTAAATAACCTAAAGTTCTACTTTTCCGCTGAAAATTATCAAGCGATTTGATCTTAGATTCGAACACCACGCTCCTTCGGCTACCTACGTCACGTAAGTCTAAGTTCCGAATTGGATACTTTTAGTTCACGTGACGACTGTTGGCTATCGTAACTCGGTTACCATACCATAGCTAGGACACTTAAAAGAAAACCTCTAATCGACCAATGTAGTATCAAACACCTAGCTCAAGACGACTTCGAACAGAATCTTGCCTAACTGTAACTGACCGACGATTGTAGGAGCTTGGAAAGTACAGAGAACTTATAGCGAGACTCTTAGCCCAAGACTTCAATGTTTAGCTAAACATTGAAGTCTTGATATTAAAGTGCAGCCCCATCGAAACGCAAGGTTAAATTCTCCGAACAAGACTTCTCTATAAAGTGACTTTTAGGATAAAGTATGCCAAACCCTATAAGGGGGCAAAGAAAGGACAGCTAAGTCATGAAAAAACCCATAAAGCGCCGAGGTGGCGCCGTTATCGCAACTACTGTGGCAGCTATAACGCTTGCTGCGTGCGGATCTGGAGCTCCGTCTTCAAGCAGCAGCTCAAGCACCACAAAGGTCAAAGGTG
>JAJYGI010000156.1 GCA_021790735.1 Actinomycetes bacterium | reverse complement strand
GACAACCTCTACCCAGGCTTCTCCATCTCCAGCTTCTCCTATGACTTCAATGTCACCCTCTGCCTCTAGGATAGTTTTTAGTCCAGAGCGTATCATCTCTTGGTCGTCTGCTACTACGATTCTGATCACTCTACGACGCTCGATACAGTTCTCGCAAAGGAATCTCTACATAGATACGAAATTGATTCTCTTCGTAGCTGGTTTCTAGGAATCCTCCATATAGTTCGACCCGTTCCCTCATACCGGAGATTCCATGTCCCTTGTTGGTCGTTGGCAAGGTATCGATTGGCCCGGAGTTTGTAACAATGACTGTAATCTTCTCATTTGAACGACTGATCTTGACCGAAACCTTTGACCTTGGAGCGTGTTTTACAACGTTCGTGAGGGACTCTTGTACAATGCGATAGATTACTAGCTGGTACTGCTCTGAAAGCGAGGCAAGGTCGTTTGGGAGTTCGGATTGGATTGAGACACCCGCATCTTGACCTCTAGCGATTAGGTCGTTGAGTTCAGAGATTCCTGGAGATGGATCAAATGGTACATCGGCGACATCAGTCGTGCGAAGAACGCCGAGCATCCTTCTCATCTCTCCCAATGCGGATCTGCCCGTTTCTCCCATGGCTGAAATAGTCGCCCGAGCTTTTTCAGGATCTTGACCTACTAGCGCGTAGGCGGCTCCTGACTGAATCACGATAAGCGCTATATGGTGAGAGATTATGTCGTGGAGTTCTCGAGCGATTCTGACTCTTTCTGCAGCCACGGCTTGATCCGTTAAAAGTACTTGTTCCCGCTCTAACGTCTTTGTCCGTTCCTGGAGTTGAGCAATGTACTTGCGGCGCGTACCAACGAAAAGTCCGGTACTTGTCCCTACTCCTACTACCAACGTAGGCATTAGAGCCAATGGCAGCGTGGCGGATAAGTTCGGATTGTAGATAATGACTTCGGGAATAAATATGGAGACCCAAAGCAGGACACTCCACTTCCACATAACGCTCGGTCGTGCAACCAGTGCAAAGCTGTAAATAGCTACAAGAAGAGTTAGTGGAAGAGTAAAAACTCTTGTGAAAGCGCGTAAGATGGAGACAATTACCGACAGAGCAGTGATCGTCGCTAGGACCTCTTTAGGACGTGTTCTTCGCCAAAGAAGAGCGGCAGATTCAAAGATGTTAGCCAAAAGCCCAAGTAAGATCAAGACGATACTGTGACTGCGATGATCTATAAAGGAAAGGATCAGAACTGTGGCTAAGAGATCTATTATGGTAAGAGCAGTGACGAGTCCTACGTCGATCACTTTATCTGGAAGATGCCAACTAGCTTTTGGAGTGTACTCGTCGAGATGAGAAGTGTCGTCGTCTCTGATCTCACCCATAGTAGACCCCATCTTATACCGTTCGGACCTTAAGTACTGGGTTACGCGTCCACGGTCTTAGTTCGATAGGCGCCAAGTAAGACCGCCACAATCGTCCAGACTATAAGGACAAGCGATGCTACCAGAATGCTCTCGCCAGCAACGCTAGAGACTGGTCCTCAAGCTTTTGGTAGCATTGTGCCGATGGACGATAGCGGTAGTCCCTCTCGGTATACGCCAAAGTATGTGATGTTGATCAAGAGGTTCTGGACGATGAACTGCCAGGCCATCAATATGGCAATTGTCGTAGGCATCGATAGAGTCAACGAGGCAACCGCTAATGACAGGATTAAGTTGAAGATAGCAGCAATTAACATAACGACACCGTCTTGAATTAATGTACCGCTAGTTGCATGAGGATTCGTACCGACAAGAAAGACTGTAACGAGCCAGGTGATCGCGTATGCCACGATAATCATCGGAAGGTAAAGTGCTATGGCTCCAGGAATACGTGCGAGAAATAGTGCGACTCTGGACCGTCCCGTTGCGACTAAATCTCTGAATATACCGTTGGCGTCTCCAGCTCCGGCGGTGGCGCCAACGAGGATTGCCCCGGTCCCGCCGATCAAAGTCATGATAGTCACTGCTCTGCTCAGATCTATGGATCCTCCAGCTGGTCCGTGGGTCGCTGGGGATACGAGATGCATAATCTCTAGAACTCCAAAGTAGACAAGTATTGCTCCAACGCTCAAAGTTAATGTGGTCCAGAATAGACCTCGACGTTTGCGTAGTTTTAATAACTCTGATCGTACCATAGCCCGCATGAGCCAAGCGTAGTTCGATTCAGGTGAGGTTGATTGAACTTTGAGTTGCGTAGTCATCAAACTTCGACTCCTGACTGTGTGATCGATAAAAACTCATCTTCTAAAGTGGTCTTCTCTTGGTAAATCGACTCAACTCCGATGTCTGCAAGCACTAAGACGCGAGTTAATGCGGATGTCTTGACACCGGTGCTCGGAGTTATGAGTAGTTCATCGCTCTCATCAAGGGAGACGCCTTCTACTAGTCCAGATGAAATCAAGACCTTTTGCGCGAGCTCGGAGTTATTCGTAGCTGCTCTTATGATGCCAGATTCGTTGGACGTCATCTCTTCTATGGTTCCTTGTCTAACTACCTTTCCCCTGTCTACGATCGCTACGGCATCGCAAGTTTTTTCTATTTCATCCAAGAGATGTGAGGAGATCACGACTGTTCGCCCCTCATCTACCAAAGAACGGATCAGATAGCGAAACTCCAGTATTCCAGCTGGGTCTAGTCCATTCATGGGTTCATCGAGAATGAGCAGTTCTGGGTCGCATAGTAGGCATCTGGCGATGCCGAGCCTCTGACGCATGCCCAGGGAGTACTTGGCGACCTTATCTTCGCAGCGGTCCTTTAGTCCAACACGTTCAAGTGCGCTAGGTATATTTTCAAATGAGTGTGGTCCGCGCACAGATGCGAATACCTCTAGGTTCTCTCTGCCGCTGAGATGTGGTAGAAATCGCGGCTCTTCGATAATTGCGCCGACTCTTGAAAGAGCGGCTTGTCTGTGTTCTGGAAGTTCGTAGCCTCGTATCTGCATCTTTCCAGACGTTACTTTAGTGAGACCTAACAACATCTTGATTAGAGTGGTTTTCCCCGCACCGTTAGGACCAAGGTATCCAAAGGCGACACCCCTCGGAATGGTGAGATTGACATTATCGACCGCAAGTCGGTCCCCGTAACGTTTGGTGAGTCCCTCTGTTACTAGTATTGGTTGTACGTCCATGGCTCAAGGTTACATTACGTAACACCGTTGTCTCATCCTCTCTAAGCGGCATTTATATCATCCAAAGGTATGAACATTGACCTGACTTCTGGATTTGGATGAGATACAAACGTTGATCATTTTGGGGAGCAAAAGTACTTCGAAAAGGACTTGTCGTGCGGTTACTCTACTTAACAGACCCTCGGTTTGGTCTGAACTTACCCCCGCTACCACGCCAATCTGTATCTCTAGATGGGGTTATGGCAGTATGAAGAGGGTGTTTTAGCTCTACAGGGGTATCTTTGCTCCAATCAGTTCAAACGCCTTGCGTTGTTTTGGAGTTGCAAGCGTGGTCTTTTCGAGGATAACTTCGGTGTCTTTGATGCTACAGGTACTTCTGGTCAGGGTGTCCAACTCCTGGAAGAGGGTTCTAAGTGAGGTAACCTCTTCACCTTCTTTGTTTACTTGGTGTCCGCTACCGCGCAATCAATTGACCGCATGCGATATCGAACTCTACAATGTCTGAGAACTACTTCTAAGGCGAAGCCGCAAAGCATATGGCAAGCAAGTTGATCATGGTAGTCTCACAAAGGAGGTGGGCCACGCTAAAGGCGACGTCAGATCACCGCGTATTCCTTTCAAAGATCTCTGGAGATATTTTGCATGTAATTGCTCAAAAATTAACGTCAATGGTATGTCCGTGATAGCATTTCTTTGTATTATTTACGCTGTATTTTTGTTAGGTAAGGGGGACCTTTGGGACTAAAGGATGTAATCAAACACTTCTTCCAGGGGGGTGCGCTAGTTGTCGTCATGTCTCTTTCACAAGTAGGGACATGTTTCTATTTAAGATCGACTGCTCTTTCAAGCCATATCTTATCACCGCAGGGTATATATCCAGGACCTAACGGTAGATACCTCTATGGGACCGATACGAATGGACCAGCTCCTACCTATGACGCATCAAATGGTTGGTATTTGAGTCCTTATCCTCAGCCCTCTTACCCTTATGGGTTTTACGTAGGTGAGATGGGAGTATTCCAACAAGTAGGTAATCAGTACTACGGTGGAAACTGCTCAGGAGTTGGTTACTACAACTTGGCAGATGCTAATGCTGCTAACTACGACTCATCGAGAATTATGGCGATGGGATCTTCTGAGTACTACATGTTGGCAGGACCTGGAGTCTCTAATGGGGCTGGCGGAGACTACCAGTGGGGAGCAGTACAAGCTGACTGGGTGCTAAGTCATCTCGAAGGTCCCAACACCAACCATATCATCTGGGCAGACGTTGAACGCGGTCCCCGGCAAGGGAATATTCAATACACCAACGGCTGGAACAACAATGGAAGTCAATGTGGTGTTGTTGCAGGCGGAAATCCCTTATTTGGTAATGCGCAGGATCGAGCTACATTCAATGGCTTTTGGGATACGATTACAAACGCTGGATACACTGTAGGTGTCTACTCAAGCGGTAACTTTTGGAATCCTACCTTCGGTTCGTATGAAAACATACCAGGGACATTGGAGTGGACCTATGAAGCATCACTTCCAGCTACAGAAGTTCCTTCCCTTGGGAACTGGTGCTATAGCTCCAATGCGTGCGCTCAGTTCTTCGGCGGACAGTACATAGGTTATTCCCGTTCGATCGCTTGGCAGTACTCCAACGGCGGCGCAGATTACGACGAGAGCTACTGGGGACCACCTCAATAAATACAACGGGCAACGAAATTTATTTAGCAAGGAGTAGACACAGATGACTAATGATAAGGTCAAACTACTATCTGTAGGTGCCTTAGTTGTATTAGCCGGAGCTATCTATGCAGATCTCGGTCTGTCAAACACTAGCACCAGTTCAAAGAGACTCTCAATTAATGCAACTCTTAAAGGCAAGTCAAGTACTACTAGGGTGAAGATCCTAAAGAGCAGTTCCAAGTCGATGGTGCCTACTGTTTCGCAAGTAGCACCGGGGTGTCTACCTAGTCAGCTACAGCTATC
>JAJYGI010000064.1 GCA_021790735.1 Actinomycetes bacterium | reverse complement strand
GGGTGTCGACGAGCGACTCTCATCTTGTAAGTTCCGCAGTCTTTGAGCTGGGTAGGTTCGATGGGAAAACTATTCGTTGCGTGCACCCGAAATGAATGCGAAGCAACTGGGTCTATTGGAACTTTACTTGACTTAAAGTGGGTATCTGCGAGCGCGACAAGGCTTTAGCTTGTTGCCACCGTTGCCTAGCGTCTTCATGGCGTTTGGAGCCCTTGGCGATTCTTGGATACAAATTTGCTTTGCAGCGATAGGAACATTCATCTTCATATCTACCGACTGCATCTTTACCTTCAAGAGCTAGATGCGCTAACATCCCTGCACCTAAGGAGGTCGCTTCGATCTCATCTGAGAGTTGAACCTCGACCCCTACGTAGTCTGCTATGTGTTGAAGCAGAGTTGTGCTCTTGGCCATCTTTCCGTCGACTCGCAAGAACTCGATCTCCTTGGAGACATCGCTCTCGATAGCGTCTACGATGTCGGCCACGCTGTGGGCGATACCACGAAGCAGTGCGTCTGAGAGTTCGTTGCGTCCGGTACTGCGGCTTATGCCAAGAAAGACACCGCGAGCTCCAAAGTCCCAGTCCGGTGTTGCAAGGCCACTTAGAGCGGGTACGAAGATGCATCCATCCGATGAGTTTGCTTGAGAAGCGTAACGGTCGACTTCAGTCGGAGAAGCGCCGTCTAAAAAGGTTTTACAGAACCATTGAAGAGACGAACCACCTGACAAAAGAGCACCTTCTACTCCCCATGATACGATCTCTTTGGTTCCCAGAGCTGGAACTCTATAACTTCCACTTTCCCCTCGGCGCTCAAATTCAGGAGGTACAGTACCTAAGTTTACGTCTATCATTACACCAGTTCCAAGGGTTACTTTCGCGTAACTTGGGCTATGACAGTGTTGGCCAAAGAGCGATGACTGTTGATCACCCACGAGACTAAGAAGGGGTAACGCTACACTTAGTCGTCTTGTTACCCCTAACTCTCCATACGAAGCAGTGATAGCTGGCAGATGGTGGGGTGCAATCTGTAGAGCCTCGAGGCGCTTGGGGTCGTATCTAGTTATATCTTTGGTCGTGAGCCCTGACATGGCAACGTTAGTGATGTCTGTTATGTGTCCCACTCCCAAGTAAAACGCTATCCAACTATCTAACGTCCCAAGTGCGATATCCGATGGATCCTCATCTGTTAACTTTCCTAGTAGATAAGCGTACTTCGTACCACTTTCGTTGGGGGCAATTGCAACTCCTTTTGCTCCAAGAGAGAGACAAGCAGCTGTTGTACGGAGATCTTGCCATGATATAGCTGGCGCGAGGGCTTTAATCTGCGACCTGCTCCAAATCACCGAGGTGGCTCTTTGTGTGGTAATCGCTAACCCTTCAAGCGTCGATGGGTGGTTAGCGATCGCCTCTTCAAGTACGTAAGCAGCTGATTTGGCTAAAGCGTTAGCGTCATATTCGATCTGCGATAGGCCTTCATGGTTTACAACCAATGGGGCTGAAGCAACGGCTTTGACCTTTGCGTCATTAGTGACGATCGACGATCTAATCGACGTTGAGCCAACGTCAAGTACGACCACTGACATCTAGTTCTCTACCTCACTATCTTTTCGCTGGGTCGATCTAGGGTCTTGTTTTGGAACCAACGTCGAGCGTGAAGTTCTAAGTGTGTTGAGTTGCCTTTGGAACTCGGCACTACTTAGATTGAGTGAACTACTTAAGCTTTGGGCACCAGATAATGCGATCTCGGTCGCCACCGAGGTGTCCAAGGTAGCGATGCGAGAACGCCTTAGTAGCAGGTCTGATAGAGTACGGGCACCTTCTTCTTTAACCATGTACTCTATCTCTCCCTCGTAGAGTTCACCGACCTTGGATAGATCGTAAGTCCCTTGAGGGCCCCTTTGGGCGATAAAATCACTTACTTTAACAGCTTCCGCACCGTATCTACCGATGAGGTGCTGTGTAATTTTTGACTGCTCCTCCAAAGAGGTGGAGACCTTGGATACTGTCCCATGGACGCGTCGATGAAGTTCATCTAACTGATGCTTATACACCGAACCGAGCAGAGGGATGTTTTTCGTATCTGACTTCTTTGAGACGGAGAGTACATCACATATAAGGTTGGTTACTTGTTCGGCCATCTCTCTATATGTTGTGAGTTTCCCACCAGCGACGAAGATCACGTTTTTTTGTCGTGAAACTGAGTGTTTTCTTGAGACCTCTTCAAGATCCTCTTTGCTTTTGTCCTTCACCAATGGGCGTAGTCCAGACCACCCGCCCGTAACGTGAACTATCTGGATATCTGTGGAAAATACTTCATTGACTCCATTTAGAAGGTACTGCACGTCTTTTTGATCTATATCTGGTGTGGTTACGTCACCACGGTAGGGTGTGTCCGTGGTTCCAAAGTAGGTGTATCGACCCCACGGTACGACAAAGACCCTTCGTCCATCCGAGCGTAGATCGATAGCGGCAGCGCTTTTTAAGGGAAGCACACCTCTATCGACAGCTAAGTGCACACCTTTGGCTGGAAGGATCTCGAAGTCGGGCGGCTTTTCAAAGAGGTGTCCGAGTCGTTGATTGGAGACGCCTGCCGCAACGACTACGACTTTTGCGTCAATGGTGTGGTTGTGACTGGGATCAAGTGTTGATCGAAGGTGAAGCGTTGAACCACCTGGTAATGTATCTATCCCTACGACTTCCAGGTAGGTTAAGACCTTAGCTCCATAGGCTCTCATGGCCGTTCGAACTACGGTATTTACTAGACGTGCGTCGTCAGTCAAAGAGTCAGGGTATAGAAGTCCACCGTGAAGATGTTCAGTGCGAATCTTTGGAAGATTCTCTACCACCTGCTTATTCGAGAGAACCTTATGTCGCGGGGCTGATCGTAAAGATCCGGCTATGTCATACCCCCAAAGTGTCATGGAGTATAGGTGACGCTTTGCAAAGGCAAACGATGAGGACGCTGAGTTGATGGGGATAGTGAAGCCGAGAGGGGAGACTAGGTGAGGAGCGATCCGTTGTAGTATGGAGCGTTCTCTCAGAGCTTCGGCTACTAGGGAGACCTCGCCGCTTTCAAGGTACCTGAGTCCTCCATGTATGAGACGAGACGATGAGGAAGACGTTCCTGCAGCCACGTCGGACCTGTCTACAAGTACCACGGAAAGTCCTCGAGACGCTGCGTCAAGGGCTACTCCAGCTCCAGTTGAACCAGCACCGACGACTGCGACATCGAAAGGTAACTTACCATCAACAGTTTCGTCCCACTGGCTGTATATTGAATGATTAACCACAGATAAAAACTACTTCTATTTTTGTCGACTATAGCCTGTAGCCTTTTTAAGCTAATAGTAAATGATTGTCAAGTAGTAATCTTTTACTGTTATAATGATCGTTGTGAGAAGTCCTGATAAGTTATGCGATCTCTTTAGAGCCTCGGGGCGAAAGGTGACACCTCAAAGGCGAAGAATCTTTGAACTTCTTGAAGGTAACTCCTCACATCCAACTGCAGAGAGCATCTATCTTGATCTCGTTAAAGATATGCCTACGGTCTCTTTGAAGACCGTGTATATGACTTTGAAGGAGCTTGAAGAGATGGGTGAAGTTCAGTGCCTTGACCTTGGGATGGGTTCATCTCGTTTCGATCCAAACGTTGATTCTGAGCACCATCACCTTGTATGTGTCTCTTGCGGCAAGGTTAGAGACTTTCAACTGTCCATGAGTCGAGACTTGAAGCTTCAGGTGCCAGATGAGATGTTCAGTGTGTCTAAGGCTGAAGTTGTATTTAGAGGCACCTGTGTAAAGTGTCGTACCAACGGCGGTGACTCTGTAGTTGAAAGCAGTGAAAAGGTGCATATTGGTTAGTTGTCTAAGCCTAAGGAGAATAAATGGCAGAACTGAAGAACTCAAAGACATTTGAAAACCTAAAAGAGGCGTTTGCCGGCGAGAGCCAAGCCAACCGCCGCTACCTTTACTTTGCTCAAAAAGCTGATGTTGAAGGATATCCAGACGTTGCTGCTCTATTTCGATCGGTAGCCGAAGGTGAGACAGGCCACGCGTTTGGACACTTTGACTTTTTGGCTGAAGTTGGAGATCCAGTGACTGGTACTCCTGTTGGACCAACGGAGGACAACTTGAAGTCTGCTATCGAGGGTGAGACCTATGAGTACACCGAGATGTACCCAGGCTTTGCTAAGACCGCTCGGGAAGAGGGTTTTGACGAGGTAGCCGACTGGCTTGAGACCCTTGCTAGGGCGGAGAAGAGCCACGCTGGCCGATTCACGCAAGGGCTTGAATCGTTGGGTTAATAAAGTCTAATCAAACAGGCAGTTCGCTCGGGCGGTGTGTGGAGCTTAGTATCCATGCATCGCCTCTAAATTGAAGAGATTGAAGGATGCTATGACAACTACTTACGATCCATACAACCCGAACTACTTAATCGAGAGTGATCTAAGAGAAGAACTAACTCGAGTCTTTGATCTCTGTCATGGTTGCAGGATGTGTCTGCACTACTGCGGGTCGTTCCCGTTGCTCTTCGACGCGGTGGACTCTTATGACGGTGATGTTGGGAGACTAACTAACGCTCAACAAGATGCGGTCGTAGATGAGTGTTTTCAGTGTAAAATATGCTACGTCAAGTGTCCTTACATACCTCCTCATGAGTGGAACTTAGACTTTCCTCGCCTGATGATGAGAGCTAATGCAATAAAGACAAAAAACGGAAAGAAGCCGCCACTTGAGTACGTAACTGATCAGGTTATGGCGAGGACCGACCTTATTGGAACGGTCTCTTCTGCTCTAGCTCCTATCGCCAACAAATTGATAGGTGACAACAGTGGTTTGGTTAGGAAGTCTATGGAGCGTTTTGGCGGTGTGTCTTCAAAACGTCTACTGCCTCCGTATGCCAAGGTTCGTTTTAAGCAGTGGTTCAACACCAGGATGAGACCTTTTATTGAAAATCGAAGAGCGAAAGTTAGTGTTTATCCGACGTGTTTTATCGATTACATGGCTCCGGAGATTGGGAAAGACCTAGTGCAGGTCTATGAGCATAACGGAGTTGAATGTTCGGTGCCAAAAGGGGTGAGGTGTTGCGGTGCCCCGTGGCTTCATGAGGGAAATATCGACGAGTTTAAAAAGGTGGCTAAGAGAAACGTAGCCGCACTTAAAGAGGTTATAGATGAGGATAGAGATATCGTTATCGCTCAACCAACATGCGCATATGTAGTGAAGAAAGACTATCCGATCTATCTAGAGGGTGAAGAAGCAAAACAGGTGAGTGCGAGGACCTATGACGCATGTGAGTATCTTTTTATGGTTCATAGACAAAAAGGTGGTTTACGTACGGACTTCACTGGCGACGTACCCTTAGAGGTCACTTATCATTCAGCTTGTCATCTTCAAGCTCAGAATGTGGGGATCAAAGGTAGGGACTTGATCAAACTTATGGGGACGAAGGTAAAACTCGTTGCTAAATGCTCTGGAATTGACGGCACGTGGGGATATCGAAGTGAAAACTATGACTCCTCGAAGAAGATCTCTAAAGCCTTGGGTTCGGCTCTCAAAAAGACGGGCTCTAACGTCTTTGTTGGGGACTGTCATCTAGCCAATACCGCCATCTATGAGGAGACACTTCAAAAAGCTGAGCACCCTCTTACAGTTTTAGCTCGCGGATACGGTCTCCCTCAGGAGTAGTGACCGCAGTTCTTATGGGAGATCTTTGTGGAAGTCCTATTAGCAGGAAGGATCAACTAGATGTTAAATAATATGATCGAGTTAGACGAGATCGAAGACCTTAGGACCTACGAACGTCATCGTGAGCAGATAAAGTCGGAGATGATCGAGTATAGACGTCTACGAAGAGTTGCCCTAGGTGAGATCATGTCTTTAACGTTTGAGAATAAAAAGTCGGTAAAGTATCAGATACAAGAGATGGCTCGTGCGGAGAGAATGATCTCCGACGAACAGATAAAAGCAGAGATCTCGGCGTATGAGAACCTTATCCCTAAGCCGGGTCAACTCGTTGGAACCTTGTTCATAGAACTGACTTCCAAGTCTGAACTTATGTACTGGCTGCCGGTACTAACTGGAGTTGAGAGCTGCCTTTGGATCGTTACTTCGTCGGGTAGTTTTCAGTCTTACCCTGAGGCCGGTCATGCATCTCAGCTGACTCGAGCTGACGTAACACCTTCGGTTCACTACTTGAAGTTTGATCTTGGTGAACAAACGTTTGAACACTTTGTCAACTCTCCAGTCTTGCTCAAGGTAGCTCACGAACACTATGAGGCTTCTGCTTACCTAGGCGAGGAGTTGAAGCGGTCTTTGGCTATGGATTGGCAGCCCTGACTTAGTCAACGATGGTGACGTTAGCTATCATGGTCATTACGTATTTTTGACCAATAGATGAGGTGTGACGTGAACTTCGATCTTAGTGAGGAACTGCTTGAGCTTCAGCTGACGATGAGGAAGCTATCTCAAGAGAAGGTGGCTCCAAGAGCCCGGGAGATTGACAGTTCTGGTGAGTATCCGCAAGATATCTTTGATCTTCTAAAGAACTCCCAGATGCTCGGACTTTGTATTCCAGAGGCCTACGGTGGTTCCGGTGCTGGGATCCTTGGACTTGCGATAGCCATTGAGGAGGTGGCTAAGTACTCAAATACGATAGCCCTTATGCTTCTACTGACGCGGCTCCCAACTGGACCAATTATGATCGCTGGATCAGAAGATCAAAAAGTGAAGTACCTACCGCCGATCGCTAACGGTACTCAGCGGGCTTCATTCGCACTTTCAGAGCCTCAGGCAGGCTCTGACGTGGCTGGCATGCGAACAAGAGCGGTGCCCGACCCTAAAGTTCCTGGTGGATGGATACTTTCAGGTACGAAGTGTTGGATATCTGGCGTGGTTCAAGCGGACTGGTACACGGTGTTTGCAAAGACGGGTGATCCTAGCTCACGGGATCACTCTTCGATTACCGCCTTCATAGTGGAGCGAGGTTTTGATGGGGTTAGCGTTCCAAGGGTCGACAAGAAGATGGGAGTGCATGGAATCGATACTGGAGAACTTCACCTAGACGATGTTCATCTCCCGCCCGAGAACGTGATAGGCGAGGTGGGAGGTTTCCGTCTGGCCATGCTGGGCCTGAACGCGATGAGGCCCATCGTAGCTGCGCGCGGCGTTGGATTGGCAGAGGGTGCGTTGATGTATGCAGTAGAGTATGTCAAAGCTCGAGAGGCCTTCAACCAGACGGTAGCTGACTTCCAAGGGGTTCAATGGGAGATAGCAAAGATGGCTACAGAGATCGAAGCTGCACGTCTCCTTACCTATCGGGCAGCGTGGCTGGCTGATCAAGGAAAGTTTACCAAGGAGTGGGTTCCTTATCTATCGATGTCCAAGTACTACGCTACTGAGCTGGCGGTGAAGGCATCCTCTCTAGCTGTACAGCTTCTCGGTGCTGCTGGGTATATGGAGGACCATCCAACGGAGCTCTACTATAGAGATGCAAAACAGCTCACAATTGTGGAAGGAAGTACGCAAGTACAGTTGGGACTTATAGGAAAGGCAGTCTTACACCACGACATTTGGTGGGACTAAAACCGATAGCTCAATGATTTGGAGTGAAAAAAAGTAGAAGGAGTCGTGAGACTCCTTCTACTTTTAGGTTTAGGGCTTTGATCTATGGCTCAATAAAGGATGGAACTTGTGTTCCATCTATGACGATGACGTCCATAGAACTCTCCTCAAGGGATAGCCCTTTAGTTTCAGGTACGAGAATAAGGGTCAGGACAGCTGCTAAAGCTGCAATAGCTGCGAGGAAGTAGATCGCAAACGACTCTCCGTAGGCTTTGAACAGAGCTGGAAATACAAAGGCTGCGATCGTGGCCCCGACTCGTCCTCCAGCGACTGTGAGACCCTGCACAAACCCTCTAGCCTTGGTAGGAGTGAGTTCCACGCCGAGTAACCCTGAGGCACTAACTGACCCAGGACCACCCTGTGAGAACAGGTTCTGCATTCCATATAGTAGTAATCCTGTGGCTGGAACCATAGCTGTACTTGAGTGGGAGTAAAGTCCAAACGCCAAGAGACCACCCGCCATCCCTAGAAATCCAACGATCTGTATTGGGCGCCGACCTATGCGATCAAGGACGGAGATCCCAATGAGAGCACCTGGAATGGTAAATAGGAAGGTATTTAGGAGGCTGAAACTGACAGCGCTCATACCTATCCCCTTGGCGATTAGAGAAGGTCCAAACAAAATTCCCGAGTAAGCCACGATGTCGAAGAGAAACCAAAGCACGATTGGAGCGAAGAACCGCTTCCAGTTTCGGCGAATGTAGTAGGAGATGTCGTTGTCATCTTTTATGGTTTGTTCGGTAGTTTTGACTTCTTGGACACTGTCGATCTCGGAGATGATCTTTGTTGCTGACCTACTGTCGCCTGCTATACGAGCGAGATACCTCGTTGTTTCAGGCATCTTTCGTCTTAGGTAGATTACTGACGCGGGGAAAACTGCGCTTACCCCAAGTACGACGCGCCAAACAATGTCGGGGCTAGCTCCCATCGTCGTAAGAGAGAGGTCTAGTAGCGCAGATACAGCAGCCCCTATCACCCAAGTGACACCGAAACCTAGTGCCATTGACTTACCGCGGTCTTTAGCGTTGGCGTGCTCGCCCATGATCATCGGAGATAAGGTGTAGTCTGCGCCGACACCAAGGCCCAAGATGAATCGTACTGCGATAAGGGTCATGACGTTTGGAACAAAGGCTTGGGCAAGGCCCGCAACCGCCATCAATGTAACGTCGATTCCGTAGTAGCGCTTTCTGCCTTTGTTGGCTAACTGACCGAATACAAGGGCTCCGATAGCAGCACCTGCGAGGGCCGATCCGGTCAACAGGGACGTCTCAAGGCCGTCTAACTTCTTGATGCCAAAGCTAGTCAGTATCAGTGGGAGTACGACGCTTATCGATGAGAGATCGTACCCGTCAGCGAATACCCCCATGCCCGTGGTGAGGATAGATCGAAGGTGAAATCGTGAAAACTTTGCCTGGTCTTGCGGTGTAAATAGGGTTGTCAAACTGTTTCTCCTTGTGTGGTCCTTGCTATGGAAGGCTAGGAAATGTCCATAAACTGCGTTGAAAATGGTCTTAACGTTTTGAGTAACTGAGGGTGAATCTTTCGAACCAAAGAGCCCTCATCGGTACTTTGTCGACAAAGCCTCACCGTCCTCTTTGGATAGATTGAACTTTATGGTGCATTAGCGTGGATGCGCGATTACTTTTTAGTTATGAATGTGAGTAACAGATCCGAAGTTGTTCCGATCTCGTGGCCAGAGGTGCTTGCAAAGCTCTCCAGTCGAGTTGACCTTTCCTCGAACGAGTCTGCTTGGGCGATGGAAGATATGTTGGCAGGTCTAACCTCACAGATAACCATGTCGGCCTTCCTTATGGCACTTAGAACCAAGGGTGAGACCATCTCTGAGATGAGTAACTTTGCTGAGGTGATGTCGAGGTTTAAAAGACGAGTTACTCTTTCAGAACCGGCAGTGGATACCTGTGGTACAGGCGGAGATCGTCGAAATACGATTAATGTGTCGACAGGATCTGCTTTGATCGTTGCCGGGGCAGGCGGGAAGGTATGCAAGCACGGTGGAAGAGCCGCGTCGTCTAAAAGCGGTTCTGCTGACGTTCTTGAGGCACTAGGTGTTGACATAGATATATCGCCTGAACAGGTTCGCCGTTGTGTTGAAGAAGCCGGAATTGGCTTCTGTTTTGCTCCGAGTTATCATCCTGCTATGGCCCATGTGGCTCCTGTAAGGCGGGAGCTAAAGGTTCCTACTGCTTTTAACTTCTTGGGCCCTTTAGTCAACCCTGCGGACACGCCATTCCAGCTAGTTGGAGTCTCCGATCTAAAGATGGTAGATGTAGTAGCAGGAGTGCTTCAACACCTCGGGGCACAAGGCTCTCTTATTGTCTATGGCACGGACGGACTCGATGAGGTATCTCTTACGTCAACGACGTTAGTGACCGAGATCATGAGAGAGGGAGACGAGTCGTCGAGCCGTATTGTACGGTATGAACTAGATCCAAGCGACTTTGGACTTCGACTATGTTCTATCGAGGAGCTTGTAGGGGCAACCCCCAAAGAAAACGCTGATGAGCTTGTTCAAATTTTGGAAGGTTCACTAAAGGGCCCTAAGCTCGACATCCTCCTTCTCAATGCGGGAGCAGCACTGTACGTCTCTCACGTGACTGACTCGATTGCAGAGGGTGTAGAACTTGCTCGAGAGTCTGTGAGCCAAGGTACGGCCTTAACTGCCCTTGAGCGACTGATTGCTATCTCTAACAGCGACTCTTTAGATTGACTCGTGTCGTAAGGTCCTAACGCTATTTGACTCTTGCTACGAGTAACAAATCGATTCGCTAGCGTCTTGATGGGTCGCCTAACATAAAAAGTCAGTTAGGTACCTTAGGAGCGAACCCCTTTGCAATTGTATGTATGGACTGGGCTTTAAATAGCGATGCTAGCGACGTAGTTGAGGTCAAAGTGCCTTTAAGTAACCCGTATGCGGCCATAGTAGAGTCAAAGTAGAGATCGTTGACGGACTCTTGGCAACGTCTGATCCAAGGACTGTTCGAACCTAGATTAAATCGTCCATAGTTAGCTGAAATAGTGCAGGTTCTATCTAGTTCATGAAATTCAACCAATGAGAGTGAACAGATATCTCTTAGGAGATATGTAGTTGCAAACTTTGTAAGTAACGTCTTTGCGTCGTCTCGTAACAGTGCCGCTCTTTCGAACTCTCGACGATGAGCGTAAGTCTGCATCTGGGACTCAAGATTGATGTGCAGCTCTTCGAGCCACCGACTTCTTTGGAGTAGGTCCTTGCCGCTCAAGTTGGCGTTACCACCTTCTCGTAACGCTCGCAGTGCGGCCCGAGTCGCATGTTTTGAGAAGAAAGGTCCTATTAGGGATGGATCTTTGTGGAACGAGGTGTCGGGAGGGAAAGCTGTACTTTCCAAAGCCTTATCTTGTTCAAGCGAAAGCCACCAGAGCTCTTGAGTTTTTTGTTGGAAGTTAAATCTTGGTTGAAAGGTTCGAATTAGGCGTCGCTCCAAAATCTCTGCCTCCAGCGTTGAAGGCGTCACGATGTAGTCGATTTTATAGAGACGCTCAAGGAGCACAGGTATCTTCCTACGCTGTTCTGACCCGAAGTAACTGCGAACCCTGCTTTGAATATCAGAAGCCTTCCCAACGTAGATTGGGTTTAAAGTTTCGTCTAGGAAGAGATAAGTGCCGCAACAATGAGGCAGCTTGGCCGCCATTGATACTTTTTCGCCAGAACGTCTTTTCCCTATCGCCGGTATGAACCTAAGATCTTCAAGGTGATGTATACCGATTTGGCCAGCTCTTTCTATGAGCACATGTAGGAGTTCTACGGTCGCTAAAACGTCAGTCATGGCTCGGTGCGAAGGACGATGGTAGGTCTTTATGTACTCAGATAGGGTACCTAAACGAAAGTTATCTACCTCTCCAACGAGAAGTTTCCGACTTAGAGACAGTGTGTCTAGATGTTTCGTAGAAGGTGGATCTAACCCTAGTCGCAGGCAGGCTGCGTTTATAAAACGGAGATCGAAGTTGACGTTGTGACCTACCGGCACGGAGTCTCCCAGAAACTCCAGAAACTGTGGCAAGATGTCCTCTTCAAGTGGTGCATTATGAACCATTGAATCGCTGATTCCAGTTAAAGCTACTATTCGCTGCGGAATTTTATGTTCCGGACGTAGCAGGCTTTCGAACCGGTCGACGATCTCTCCACCGATAACCTTGACGGCGGCTATCTCCGTAAGGGATGATAAGGTTGGGTCACTACCCGTAGTCTCTACGTCAAGCACGCAGAAACTAACCTTAGATAACTCGCTTAGTTCGTAATTTAACGTAAGCTGCACTATAGTATTGTACTTTAAAGCGGTTGCTATCATACATACGTTCGATAAAAGTATCGCTCTCTTGAGCTCTCAAGTGGTTAGCCCCTCTTGAGGTACAAAGTGCCCAGCGCCTGTGGATGCCGTAGTTGTGTCTAGCTATTGAAGCACCGTAGGCGCTATATCATTCAGATTGAGCGGACTCGTCGACGATCTTTGAAAGAAGCCCAAGAGGAGGGGACCCGTAGCGTAAGAGCGCTTGGTGGAATCGACCTAGGTGGAATCGACCTCCAAGTGTCGCTCGAGAGTCGTCTCGAACCTTAAGTATCTCCTTTTTCCCGAGCGAGTACCGTGCATAGGTTGGATCGAACAGCGCTCGCTCAGCCTCTGAGTAAGCGGCGGGTCCTCGAAGATACGCAATCTCTTCAAAGAGTGTAGCTGCTTGTTTGACCGACCACCCGTTGGCGTGTTGCGCAACGGTCGAAAGTACGCGAGCTATGCGCACAAGGGCCTCAAGCGCTACACCAACCTGGAAGCGAGGATCATCTTCCATAAAGCCCTCTTCGTGCATGAGTTCTTCTGTGTAGTGTGCCCAACCCTCCACGAATGCGTTAGAGAACAAGGTTCGAGCAATATCGGAGTTCGCGGTCCTAAGCATCTGCCCGTGGGCGAAGTGTCCCGGCATTACTTCGTGGACAGTTATCGCTGGAAGGGTTGTTCTTGAAAATACTCGCATCCACTCGTCAGTCTCAGCAGGTGAGAAGCTGTCATTCGGAGGAGTTATGTAGTACATTGCAGGTGCTGGGCGTTCGTAAGGTGCGTTCCATGACATCATAGCCATAGCCCATCGCCTTGAAAGAGGAGCGGGTCCGACGCTACAGTTTCCACCAAGAGGTGGGAGGATCTCCTTCTCTTCGACGAAGCTGCGTGCTTTTGAGATCGTCTCTCCTGCTTCTTTGTAGACCTCATTCATAGGCGGGTAGTCGCCTAATAGATCGTCTAACTCGAGAGTCGGATTCTTTAGAGATCTTCGTGACTTGACTATGCCTTCTGTCAAGAGCCTACGTAGCCTAACGACCTCTTGTTCTGCCCACTCCTCAATCTCTTTGAGATCGTAGCTCACTGCGTCAAAGACACCGAGGTAGCGTTCAAGGTTCTCTCGACCCAGAGCTGCTGAGCGCTTGTTGTTTGAATCGCTCGCGAACGTTTCAAGGTGCTCGCGCAGTCTCCGTAGCGCCAAGGCTGCCTTATCTTTTGTCTGTTTTGGAAGGTCTTCCCCGATGACAGCGTTCATCATGTTGTCTAAGGTCGAAACGGCCGCCCGTGCCATCGGAGCGGAGACATTCGTAAGCGTTGATATCGCTTGATCTATGGCCCTTTCCCACGCATCAAGGTGTCTGACTTTCATCTCGAATCGATAAGAAGCGCTTTGGTAGTCTCGGTCGTAACAGGAGACATCGAGATTATCTAGGTGTACGAAGGGGTTCGTCTTGTGTGCTTGTAGCTCTATAAACTCGAAACGTACCCCCTCTTCGTAGATGTGAAGATGAGATCTTTCGATACTATTCGTGTCAGGGTCTTCACCAGAGCCAAGCTCTTTTAGCATCGACAAGACGGAGTCGTCGCTTAGGTCCATAACTTTGCCGTCGTATTGTTCATGTAGACCGGACAGCTCTCTGAGCGTTGGAACTATGAACTTGTGCACATTAGACAGCCGTAGGGACACACCTTTAAAGGTAACGTGCTTAGCGTGGAAACTCTTCGATATCGTTGTACAAACTGTGGAAATGTGACCAGATTTGATGTCACGACAGACGTTATCTCCAAGGCCTTCTATCACTTTAGTGTCGGTGGGGAGTTAGGAGTTGAGGGTGAGGAGGTAGTGAAGCGCGAGATTTTAGAGGTTTCATGCCGATGGTGTGAGTCATCAAAGTGGGTGACTGAGATCTAGTATCCCTTTTAGTTCGTGACTAATATCCAAGGGGCTATCTACTACCTCTTTGTCGGTATTATTCTAATTATGTGGAAAATGTACAGAAAAGTGGCGACGTAGAACTGGAAGTTCCAATACCTACACGAAGATCTCGGCCTGGTGAAGCTCGTTCTAAGCCTCCGACCTGGAAGCTTGGTAAAGTGGTTGGAGTTGTGGTGGAGACCCCAGAGACTAATACTTTGCAGATTGAAGTTCCAGATCCTTCTCCCTTCCTTCCTGGTCAGTACTACAACATAAGGATTCCAATAGAAGGAAGACCAAGGCCGATACAGCGTGCTTACTCAGTAGGATCATCACCGTTCCCTGACTACTCTGTGGTTGATGTAGGTATTAGAGAGACGCCTGGTGGTCTTGTATCTCCGAAGTTGGTGCGAGAGAGCTTTGTCGGCCAGGAGTTAGAGGTTAGAGGTCCTTATGGGGCCTTTACCTGGACCGAAGAGAACGGAGGTCCGGTTCTCTTGATCGGGGCAGGCTCTGGTGTAGTACCATTGATGGCCATGATTCGCTACGGCGTGAGCAAAGGGCTGAACGTGCCGATGCATCTGCTTTTCTCCTCGAAGTCTTACGAATACGTCATATACCGGGATGAGCTTGAGAGACTAAGTCAGGAGAACTCTTGGCTCAGCGTATCTCACACCTTTACGAGGTCGCTCGGTGATCCTCGGGCTAGGTATCATCGTCGAATTGACAAAGAGATGATCTCTGAGGTGTTTCACGAGGTTAACTCCAGTGTTGCATATATCTGTGGTCCTCCTGAGATGGTTGAGGAGAGCGAAAAGGTGCTGATTGGACTAGGGATGCAATCAGGGTCAGTGAAAACTGAGAAGTACGACTGAGATTGCTGTAAGAGATGGTACTTATAGATCGACCGCTGTGGCACAAAGACGGAGAACGTTGGTCGCACCTTATCAGTAACTCATCGTTGGATGAGTTACATAGCTTTGCGCAGACGCTAGGGGTCCCAAGACATGCGTTCCAGGAGGACCATTACGACATTCCAGAACGTCTTTTATCAAAGGCCTTGGCGCAAGGAGCTGCTCTCGTCGATCCGCGAGACCTTCTGCATCAACTTAAAGCGGCTGGTCTTAGACGGGTTCACCGTAGTTCGTGAATCAAGGGTGAGTTGAGCCTATGCTAAGAGAGCAGAGCGTAGCGATTGCATCAAAGTCCTCGCTTGCTCTGACGGCTGAGGTATTTGATGAGATTTTGAGTGGTGGAGCAGTAGCGGTCGGTGTTACGTCTGTCTTAGGTTTTGAGTCTGAAATGAACTTTCTCTTGCGTCGCAAAGTCACCAGGAGAAACGACTCGATGCAGTTTACCTATCGTAATCCTTATCGCTCTACCCACATAACCGCAAGTTATCCTTATGCAAAGTCGATCGTCGTCGCAGCCTTGGCTTATCCAAAGCCCTCCGTTGATGAAACGAACCACATTGCTAGCTATGCTCGAAAAGACTACTACGGAGAGTTGCGTTCTATACTTGAGGCATCTGCATCGCATCTACGGGAGCTGCGTTATCGTTCTCAGGTAGTCTTAGACGATAACGCACTAGTGGATAAGGCAGCAGCCCGTCGGGCAGGTTTGGGATGGATTGGGAAGAACTCTCTCTTGCTGGTTCCTAAGGTAGGCTCGAACGTGGTGTTGGGCTCCATCGTGACGAGTGCTGAACTAAAGGTGTCTGCGACTCCGGTTAGCTCCAGATGCGGTAGCTGTCATAGGTGCCAGCAAGCCTGTCCTACAGGAGCCTTAGATGAAGCTGGCGTATTGGAGGTTTCCAAGTGCATCTCTTGGCTTCTCCAACGTGAAGGTCCTTTCCCATTAGAACTTAGAGAGTCGGTTGGGCAGAGAATATACGGCTGTGATGAGTGCCAAGTCGTCTGCCCGATAGGTTCAAAGACTGTAGACAGCGCATGTGATGCCTTGCGTCCAATGGATGTGAAGGCAGCGATCTCGCCCGTCACTATCTTGTCTCTAGGCGACGACGAACTACTTCAAACCTATGGACGACTCTACATCCCAAGGCGAGCGCCAAACCATCTACGAAGAAACGCCCTTTTAGCTCTGGGTAACAAAGACATGCTCAACGTTGAAGAGTTCGAGCTTCTAAGTAGATATAGATCCAGCGACGACCCAATACTAGTGGAGCAAGCTACTTGGTCGTTGTCGAAGCACGGATTCAAAGCCCATACGCTTCGACCTCTTTAGAGGCGCCAACGAGACTTGTGTAAAGCGAACTTTGATCGGGATAGACGCGGATAACTCGATGTGGAGACCTTGTGGGTTAGACTCCCCGTGGTGAAGACGAGACACATTCTCCTAACCAATGACTTTCCACCAAAGCGGGGAGGCATCCAGAACTATCACTACGAGCTCTGGAGTCGTCTAGATCCAGAGTCCTTCTCAGTGATCTGTCCATTTAGTGCTGATCGAGATAGAGATCGAGACTTTGATGAGAAGGCTAAGTTCAAGGTAACCAGAGTCAAGGGCCCCCTCCTGCCTACCGCTTCCCTTAGGCAACTGGTTGAACGTGAGATTGCGGAGATGGATGCTGCATTTGTGGTAATAGAGCCAGCACTGCCGCTGGGCCTAATCGGAGGTCGTTTGAGTCTACCTTACGTTGTGGTAGCCTTTGGAGCGGAGTTTGTTATCCCTGCTGGAGTTCCGTTGCTTCGTAACCAACTCGCAAAGACGATAGATGGTGCGGCTCTGATAGTGGCCGGCGGAGGGTATCCGGCGTCAGAGGTCATCTCATTTATGGCTACCTTTGGTAAGGACGTAAAAGATAAGGTTGCTGTTGTGAGGCCAGGCGTCGATCTCTCGTACTTCCGACCACCTGATCCAGCTGAGCGAGCTGAGGCTAGAGAGTACTTTGGTATTCAGAGCGAGGAAAAGGTGGTTGTCTTCGTCTCGCGACTTGTGCCGCGAAAGGGTGCGGACACGGTTCTAAAGGCGGTATCACTGATCGAGGCTAAGGAGCGACCTCGTGTGTTTTTGGGAGGTGCTGGCCGAGAGGCAAGACGGCTTCAATCGCTGTCTCGAAGTCACTCGGTGGATGCGACCTTTTTAGGGGGCCTTTCTAAAGGTGAGTTGCGCAAGCTCTACTGGGCCGGAGACGTCTTCGCTATGGCCACTCGATCGCGATGGATGGGACTAGAACAGGAAGGGTTTGGTATTGTATTTTTGGAGGCAGCAGCGACCGGTTTACCTGTCGTTGTAGGGAGAAGCGGCGGGTCGTACGAGACGTTGCTGACTGGGCGCTCTGGATTTTTGGTAGACCCTCCCAACAGTCCAGCACTCGTAAAAACTGCGATAGAGTCTATTTTGGGTGATGAAAAGCTAAAAAGATCATTTGGATCTGTAGGAAGAGCTTTTGTGAGCGAACGATTTGACTACGATCTGTTATCAGAGGAGCTGAAGAACGCTCTTGATAGTGTACTTATTGGTTGACGTTGGACCATACTATTTATGTGGAGTGTCCACGAGGAATTTAGCTAGGAGTAGATGTGGAGATAGCCTCTGAGACGATAGTTGTAAAGGCATCACCTAGTGAGTGCTTTTCAGTAGTGACGGAGTTTGAATCTTACCCGCTGTGGGCTTCAGATATAAAAGCGGTCGAGGTGAACTCCAACGATGAGTTCGGGAGAGCTGCAGAGGTGACCTACCGAGCTGTAGCTTTCGGTCGCAGCGCCTCATATACACTGAAGTACGACTACTCTAAGGCGCCGTACGAGCTGAGTTGGATTCTCATTCGTGGTGACATCGTATCTAAGCTCGATGGCTCGTACCAGTTGAGCGCATCGGAAGAGAACTTCACCCAGGTAACGTACCAGCTTAGCGCTGAGCTCATTGTACCTTTCCCGGGGTTTGTAATGCGTCGAGCCGAGTCAAAGATCATTCACGCGGCTTTGGAGGATCTCAAGCAACGCGTCGAGTCTAATATCTCGGCGAAGTAGAGGTAAGTTTCAAAAGAAAAAGTTCTTTGACAAGCGGAGTGGATTTCTGGGTTGGCTTGGATGTAGGCGGTACTAAACTATCCGCCTCGCTAGTGTTTAGAGACGGTGAGCCTTTAAACCTTGGATACGTGAACCTCTCTTCTCTATCTGATTTGAGAGAGAAGGCGTCCGAGCTTCTCTGTGGATACAGCCTTGAAGATGCACGAGGCATTGGGGTGGGAGTTGCGGGATGGGTGAGCAACGCTTCAAGCTCCGTGTTATTTTCCCCTCATCGTCCAGAGCTTGTAGATATCCAGGTAGCAGATCTCTTGAGTAATGGATCCCTAACTTGTATCGTTGTAGAAAATGACGCTAACTGTGCGGCGCTTGCCGAAGCAGATAGTTCATTAGGTCTCTTTAGCGTAACGATTAACTTTGGGACTGGAATAGGGATGTCTGCTCTCTATGAAGGACGCTTGTTCAAGGGTGCAGATGGTCTCTTTGGAGAGCTTGGGCATTGTTACGTAGGTGGTTCAAGTCTGTGTGAGTGTGGGGCAACTGGTTGTCTCGAGGCGGAGTTGAGGTCATGTTTTATAAGCGAGAGCGATGATATTGAGACTGCAACGAGAAAAAAGAGCCGCTATATTGAGCTTGCCGCTCGTGGTGTAGGTTGGGTAGTACGGATTCTCAACCCTGCTGAGGTGGTTGTCGGTGGGGGAGTACCCCTTGGATGGAGTAACTTCTTGGAGGAACTTTCGCTCGAGGTGTCACGGTACATTCCGTCAAGCCAACGTTTTGTTCTTCCTGTATTTAGGAACGCTACCTATAAGGAGTACTCTGGTTCAGTTGGGGCGGCGCTCTTAGCGCGCAGCATTTTTGATTAGCAAAGACAAGGGATTGAGAGACATGTACCATAGGTATGTGCAGTTTCGAAGAATCGACTCAACTCCTCCTTACGTGTTTTCGGTGGTGGACTCAAAAAAGAGGGAAGCTCGAAAAGCCGGAAGAGACGTAGTGGATCTTGGCTTTGGTAACCCTGATATTCCTTCTCCTAATGTTGCTGTAGACAAGTTGGCAGAGGCGGCGCGAAATCCTAGAAATCACCGATACTCGGTTTCAAAGGGTATTCCTAACCTCAGGGCAGCGATCGCTGAGAGATACAAGCTCATGTATAACGTCGATCTTGATCCTGAAACAGAGGTAGTTGCAACTATCGGTGCAAAGGAAGGCTTGACCCATCTAATGTGGGTGCTAGTAGGACCAGGAGACGTGGCTCTCGTCCCCTCACCAAGTTACCCGATTCATATCTGGGCACCTCTTTTCGCCGGAGCGGAGGTGATCCAAGTACCGCTCGGCGTATCTGAGGCTAGAGACTCTCTTCCGGAAGAGGAGTTTTTCCAACGCCTGGTCCAAAGTTTTGAGGCTAGTTGGCCGCGCCCGAGAGTAATAATTGTGTCGTTCCCTCATAATCCAACCACGACATGTGTAGATCTTGCATGGATGACTCGACTGGTCAGCTTCGCTAGAGACCGGGACGTGGTTTTGGTGCACGACTTTGCATACTCTGATACCTACTTCGACGGAGTCAAGCCTCCGTCTATCTTAGAGGTTCCTGGTGCTAAAGAGGTGGCGGTTGAGCTTTATACTCTGACGAAGTCTTTCTCAATGGCGGGTTGGCGGATGGGTTTTATGGTAGGAAATCCAGAGGTCTGCCAAGCTCTAGCGAAGATGAAGAGCTACCTTGACTACGGTACCTTTCAGCCGATACAGATCGCCGCAACTGTGGCGCTGCGTGAAGCACAGGACTATCCCTTGGAGGTGACCGAAATCTATCGCCAACGTCGAGATGTCCTATGCGATGGTCTAGCGCGACTTGGCTGGGAGGTAGAGCGACCTAAGGGCACTATGTTCGTGTGGGTTCCCATTCCCGATAGGTATCGTAGAGTGGGATCTCTAGAGTTTGCGAGTCGTATGATCGACGAAGCCGAGGTAGCGGTCTCTCCAGGCGTAGGATTTGGACCCGGGGGAGATGGGTACGTAAGGTTTGCCTTGATCGAAAATGAACAGCGAATAGCGCAGGCTGTGCGAAATCTAAAGAGAATCGAACTCTAGTCGAGTAGGCGTGTCTACCAGAACGAATTGGTAGTACCTTCTGTAGAAATCTGTGCGAAAGCCATAGAGTTTTACAGTTTAGTTAAACACGAGGTCCAACAGCTATCGAAAGAGTTCGCCTGGTTGTGTGCCTAAAGTTGTGCAAATAGGGCCACAGAGTCTTTGGAACTGTGTCTGTCTTAGGTTGCGTGATTAACTGGCTTTTGCCAGTAGCATTACCAAGCTATAACTTGGCGAGTTCTTGCTAGTTTCAAGGAGTATCAGATAGCAAGCGATCACCGGTGTTGCGTGACATCGTAGGGTTTTCGCGGGAGGTTGGTGTTGTGACCCTTGGAACTCGCGTAGATCTAAGGGTGAGTCCTAGCTGACCTATACCTTTAAAGTCGATTCGTTACTTGCCAATCTGACCTATGAGAACTCCCAGGATGGCGACTTGTATGGTATTGTAGTTAAAACTTTGGTTTGAACTACATCGATTACGTGTTGTTCTGGGCGATGCACAGCTTACAAAAATTTATAAGGTTTCTATCGGTACCTGAGTTAACTTCTCCAGAACTTTACTATCTTTTGCCCAGCGTACCGCTTCATCTCGAGTATGTGAATTGGTTTTTCTAAGAATTGATGCACCGTGAGCTCGTGCAGTACCTTCAGATACCTGAAGCTCCTTTGCAATAGTGGTGTATGACTTTCCTTGAGCCATGAGACTCATGACTTCGAGTTCCCGCCTAGTTAGAAGTGACGTGTTAGAGTTGTGTTTATGGACTTTACTAGCAAAAATCTCTGCTAGTTCTTCGCTTCCATCCGGCTTAGTCATGGCCCGAGAGACCCTCTCGGAAAACGAGACGTCGTTTACCCCGTCGCTAGTTTCGCTATTCGAAAGCTTTAGACAAGCCGCCACTATTAAGTTGGTCATCTCGATGTGAAGATCGGACTTCGCGAGACGCAACTCCTCTTTCCCTTCAAGCGTTGCTCGCAAGTAGACGCCTAAACCAAAGGATGCGACTAGCAGTAGGCTCATAAAAATAAGCCAGACTGGGTGGGAGAGAAAGTGTCCCGTGGCGGCTAGCGCGACTACTCTTGCAGCCATAAGAAAACCTCCTATATAAAGAGCGGTTCTCGCTTTTTGTGTGCTGCAACAGATACATATCTCTACGAGAGGAACGAGATATAGGAGTAGAGCAGGTACCGCGGGATTAGCTACATAGCATGCGAAAAAACCAACGGCATACACGAGGTCGCGCACTATTGCAGCAGTTGGACTAGTAACTGAGAGACGCCTACATAAGAAGCAATCAAACAACGCTAAGAGTCCCAGGACTACTGCGAAACGATAGGTTGGCGGCGATACGATAACGGCCATGACGCATAAAGGTATCGTTGCAATACGGATGGTCTTTAGGCGCGATAAAGCAGTCGGTGCGACACTCCACATAGTTTGTCCCCCCAAAGTTAGTTTTAAGCGACGCTGTGATAATTATAGTTCTATGGATCGTTGATGGCAGGTCTAATCGCACAAACCTATATCTTGAGAGACTTCAGTCTCTAAGAACTGACACATCATTCACAGCGTCTTTTGACTTATCCTGATGTCGTTGATGGATAGCGAAGGCACATCCAGCTAGCGCCTCTTGACTTTTGACTGTGGTGCAGATGAATTTAAGTGTGTTTCGCACCTCTCGGAGTTGTCACTAAGTAGTTCCCGGTCCTGCGTCTGGCTCTTGTGTACCCAGCAGTGTTGATACCGAACAGCCAGATATCCCGATCTGTATAGTAAGGGTGCCGTTACTTTGGGGCGACAAACAGTCGAATGCCTCTGAAATAGATAGGTTCTAGTGAAGCCGCTGCGCTTACGGATAGGACCTCTGGCTCTGCCGTATGGTTGGGATTACCTGGTACTGCTCCCATCACTCTGACACGACCAAGAACTCAGGTTCCGATGAATTGGTACTGGTGGATGAGTCTGCTAGCTTTGGCTTGCTACTGTGAGACAACTCCGACATTGCCCGGTTCTGAGAACTACTTTGGGCTCTGACCTTGGCGCAACCGGATCATGTGGTGAGCGCCACGTTGATCAGGTGAGCAGCGTTTGACAGCCCGGAGATACGTGACTTTGCCGATGTTCAAAACGGTATTGAAGGCATTTGTTTACTTTGGAGTTCGATGTCGTATGAGACCGTGAGGACGCTCTCCGTCTTTGTTCGATAAGTAACGTTTCGTCAGAGGGTTGTATGGCGAATCGGTATAGCGTTTCGTCCAGATCTGGGAGACTGGGGATGATATGGATGAACCGAGGTGGGTTCTTAGGGAAAAATAAGAGGGCCTCTTAGCAAAAATAAGATACTTTAATCCCATCTTGGACGCGCTGGTCGCTTACCATCAGGTGTCACTTCTCTTTGTAAGAAGTTTCATAGATGACGTGCTACATAGGAGATTAGCGATGAAAATTAAATCAAGAGCTGTTTATGCAGTGTCGTTGACCGGAGCGTTGGTTGCCTCATCGTTGGCGATTAGCAACTCGGCTTTTGCTGGACAAAGCTCTTCCAATCAGTCGAGTTCTTCAAAGTACAGCAACATCAAGGCTGAAGCTACCATGACTGAACGCCTGTTTCCTAACGGTGCCTCTAGCGTGGTGTTGTGTTCTGGGAGCCCATCACAGGCGGGAACTGTGCAACTAGGCCAAGCCCTGGCTACGAAGCTCTCAGGAGCCCTTTTGTTGACCGAAAATTCTCAACACATAGGGTCGGCTACTATGGATGCGCTTACGAGTCTGTCGATTCCGCAAGTAGCGCCAAGTGGTACGGTGCAACCCTTTCAACCACAACCCGGTAAGCCAATGATCTATTTAGTAGGAGACACGAGCTCGATTAGTACGAACATTGAGAGTCGATTGACCCAGATGGGTTACCAGGTATCGAGAGTCGGTGGATCAGAAGACGCGATACGGACAGCTGTACTTAACATGGTAGCACCAGCACTACCTCAAGGAGCTAACACTCAATCCTTCCCGAAGTCTTGGACGCAGTATGAAGGGGCGAGTAACCACGAGTCATTTTACCCAGCATCGAGTAGTTCACCGGCCTGGATTAAAAATGGGGTCTCTTGGAGCTTCGCAGAGCAGGCGGCGGTCCCTCTAAATTCGACCTTCCCTGACCTCGCTAACTTGGGTCTACGAGATGCCCCGGTCAAACTTACTCAATACCTTGGTAACGCTGTGGGAGTTACGGCGGTAAATGGGATCATATATGCAGAGAGCGACGACTATCACCTCTACGCGCTAAACGCTCAGACAGG
>JAJYGI010000047.1 GCA_021790735.1 Actinomycetes bacterium | reverse complement strand
AACTCATGCCCCGCTTGCAAAGATCACGCTTTGGGCAGGCGATGTATATGAGCATATATAACGGGATGTACGTCGATCTCGTACTCAGTCAGTTGACAAAGTTAGACGCAAACAAGACAAGAAAGAGGATAGATATGGATACTCCAAACTCTCATACACAGCTAGCTAAAAGGAGTGCACGATGAACCCAATAGAGACGGCCGTACTGCCTAATGAAGACACTGATGCTCAGATTGATAGAGCTTGTTTAAAGATCGCTCCTCTGTGGCCACTTAAGCACTTTGTTGCTGTGAATCCCTACTTTGGTCTGCGTGATCTGCCTTTCTGGGAGGCTGATAAGAAGCTTCGTAAATTGACTGGAAAAGGCTTGACTATGCCTCGCTCATACTATACGGAAAGGATTGCTAATGGTCGGATCACGAGAAAGGACTTAGCCGACGCTCTGAATGAGATGCAGAGTCCTTGGGATGTAAGTCAACTCGAACACGCAATGAAAGAGCCTTTAGTACCCGATACTGCGTCACTTCCTCTCTTTAGCGACGTGGTCTCTGCCAATGGCGATCGTGATTGGTCTAGAGTCGTCGTGGAAAGGATAAGCCACTACTGCGCCGCCTACTTTGACGAGGGACAAGCGATATGGACTATGCCATGGCGCGACGCCTCTTTATACGAAGGCTGGCTTAAGTTTATGCAGTTCGACAAGAGTCTTCGAATTATGGGTCTACGAGGAGTAAAAGACGTTACTGCTACTCTTCCCAAAAGTGCTACCGGTGCAGTTGCCTGGGCTCTTTCGGAGCTCTCGGTTCCAGCAGAGATGGTAGATGACTATCTTTTAGCGGCGCTTTTGAGTATTGGAGGATGGGCTGGTTGGGCTCGATATCTTCGCTGGCAGGCTGAGTTGAAAGGTGAGACCGATCAATCCTTACGAGACCTCCTTGCGATTCGAGTTTGTTGGGATGCAATTCTCGCCAAAGTTTACTCCCACACCGACGCTCCAAGAAATTGGCGACTTGCGTTGGGGACAGAGAAAAATGGGGGAGTACAAGACCCGACGAAGCAAGTTGATGCTATCTTGCAAAGAGCGCTGGAGATCGGCTTTCAACGCTCATTAACCAAATCCATAAAGTCGTCACTCCTTGGAGATAAAGTAGATGAGCGACCCGCTGTACAGGCAGCGTTCTGTATAGACGTACGTTCGGAAGTTATCCGACGTGCATTAGAAACTGTAACGCCAGGAGTTCAAACCTTGGGATTCGCAGGATTTTTTGGGGTTCTTATGGAGTATGTTCCCTTTGGAGCAGACACTCCCAAGGGCCATCTTCCTGTCATATTCAATCCTCCATATGAAGTGTGGGAGGGTCTGAGCGATGCTAACGCGGGCGAGACGCAACGTGAAGTCAACAAAAGACAGTTACGACTTCGGGTGGCTAGCGCATGGAAAGGCTTTAAAACATCAGCAGTATCGACTTTCACGTTTGTCGAATCAACAGGGTTGATATATATCCCCAAACTTTTCGGCGACAGTATGGGTTGGACGCGTACGGTACCTCATCCTGATGAGAGAGGACTCAATGCTGAAACGAAACGGAAGCTTCGGCCACAGCTGACTGCGATTAATGCCCCTGGATCTAGTCAGAAAATTGCTGGTATTCCAAAGAACGACCTAGCGGCAGTCGGAGGCTTCATATTAAACAATATGGGTCTGACGCAGACGTTTGCTCGGATCGTAGTGTTAGCAGGACACGGTAGTACTACGGTAAACAATCCGCAAGGAACCGGGCTCGACTGTGGCGCATGTGCCGGACAGACAGGAGAGGCTAGTGCCAGGATCGCTGTTGCATTGCTCAACGATCCGACGACAAGACGAGGTCTTGAGGAAAAAGGAATTAAGATTCCACAAGATACTTACTTTGTTGCGGGACTCCACGATACTACAACCGATGAGGTTATGCTCTTTGATACAGAAGATCTGCCAGCAACTCATGCAAAAGACTTGGTGCAGTTGCGTAAGTGGCTAGCTGATGCTGGTGAACTCTCGCGAATGCAGCGAGCTAACCTGTTAGGTACAGGTTCTCTTCCTGCTGCTGCAGTAATGCGTGATATGCGGAGACGAACCCGAGATTGGGCTGAAGTCAGACCCGAGTGGGCGCTTGCTGGCAACGCTGCCTTTATTGCAGCTCCTCGAGAACGAACTAAAGGTGTTGATCTGGCGGGTCGTGCCTTTTTGCACGACTATAACTGGCGAAAGGACGAAGGTTTTTCGACACTAGAGCTAATTATGACTGCGCCAATGGTGGTGGCGAACTGGATCAATATGCAGTACTACGGCTCTATGGTTGATAACTTTCATTTTGGTAGCGGCAATAAGGTGTTGCATAATGTCGTTGGTGGTTCGATCGGAGTGCTTGAAGGGAACGGAGGAGACCTGCGTGTCGGCTTTGCCCTGCAATCGCTGCACGACGGTAGTGACTGGGTCCATGAGGCGGTTCGTCTCAACGTGACGATCGAAGCGCCTCAAGAGAGGATGGACGATATTATCTCTCGCCATGTTCTAGTCAGAGAGTTGATAGATAACGGTTGGATCTATCTGTTCCAAATCGATGACGATGGAAAGTTGCATCGTCGCTTCGCTGAAAAACAGTGGGAGCAAGTTATCTAAAGGCGAATCTTGGGGTTTGTAAGGCCTATGACTCTAAGGTAGATGGGAAGGTTGTCTTGCGCTGTAACAGAGCGCAAGACAACACAGATCAACTGCAGACAGGGTTGGGAAGAACAGTCCGTTTACGACAGACGACAGTTCCTAACTTCTGTAAAGTTCAGACTTCAACTGCGAAGCTCTTGGGTAAGGATCAACTTATGCCAGCCCTTAATCGTCATTAGTCATGAAACATGAATAGTCAGTTCGGGAACGAGAATGCTAGCAGTTAAGGGTTCTTTAAAACCATAGGGATAGGAGTAAGTTATATGCCTAGTAACCGTCCGTTCAGCCATGAGGTTACAGAAGGACCGACGAGAGCACCTGCTAGAGCTATGTTACGGGCAGTTGGCTTGAGTGAATCCGATCTCAGTCGACCTCAGATCGGGATCGCTTCGGCCGGTAATGATCTAACGCCGTGCAATATCACACTCGATGCTCTTGGCCAAACAGTAGCTAAAGGCGTTAGATCGGCTGGTGGTGTTCCGATGCGGTTTTCTACCGTTGCAGTCTCTGATGGAATAGCAATGGGTCATGTAGGTATGCGATCTTCACTGCCTAGCCGTGACCTTATCGCAGACTCAGTAGAGTGCGTAATGACAGCGGAGCGCCTAGACGCGATGGTGACTATTGCAGGCTGTGATAAGAGCCTGCCGGCAATGTTGATGGCAGCGGCTCGACTGAACGTGGCTGCCGTGTTCCTCTATGGTGGAGCGAGCCTGCCTGGTCGCTACCAAGGTCAAGATATCACCATTCAAGATGTCTTTGAAGGGGTTGGTGCACACGCAGCTGGTCAGATAAGTGATGATGAGCTACATACTTTAGAGCGACTGGCGTGTCCAGGTGCGGGATCGTGTGCTGGTATGTACACTGCGAATACGGTGGCTGCAGAGGCCGAGGCCCTAGGTATTGCGTTACCCGGTTCAGCGTCTCCTCCCGCAAATAGTGCTGATCGGTCTCTCCTTGCTTACGCAAGCGGAGAGGCTATCGTCAAGCTACTTGATCTAGGAATACGAGCACGGGATATCTTGACTCGCCATGCCTTTGAAAACGCTATCGTCGCCGTGATGGCGTTGGGCGGTTCTACAAACTCGGTACTGCATCTGCTTGCGATAGCTCATGAGGCTGGGGTCCATCTCGATCTAGATGACTTCGACCAGATTAGCCGGAGAGTGCCCTATCTGACTGATCTCCGACCGGGAGGTCGTTTCGTGATGAACGATCTACACAGAGTCGGTGGAGTGCCAGCGGTGCTTAACGTTCTACTACAGGCAGGGCTCATTCACGGTGATGCGCTAACGGTTACCGGCGCAACTCTTGCTGAAAATCTTGCCGCCAGCTCTGTGCCTGCAGCAGATGGAACGATTATTCGCTCTATTGCCGAACCGCTACGTATCGACGGTGGAGTTGCAATTTTGTATGGATCGCTCGCTCCCCAAGGTGCAGTCGTGAAGCTCGCTGGTATAGACTCCACACGATTCGTCGGCACGGCTAGAGTTTTTGATAGTGAGCCTGACGCTATGGACTACGTAACGAGTGGACGGCTCCAAGGTGGAGACGTCATTGTCGTGCGATACGAAGGTCCTAAAGGTGGGCCAGGGATGCCTGAGATGCTCGCAGTTACAGCAGCTGTTAAGGGTTCCGGTCACGGACGTGATGTCGCTTTGATCACAGACGGTCGTTTCTCGGGCGCAACTACTGGAATTAGCATCGGCCATGTTTGTCCTGAAGCTGCAGTGGGAGGTCCCTTGGCGCTAGTTGAAGATGGCGACTCGATAACGATCGATCTGTCCGCACGCGTTGTTGACCTCAACGTTGACTCGACTGTTCTAAAACAGAGAAGTGAGTTGTGGCGTGCACCATCTTTACCGGAGGGTAACGGATTTTTGGCGAAGTACGCCAGACTCGTTGGCCCTGCTTCCAAAGGAGCGCTTGTGGGTGTTAGTGATTCAATAGTATAAAACACTACTTGGATAGGCTCATCTAAGTTTACTCCATGAACACGACTGTGATTCGCACATCTGTCTAGGGTCATTTAAATCTGCATACTTGCGGACTTAGAGACTGCACGGAGATGGATGCCGAATTTGCATAGGTAAAGGCGTTATCTTAAAGACCTATGGTACCAAAGTAGGATTTGGGAGTTACGTTATAGAGGCATCGTCTCCTTGTAAGAGAGAGCCGTATGGACTCACCGGTTGTCTCTATGAGATAGACATGGTGACTTAGGAGCACGAATCGGAGATTGGAGTCTAAAGAAGAGTCGACTCACTTTACTAAAAACCTTATTTGGTCCAGTTCCTTACCGAGTTAGTGCTCGAAAATACGTCTCCTTTAGCGTCACTGTCCTTGACCGAGAGTGAACCCAACCTGGCCGTCAAAGGTAAACAAGCCTTCGGTTTTGATAAACGGCAGTCCGGCATCCACCAGTCGACTAAGCAACT
>JAJYGI010000091.1 GCA_021790735.1 Actinomycetes bacterium | reverse complement strand
TCACAAGCTTTGCCGGGTGTTCCGAGTTCGTATTATCTGCGTGCCCTTATGGCATGGACAGAGATCTTTGGATTTCTAAACTTTGAACTCTTCGGCCATTTCAAAGGTTCCATAGTCGACTATGAGAGGGCGTTTACGTACGTAGTTGAGGAGTTGGCAGTCTTTGTACTTCGCTAGTGGACCCTTCGGAGTCGGCCCGCCGATCTGTTGAGGATCAATTGTGTTTCGATCACTACAAGGATTCACTAGTTGATCGAATGATTTGGGGAGTCTAGGGTTGTACCTTAGAGGTAGAAGTAGAGTCTCTGAATGACTCTTCACCTAAAGCTAGCCCACTAATGCCTTAGCCGATGCGGCGTAGTGTTCGTTTATCTTCGCGGTAGCGGGTATTTGGTGTCTTCTTGGTTTCTGGAGCTTCTAAAAAGGATTTGTTCAGTAATACTTAGGCGTATAACCCGGTGTCAGTAAACACCTCCTAGCTCAACAACGAATGCCTTCACTATGGGTCGTGCTCATGGGATCGGTCTTCTTTGAACCAAGGTATCTAGTGTCTGTTCTCCTAGAGGTTATGACTTCTACAGATAGTTCGATTACGTGATCGAGGTTGGTGGTATCTGATCGCAACGCGTGTAGCACATCGAGCGAACCACATGCTGTTTGTTCAAGCGACGTTTGCTTGCGCTTCTGTGCTAGTGATGATGTGTACTGTTTTAACCCTCATCCGCGAGACGTGCATAAAGTACTAGATCAACAAAGTGGTCGTAGAGCCAGCATGACTGTTTGAGGATTCCTTTGTCTGTAAACAAGAGACGTTCGGGAACTGCGCGGCTCCTTATATTCTCTTGAGCAGCCTTTATCTCAACCCGGTTGATGCTCCTCTGTGTAAATAGCATATCGATTACAGCCTGACAGGATCTCGTCATAACACCGTTACCTACTGCTTCTATAGATAGCCAGTAGCCAATCTCAGCAACCTTGTTAGCTGCGTCAACTGTAACACCGATGACTCCGGAAAGTTTGCAATTGTACCATATCCCGAACGCCAGTCCTTGTCCATTAGTGAAAGAAGAGAGTCGCGACTCTATGAACCCTTGTACATCTGAAAGTGACTTTGTTTCATCTGTCCATCCCAGCCACTCTCGTAACCGCGCTCTTTCTGAGTCAATTATCTGAAGTAACGGCTCGGCGTCGGTCAGCTCAAGCAGACGAAGCTTGATGTCGGTGTCGATCTTGTGGAAGAACATCTGGGAATTTTACTGTGAAGTTAGTAAGGGCTAGTTGTTTTGCATCTGTAAGTCCTGCCTAACTGATTGCAAGAGCTGCGTCAACTGTGACGGTCGTTGCGGAAAACCAGCTTAGGTAGTGTGCTAACAGCAAATAATAATCGATCGAAGAAGCGTAAGCCGCTGGTGCTTGTCTATCAGTTTTTATAAGTTGCTTTCCTATAGAGAATGAGGATGTCACATAGTTAGCTCTTCATAGGTGGGCGTAAAGTTAGGTAGTTCTTTGCTAGCGCTCAGTTGGGTATTTAAAGTTGAAAGTGACTCGTCTATCGTCTTAAGCGCCTTGTCTTCGACCTTGTTCCAAAGCGTTGCCGCTAAAGTCTCGGTCTTATCTTCGATCTCAACTCTGAACGCAAGTCCGTCTTTGCTTAAACGTCCATCTTCTAAGAGAATCCCTCTTGATTGAAGATTCCTTTGATCTACTAGCCACTGCTGTTCGCTCCAACCTCTCGAAGACATTACGCTCTCCTTTGATCTGTGACCGGTGAAACTTAGCAAAATGTGTGCTTGAAGGCCAGATACATCGGAACCGAGAAGTATGGAGTTGTGTATGTCACCTTTATATTCTCGTACTAATGTAGCAGCGTGAAAGAGCTTTAAGTGTGGCTTTTCAGGAATGGACACTCCAAGGTTAGCGCTATATAGAGGCTTGCCTTCGGGAGCTCCATGCAAAGCTACATCTTCTAAAAGGGAAGAAACAGACCATAACTCGGGGGAGCTGATGTACCCTCCAAGCAGTCTTTGTAAGGCGGCATCTGCACCTCTAAGTCGCGCCGCTATAAAACTTTCTGGACCAGCTGTCTCCCAGACTAACTCTGCGTGCTCTTTCACCATAGCTGGAGAGAAGTTGTAGAACGTGGCGATAATGGTCTCGTAGGTGACTCGTCCCATTGGGGCTGCACGTCCAGCAAAGTACCTGCTCCAAACGTTCTCCACCCCAAGTGACTTGTAGGCGTCTCGACACTCTTTGATAAAGTAGGTAACTATGTGAAGTCTTTCAAGGGTCATCCAAATCTGTCTCAGTAATACGAGTCGTTTTTGATCTTCGGTCATGTTGGAAAGCTATCACAGCAAACGTGTCGGTGTCTGATATCGGACCAATAATCGATGAGTCGAGAGGTAGAGTACGTCTTACACCTAGTGAGGGCATGAGTATTGAACGGTGCAAAGTGAGTTCCAACGGATAGTGAACATTAAACGTAGTGACGTGCTAAGTTGGACGGTTTTCGCTAGATTAGGAGGGATGATGGATCCAAAGATAATTGAGTTGGCGAAGGGTAAGAACTTTGCCGCATTTACGACAATATTTCCGAGCGGATATCCGCAAACATCGATCATGTGGATCGATGCTGATGACGACTATCTCCTAATAAATACAGAGACGCATCGGGCAAAGTACGGAAACATCCAAGGTAACCCGAAAGTGTCTGTTGTGATATGGGACGTAAATAATCCATACTCTTATATAGAGGTTCGTGGGGCGGTCGTCTCAACGGTACTAGGCGAAGAGGCTCTAGCTCACATCAATCAAGTTTCTAAGAAGTATACAGGTGGTCCTTATGCGAATCCAATACAGTCAGAACGGGTGATTCTAAGGATTCTGCCTGAGAGGATCCGTGTTAACGGCTAACCAATAGGTGCCAACACGTTGTTTTCGGATATCGACTTGAGGTGAAGCTGATAGGGGTGGCCCATGTAGCGTCCGAAGTATCATCACCCTGTTCAATAGGTAAGTGAGCGACTTCGCTGTCGTTGTTGTGGATGAAGTGAGATTAAGATAGTTATAGAGGAGCAATGCGTGTTCGTATACGTAAATGGCAGTGTAGTTGAAAAGACCGACGCTAAAGTTTCGGTCTTTGATCATGGTATCGTTACCGGTGACGGAGTCTTCGAGACAATAGCGGTCTATGGAGGTCGCCCGTTTGCGCTGACCAGACATCTGGATCGACTTAAAAGAAGCGCCAAGGGACTAATGATCGAGGAGCCTCACTTGGACGAAGTCCGAGAAGCGATCGATCTCGTAATCACGCGAAGTGGATTAGACGAAGGCAAAGTTAGAGTAACTTATACCGCAGGAGACTCCGGGCTATCCTCCGACCGTTTGACGGGACCTCCAAGTCTGGTAGTTGCTTGCGAACTTTCTAGCTTTGGGAACGGTACCGCTACAGACGTTGTGGTTGTACCTTGGCTTAAGAATGAAAAGGGCGCCTTAAGCGGTCTAAAAACTACCTCTTATGCGGAAAACGTACTTGCGCTAGCTTACGCAAAACAACGAGGCGGATCTGAAGCGGTCTTTCAGAACTTAAGCGGAGATCTTTGTGAGGGAACTGGATCTAACGTCTTTGTGGTGTGGGATGGCGAACTTGTAACGCCGCCATTGAGTAGTGGTCCTCTAGCAGGGATCACAAGGGAGTTGGTTCTTGAAAAGATCGGTGGTGTGGAACGGACGATACCTTTGGAGACTCTTTACTCCCAAGCGATCTCTGAGGTTTTTCTGACCTCGACTATTCGCGAGATACAAGGAGTCTCCTCAATTGATGGAGTGATGATCTCTCAAGGACGAGTGGGTCCGATCACCTTAGAGGTTGCAGATGCATTTGGAAAGCTTAAGGTAGAGTTGAACGACTGAACGCTGATGTAGAGTAACTACTCGCTTAGAGTCTTTAGATTGAATTAGGTCTCAGAGTAGGAAAACAGTATCGGCAGCTAAGACAGTTCGGTCTCGGGTATTTTGGCTCCTCCCTGCCTAGTGAACTTCAAATGTAAATGGCAGGTCTCTTCGATAAGGCTAAGTTTTTTTAACTGCCAACTCGTTAGAGATGTTCGGCGGTTTTGAGTACATGTGTTTTGTAGTGGCAGCCCTTGGGTAAGACTACGTGTCGGCTCGTAAGTGCTAGATCTAGACTTGTTAGATCATGGAGTCTGCATCGCGGAGGTGGTTGTGTTAGTTGTAGTAGGAATGCGACTACTACTTGTATGTTTGTGGGAAATGGTCCCCGGAGTTAGGTAGACGCCAAATAGATCTGCGATCGATGCACCGGATTTTAATATAGAAAGGCGTTCAACAATGGAGCGGAGTTGGATAGTAAGGCTCGTAGATCTCAAGGGTTTTGGTGGAGCGAGTAGATCTGAAGGAGTGCTCCGAGTAGAAGGATCGAGCCTAAAAGGACAGATTCTCTCGCCTAGGCTAAGTGAAAGTATTGTTGAAAGAGTTACATCACTTCGCTCAAGTGCGAATAGAGTCGTCGAACTTGACTTTGACGATGCTCAAGCCGTAGGTGCGGGTATGGCATGTGGTGGAGTTGCGCAAGTAGCGGTCTTTGATGAACGAGAGTTCCCTAACGAGTACTTTGAGCTCGAACGACAAAGAACTCCCTTTGTTGTAGTTACATCTCGTCACTCCTCTGGTAGGACGCAGTGCTACGTGATCGATTCAACGTCGTCAAGGTCGAAAACCGATCTACCTCAAGAGATTCTGGACAAGGTCGAAGAAGTCAATTTTTCTATGAGAAAAGGTACCATCTCGATCCAGCTTGACGAGACTAAATACTACGTCTCTCTCGTGGCTCCGACGACTCATATCGTAACTTTGGGAGGAGGGGATTTAGCCAAGACACTTAAGGAGATGACGGCACTTCTCGGATGGGACGCAGAGGTAGTTGAAAAGCGAGTTGACGGCGGTCATAAGGCAGCTATCGAGCCAGAGTCGCTACTTTTAGGACCATTAGACGCTCTGGTAGTGCTCTCACACGACCATGACTTTACTACGCCGTTCATAGCCTCTGCCTTAAAGTCCCGTTCAGGAGCTTACATCGGGTCTTTAGGATCCCGTCATACTCAAACTGAGAGACGCATGCGACTACTGGAGCAGGGTTTTGTTGAGCAAGATTTGACGGGACTATACGGTCCGATTGGGCTTGACGCTGCTGCTCAAAGTGTCGGAGAGACTGCTCTTGTGATCTGTGCGGAGATCCAAGTCCATAAGTCAAAGAGACCTTTGCGACATCTACGAGACTCTCTCGGACCCATCAACGCCTGATCCCCCAAAGAAGACAACGGTGCTTGAAAACTTCGTCGCACAGTCATTCTACGTGTAGAGTCCAAGCCTAACCTAAGTCTTTGAGCACTATGAGCAAGTAGAGCCACTTATAGACAAGAGATCTGAAACTGCGTACTACCTACTGTGTTTTCGGTGCTTGAACTCTTGGCTAAAGATGAAACCTATGACTCAGGTGGGGTAACCAATAGATACTCCAAAGAACATAAAATGCTACCTATAGAACTCAACTAATGTAACTCCAAACGTCAAAAAAATGAGTCATTGCAAGGTCGGGGATCTCTTCGAATTGGCGTCGAGTCCGAACTATTTCGTGAAGAATTCTAGAGCGTGAAGTCCATCAACAATGAGAGTGTTGCCATGTGAAGCTCTTACCTCATACTGCTACGAAGCAGTTTAGGAAGCCCGCCTTGAAGATTTTAGAAGGACGCCTCATTAGTTTTGAGTGGTTCGAGTCTACATATTTTGCTAGGGTAGTGGATACTACAAACACTGGAGGATCTTTATGAGTTGGCAACCGATGGACCTTGCCCCAAAGGCTGATGATCTAGACGCTCTGGCGATAACTACGGTCCGCATGCTATCTGTTGACGGCGTTGAGTCAGCAAATGCTGGACATCCAGGACTTCCTTTAGGTGCAGCTCCAATGGCTTGGACTCTATTTAGATACTTTCTAAGATTCAACCCTGAAGACTCAAAGGACCCTCTCAGAGATCGATTTGTACTTTCAGCGGGCCACGGTTCTATGTTGCTCTACTCGTTGCTTCACGTCTTTGGGTACTCGGTTTCGGTGGATGACCTAAAGAAGTTTAGACAACTGGGTTCTATTACTCCAGGTCATCCCGAGTTTGGAGTTACCGAAGGGGTTGAAACCTCTACTGGACCTCTTGGTCAAGGGATTGGAAACGCGTGTGGGATGGCGATTGCAGCTCAAATGCTGTACGGTCAAGGAGCTATCGCCCGAGAAGACGTTCCACGGGTATTTGCAATCTGTTCAGACGGCGATCTCATGGAGGGTATATCGAACGAAGCCTCATCCTTGGCTGGGCATCTCGGGTTAGGCAATCTCTTTGTCTTATACGACAACAACTCTATCTCTATCGACGGCTCTACCGAGTTAGCCTTTACTGAGTCTCGGATCGATCGCTATAGAGCTCTAGGATGGCGCTGCGTTGAGATTTTAGATGGTAACTCACATGAGGAGATTCGAAGAGTATTAGACGAAGTTCTCTCTGAGCATGTAGCGATGCCTACATTTATCTCCGTGCGTACTGTGATTGGATACGGTGTTCCAGGGCGCGAAGGTACAGAGAAGGTACATGGAGCACCGCTTGGCTCAGAGTTGACGAGTCAGCTGAGGCAGAGGTTTGGATGGCCGGAAGAGACATTTTATGTACCCGACTCAGTTCATGGACTCTGTCGAGAGATCGTCGAGGGAAAGCAGGCTGAGCTAGCCCAAGCACATGGAAGATGTAAGAAAGAGCCACGATTTGAGAGTTTGACACCGTCTGAACTCAGTACTCTTTTTGAGAAGATCTCTTCGACCTTTGAACCAGGAAAAGCGTTAGCGACAAGAGTCTCTTCAGAGAAGGTTCTCTCCCAACTCGTTCCTGCGCTATCGAACATGATCGTCGGGACGGCTGATCTGGCTGAGTCAACGGGCCTTGCAATTAAGGTCGAGGCGTTCTCTAAGTCCGGTCGTAGCGGGCGCTTCGTCCACTTTGGAGTGCGAGAGCACGCAATGGGGGCGATACTAAATGGGCTACACCTCTTTGATGAGCGACTGAAGGTGGCGGGATCGACATTCTTGGTGTTTTCGGACTATATGAGAGGTGCGATTCGTCTCTCTGCGCTTATGCGGATTCCCGTGACCTATGTCTTTACCCATGACTCGGTCGGTGTGGGTGAAGATGGCCCAACGCACGAACCAATTGAACAAGTTAACTCTCTCAGACTCATTCCGCATCTAGAGGTATACCGACCGGCAGACTCTCATGAGACATTAATGGGTTGGCGCCTGGCCGTTGAACGGGAACGAGATCCCATCGCTTTGATCCTCTCACGTCAGGCGTTGGCGGATCTAGGTCCTGACAACTTGGACCAAATCGTTACTCACGGTGCCAGGATCGTTGCAGATGGCGAAGGTACTCCAGATCTTGTTGTTGTGGCATCGGGATCGGAGGTAGCTCTGGCGAAAGAGGTTGCTTTGCAACTCGAAGCTAACACAGGTTTGAATAGCGTAAGAGTCGTATCGATGCCGAGTAGAGATCGTTTCCTGTCGAAGTCGCCTGCAGAACGAATACAGATAATCCCAGCTGGCGTGAGGGCAGTGTCTATCGAGGCTGGGACGACGATGGGATGGCTAGAAGTTGTGGGATCGCAAGGCCTGACGATTGGGATCGAGGAGTTTGGACACTCTGGTAAGGGGCCGGCAGTAATGGCGGAGATGGGGATCTCTGTCGAGAAGGTCTCAGAACGAATCAAAGAATGGATCTTGGAGAACTCCTAATGGCGGATGCATAAATTGTACTTTATTACAGTTGTGATATAACTTTGCAGGAGTTACTGGAGGGTAGCTCCACCTCTACAGGGCGTAACATCTTAGGTATAATCCGAATTACTGGTGTTGTTGTAAGACTAAGGAGATGTCCATGATAAGCACGGTCGGCCTTCTTGCTGAGATTAAAGACGGCGAAAGGAGGGTTGCGCTTGATCCGAGCGCAGTAGCTACCGTTGTTGCACATGGATACAGAGTGAAGATGCAGGCGGGCGCTGGCGTTCGAGCGGGTTTTTTAGACTCTGAGTACGTAAGTGTTGGAGCCGAGATAGTTGTTGACGCGAAAGACGTTTGGGCGTGTGACCTAGTAGTCAAGGTTAAAGAACCCCAACCGTCTGAGTGGCAGTACTTTAGACCTGGCCTTGTCCTGTTTGCATACCTACATCTAGCAGCTGAACCAGAACTGACCAAAGCTCTGGTTGATAATGGTGTAGAAGCGTACGCCTTTGAAACTCTCTCGTACCCAGCTGGACTGCCTCTGCTTGCTCCAATGAGTGAAGTAGCTGGTCGCGCAGCAGCGATAGTAGGTGCATACTACCTTGCCGCGGGTTCGGGTACTCTCCTTGGCGGAGCCGCCGGTGTACTTCCGGGTCGTGTCGTCGTTGTAGGACTTGGAGTCGCAGGTACTATGGCCGCTAGAGGTGCTAGAGGAATGGACGCAGAGGTGGTTGGAGTTGACGTCGATCTCCACCGGCTCTATCAAGCTCATCAAGAAGGTATAGTGACCGCAACCGTTGCATCGTCGGATAGAGCGATTGCTGAGGTGATCTCCCAAGCAGATTTAGTGATTGGAGCAGCGTTAGTGCCAGGCGCCAAGGCTCCTAAGATTGTGACGAAGGAACATGTAGCCTCGATGAGGCCAGGGTCAGTGGTGGTAGACATTGCGATCGACCAAGGTGGCTGTGTTGAGACAGCTCGACCCACTTCACTATCACACCCGATATATGAGGAGATGGGAGTGATCCACTACTGCGTGACTAATATTCCTGGTCAATATCCGAGGACATCCTCTAGGGCACTATCTGCTGCTGTTGCGCCTCGACTCTTGGATCTTGCTTCTGATCTGTACTCTCCCAAACTCGTTGGTTCTCTCAATGTCTCGGGTGGCAAGGTCGTATATGAAGCTGTCTCCAAGGCTTTGGGAATGTCGTAGTTCCTGACTACAGATGTCTAACGTAGCAGGAGTTCCGTCAAGCTTCTGGCTGGCTTCTTTGGATCGGATCGAGAAACGTAGAAAACTTAATAAAGATATCTCCGTTGATTTTGCCGTAGTAGGTGGAGGTCTTACTGGTCTTTATCTCGCTTACTACCTGAAGAAGCATGACCCATCGCTGCGAATATCACTCCTGGAGTCGCAGTACTGTGGGTTTGGGGCCTCGGGTAGGAACGGTGGATGGGTCTCTGCACTCGTCCCATTCTCGAAAGCAAAGATAGAGGAGCGCTTCTCCTTAGAGGTGGCTCGTGCAGTCGATAAGGTTATGGTCGACGGTCTTGAAGAGATTGAGCGTATAGTTGCTTTGGAGAAGATTGACTGTGAACTCCGTCGTGGAGGTACATTGCTTCTAGCGCGCAATAAGTCCCAAGAGAGACGTCTCAAGATCTACGTTGATGAGGAAAACCGCTACAGAGACTCTCCACCGCATGTATGGCTAGATATAGATAAACTTTCCAGTCACCTAAAAAACGTGAATGCTTTAGGTGCTGCCTACGATGAAGCGTGTGCTCGAGTTCAACCGGCCAAGCTGGTACGAGGACTAGCTGCTGTAGTGGATGCTTTGGGTGTTGAGATCTACGAAGATACGACAGTCGTTGAGATTGCACCGGGTTCATTGACGACAAAAGAGGGCTATAGGGTACGTGCGAAAAGTATTCTTCAGTGTACTGAAGCGTACTCTTCATCTGTGACTTCCCCTAGTGGTAGTTCTCTGATTCCGATCTACTCGTTGATGGTGGTAACTCAACCGTTGCCCGACAGCTTCTTTGACGATGTGGGTTGGTCTCGCTATGAGACCATAACTGATGGGCGGAACTTGATTATCTATGCTCAACGAACCGATGATAATAGGATTGCTATAGGTGGGCGTGGGGCACCGTACAGGTTCGGTTCGAAGCTTCACTCAGGGTCAGAGCATAGCCATAAGATAACCGATCTTTTAGTTACGTCTTTGAAAGAGCTCTTTCCTTCTCTAAAAGACATTGTAGTTGACTACGAGTGGGGAGGGGCAATTGCTGCTACTCGTGACTTGATACCCAATATCCGTTACGATGAAACCCTGGGCTTGGGATGGGCGTACGGATACGTTGGAGACGGCGTTACAAGCTCGAATGTCGCGGCACGGACTCTGAGGGATCTGGTGTTAGGAGAAGAGACCGAGTTGACTTCCATGCCTTGGGCTAGGCACAGATCTCGCCAATGGGAACCGGAGCCAATTCGGTATCTTGGTGTCAATGGATCAATTCTCGTGGCACGGACTATCGACTATCTCGAGAACAGGGGTGTTGACGCTACCATTTTGCAGCGGATCTTTAACGCTCTTGTACCTAAGTAATGAAGGTTGTCTAGATATGGACAATGAAGTGTGATGGAGTAAAGAAATGGGAGGAGTACTATGAAAGATGTGTCTCGTTTGGCACCCGTGTGGTCCAAGTTGACCGATCTAGAGGTTGTTCGCGGACAAGGAGCTCTCGTCTATACCAGCGCCGGAGAAGAGTACTTAGACCTCACCTCGGGTATCGCAGTAACCTCCACAGGACACAGCCACCCTAAGGTTGTGGAAGCGATAGCCTCTCAAGCCCAGCGGTTTATCCATGCTCAGGTGAACGTATACACTCACGACCTACTTGAGCCCCTAGCCGAGAGGCTCTTTACGGTAACTCCTCCGAGCATCGAGACATTTTTTTACTCAAACTCTGGAGCAGAAGCTACTGAAGGCGCGATAAAGCTTGCGCGCCAATATACGAAAAAACCCAACGTGGTCGTGTTCCAAGGATCCTTTCACGGACGAACCTCTCAAGCCATGGCGATGACAACATCAAGGACCGGCTATAGATCTGGTCACATGCCCCTGCCTGCAGGGGTATTTGTCTCCATAACACCAGGATATCTGGAAGGGGAAGCAGTCTTAGATGACGATCCGAGGGTTCAAAAGGCTCTTGAATACCTTGACTACCTCCTTTTAGCCCAAAGTGCCCCCTCTGAGACTGCGGCCTTTATAGTTGAGCCGGTACTTGGGGAGGGCGGGTATCTTCCTATGCCGAAAGCCTTCCTTGAAGGAGTCGCCAAGAGAGCGAAGGAACATGGAATCTTGCTCATAGTCGATGAGGTTCAGACCGGTTTCGGTCGCACTGGAAGGATGTTTGCCGTTGAACACTATAACGTCGAGCCGGACATCTTAGTGATGGCGAAAGGACTCGCCTCTGGATTTCCTATGTCCGCGATAGGCGCGCGTAAGGAGATTATGGATCGGTGGCCGGTCGGCAGTCACGGTGGAACCTACGGCGGAAACCCGATCGGGTGTGCTGCCGCTCTTGCGACGATTGAAGTGCTAACAGAGGAGGGCTTTTTAGAGAATGTACGAGATCGAGCTCGTCAACTTAGAGCTGGGCTTGAGGAGATAGCTTTAGAGGATGCTACCGTAGGCAACGTGCGTGGACTCGGACTCATGGTTGGGGTAACGCTAGTTGACTCCTCTAAAAAACCAGATGGAGAGAGAGTCTCAAAGATGATCGCTCATGCCCGACATGAGTCGAAGGTTCTGTTTATGAACGCTGGCACTTGGGGAAATGTTATTCGGTGGATGCCCCCACTAGTGGTGGACGAGACACAGATTCAAAGGGGACTCGACGCCTTCAAGTTGGCTATGAAAAACACCTAGATTGACTCTAGAATCCCCTCGACTGACTGAAGTGCCCTAGTGCTTGTGCTTCTAGGGCACTTCACTTTGACCAGATCTGCTAGGTTTTCAGTAGCTACTCCCCAATGTAAGACATTACGTGTTTAATTCTGGTGTAGTCTTCAAAACCGTACATAGAGAGATCTTTCCCGTAGCCGGAGTGCTTAAAGCCGCCGTGAGGCATCTCAGCGACGATGGGTATATGTGTGTTGATCCAGACAGCACCGAAGTTTAACCCTTTGGACATGCGCATTGCGGTGGCATGATCTTTTGTCCATACTGAAGATGCGAGTCCGTACTCGACGTCGTTGGCCATCTGCAGAGCCTCCTTCTCGGTCGTAAAGCGCTGGACGGTAATTACTGGACCAAAGACTTCATTTCGTACAATCTCGTCGCTTTGCTTGAGATCCACGACCACGGTTGGGGCGAAGAAGAACCCTTGTTCAGATACTCTTGTTCCACCTGCGACGACTCGTGCATGGGACGGGAGTCGTTCAATTAGACCTTCCACACGGGAGAGTTGGTTGGGGTTATTGAGCGGTCCAAATAAGGCGTCTTCGTTCGATGGAGGACCGGTAACCGTATTTGATGCAAACTCTCCCATAAGCTCTACGAATCTGTCGTACGCGCCATTTTGAACCATGACCCTACTCGCAGCTGTGCAGTCCTGCCCGGCGTTGAAGTAGCCAGCAATGCCTATCCCTTCGACCGCTTTTTCTATGTCTGCGTCGTCAAAAACCACGACCGGAGCGTTCCCACCTAGTTCTAGATGAACTTTTTTTAAGTCCTTTGCTGCACTCGTGGCAACCTCTATTCCTGCTCTTACTGAACCAGTAATGGACACCATTTGAGGGGTCTTGTGGGCTACAAGTAGGCGACCGGTGTCTCGATCGCCGCAAACCACGTTTAGGGTTCCTTCGGGTAGAAACTCAGACATAATCTCAGCCATCAACAAAGTTGATGCGGGGGTTGTGTCTGATGGCTTTATTACGAGAGTGTTTCCCGCAGCTAGGGCAGGAGCGAACTTCCATACCGCCATCATCATTGGATAGTTCCACGGGGTGACTGCCGCACATACGCCTATAGGTTCCCGCCGAATCATGGATGTATGATCCGTCATGTATTCAGCGACTGACTTTCCCTCTAGGTGTCTGGCCGCAGATGCGAAAAATCTAATCTGGTCGATCATCGGTGGGATCTCTTCAGACATTGTGAGCCCGACAGGTTTCCCGGTATTTGCACTCTCGACTGCCACTAACTCCTCGGCTCTTTCCTCAAAGGCGTCTGCGACCTTCAATAAGGCTAAGGACCTAGCTGACGGTGTCATGTTGCTCCACGATTCGAATGCTTCTGCAGCTGCTTGAAATGCAAGGTCGATGTCTTCGTCACGTGAGTTCGGTGACGTGGCATATACTTCACCGGTAGCTGGGTTGATTATATTTAGAAACTCTTTACTTCTCGACGCTGTATACTTTCCGCCAATAAAGTTCTGTAACTCTGTTTTAGACGTCATCTCTGTGCCTCCCCGTTTGTTATCTAACTTCGATGGTAGCTCGAATTCCAATAGGGAGACTCCATTTTCATAGGTCGCTGACGTTATTGTTTTATACAAATAGAGTCGTTTCATTGTGGAGAAAGCTCTATCGAACTTTGAACTTTGCGAGTGGATCAGAAGTGTGACGTTGTCTTGATAGATGATGTTGTGGGCCCGTAGCTTCAACTGAACTAGTAGTACTTTTCGGATGGAAGAGCGTATATGTTATAGTTTTTCCGAATTTTTATACGTTGCGAAATCTATAGTTCTACGTACATGGGCGTACTGAAACGGTATAAAAACTATAGAAAATATTGTGATTCCGCATAATAGTAGGCTAGTATGTGTCGTATGGATTTCAAGTCAACCTTGAATCTAAAGGTTTTGGGGGTGATAGATTACTTGGATGATGGGCGACGGATCGAGTCGGATGTTCAGAGTGCTGAGACTGCGAAAGATCGTGAACCTCAGCATAATGGGATGGTAAAGCTGGATTCTATCTCATTACGGTTGATAGAGTTGCTCCAACGTGACGGTCGTTTGTCTTATGCAACCATGGCGAAAGATGTAGGACTCTCCGAAGCTGCAGTTCGACATAGAGTACAGCGCCTAGTCGATACGGGGGTTATGCAGATAGTCGCCGTGACTGACCCCTTGAGTCTAGGAATGGGACGTCAAGCACTAGTAGGAGTAAAGGCTTCTGGAGACTTGATAGCCGTTGCTAACAGGATCTCTAAGATCCGCGAAGCAGACTATGTCGTCATCTGTGCTGGGTCTGTTGATATATTCGTGGAGATCGTCGCAAAGGACGACGAGAGACTCCTTGAGGTAATAAATAGTGAGATACGTTCGATACCGGGGGTCGTTTCAACTGAGGCGTTTGTGTACTTACGACTTGCAAAGCAGACGTATTCGTACAGCTCCCGCGATCGGGATGTTTGAACAAAGGAGAAAATCGTGACAGAGTATGACAATGCAAAGGTGAGACATCTACAAGAGGCGGCGAAGAGACATCTCTGGATGCACTTTACTCGAATGTCCACCTTCGATGAGGAAGAGTTACCGATCATGGTTAGAGGCGAGGGCGTCTATGTATGGGACTCTTCTGGGAAACGATACCTGGACGGACTTTCGGGTCTTTTTGTTAGTCAGCTTGGACACGGTAGGACGGAGTTAGCAGAGGCTGCTTCTAAACAGGCGTCCACCTTGGCCTACTTTCCTGTATGGAGTTATGCGCATACTCCAGCGGTTGAGTTGGCTGAGAAGTTGGCATCGCTAGCGCCTGGCGACTTGAACCGTGTATTTTTTACAACCGGTGGTGGTGAGGCAGTAGAAGCGGCCTATAAGTTAGCACGGCAGTACTTTGCGGCTAAGGGCAAACATCACAAGTATAAGGTGATATCTCGAAATATTGCCTACCATGGAGCGTCGCTCGGTGCACTTGCAATCACCGGGTTGCCAGCCTATAAAGCGCCGTTTGAGCCTTTGCTGCCAGGTGCTAGAAAGGTTGCAAACACGAATCAGTATCGATGTAAGGACTGTGCATGGAAGGGGTCGTGCACTCTTAGGTGTGCTGATGATATAGAACGAGTGATTCAGTATGAAGGTGCAGATACTGTTGCTGTTGTCTACCTTGAACCTGTTCAAAACGGAGGTGGGTGTTTTACTCCTCCTCCTGGTTACTTCGAGAGAGTGCGGGAGATATGCGACGAGTATGATGTACTATTAGTCTCCGACGAAGTCATCACGGCTTTCGGTAGACTAGGTCACTACTTTGGGGCTGAGCGCTATGGATTTCGGCCAGATATGATTACGTGTGCAAAGGGAATGACCTCTGGATACGCTCCGATAGGCGCTATGATCGCCTCTGACAAGCTAATGGAGCCTTTTCTGCATGGAACGAGCACGTATCTACATGGGATAACTTATGGCGGTCATCCAGTTTCGGCTGCTGTGGCTCTAGCAAACTTAGAGGTATTCGAGAGAGAGCAGATAAATGACCATGTGCTAGCGAATGAGAAAATCTTTAGAGAGAAGCTTGAGTCGTTAATGGACATCCCTATTGTTGGTGAGGTACGTGGCGCTGGTTACTTCTACGCATTGGATCTGGTAAAGGATCAAGAGAGTAAAGGGCTGTTCTCCGAAGAGGAGTCAGAGCGTCTTCTTAGAGGCTTTCTCTCAAGGGAGATTCTTGATGCAGGGCTGATATGTCGTTCTGACGACAGAGGAGAGCCAGTGATACAGTTGGCTCCACCACTTATATCTACCGTAGAGCACTTCGATGAGATTATCTCTGTCTTACGTCCGGTTCTTGAGCGGGCTGCTGAGATGATAGTTAAGTAGTAACTGTGTTTGAAGCTCGATCAGAGTGTCTTTAAGTATGGAGATAGACCGTAGATGTTTGGTACTGGGACGTGTGTAGATTCATGCGCAGATCCAGCTAACTGCCAGCTGATTGAGGTCATTGACAAAAAGATCCAGATGATAGTTGAGGATGAAATCACATACGATCGACTTCACGGTACAGAAGATTCTTAACGGCTAAAGGGCACTAGATCTGCTAACAACCAAACTTACGGAGAGACACTTTTGAGAGTATAGGTACTGCTTAAGGGAAAGTGATGTGCCCTAAGCGTGCCGATTTGAAATGGCAAACTTGGATAAATATCCTAACTAGAGCAGTCTCATCGAGACGATATGCCGCTAATACGGAGTTTCGATGAGAGGATTTTGATTGGCATGGCTGAGTTCCCATGAGTGAAGTTGCACATGGCCTACGGTCAACTTCTTGATATAGAGGTTACAGTCTGAACCGATACCCTCTAATCAGGGCTGACAGATACGAGCTAGACCGTGTGTTGTTAGTTGTATCCCGTGTCCGCAATACCTCGTTAAAGCTGTCAGCTAGATGGTAAAACACTAAGAACCTGTAAATTTGGGTGGGCGCCGTTCGAGGAAGGCTCGTACTCCTTCTTTATAGTCGCTGCTGTTGATACATCTATTTGACATGTCTGAGACTAGCTCAAGAGTTCTCTTGCTGATTGTTGGTCGACGGACTGCTGCGTTAACGAGCGCCTTCGACGCGAGAATCGAGAGTGGAGCGTTTTCCCGTAGTCGAGCTGAGATCTGTTCAATTCGGCCCGTAAGTTCGGTTGAAGTCATGACCTCCTGGAGGAGATTCATATGAAGGGCTCTCTCTGCGTCGACTCGTTCGGCGGAGAAGAGGAGAATCTTGGCATATTCAGGACCGATGGCTCCAACCAGTCTTTGCAGTGATCCGAAGGGATAAGAGATCCCAAGACGGGCGGCAGGGATAGCGAACTGGGCTGATGTGTCGGAGAGTCTGTAGTCACATACCATAGCTAGTGACAAGCCGCCGCCAAAGCAAAGTCCTCGAATGACTGCGAAGGTGGGTACTGGAATGTTTAAAACCGCCAGAAGTGCAGCCTCAGAGTTATAGTCGTATTCCTTGGAGTTCTTCGGGTCTCGAGTGGCTTCGAACTCAGAGATGTCTGCTCCTGACGCAAAGGCCTCGGTTCCTTCTCCTTGGAGAAATACGCCTCTAATCGACCGGGAGCTAGAGATTTCGTTAGCGATGGATCTGATCTCTTGCCACATGGATCGACTGATGGCGTTTTTCTTTCCGGGATTACATATCGTTATCGTCAAAATTTCATTGGTTGTATTGGTAGTAATGTTGCCAGTTGGTGGCTCCATGGCTAACTAGCGGGTGCTGGGGAGGGATGAGGGAGAGTATCTCCTGTCGAGCGCTCTTTAGCTTCTAACTGCGCATGAGTGTCGACGAGCTTAGACGGCCACCAGTTCCACTTGCCGAGAAGTACAACTATAGAAGGAACGAGTAGTGTCCTAACTAAGAACGTGTCCATCATGATACCAAGACCGAGACCAAGACCAATCTGTTGAACTTGTGGGCTGCCGCTTCCTCCTGCTATACCAAGGACAAAGAAGGTGCCAGCTAGAACAATTCCCGCTGAAGTTACTGTGGACCCTGTAGCTCCAATAGCAGTAGCCACTGCGTCTTTCAAACCCATAGTGTGTGACTCTTCTCGAATGCGGGTCATCACCAAGATGTTGTAGTCCTCGCCAAGCGCTAGGAGGAATAGGAACAACATGAATGGGAGTACGAAGGTGAGTCCTGACTCACCTTTTATGTCCATAAAGTACAAGACGTCGATACCTAAGGCAGCTAGATAAGAGAGAAGTACAGATACGACGAGGTAAAGAGGTGCGACTAGAGATCTAAGCACGATCGCTAGCAGGATCGCGATTATGACGACTACGAGTGGCACTATATGGAAAAGGTCCGAGTTTGACGCAGACGAGATGTCTGCAGATGCGGGAGCCTGTCCTCCCACGCCAGACGCTACTGCACCCGAACTCTTTTGAAGTGAAGTGGTAAGGGCTCTGATGGCAGGGACAGCGTCTATAGCTGCAGTAGAACCAGGGTCTCCTGCAGCAAGGGAGGTATTGAAGTACACGAGCTTGCCGTTAGCCGATATGTAGTTGCCAGCAGATCTGTAGGCTTCGTATAAGCCTTTGGGTAGCTTGATTCCGGGTGGTTCAACGGGTGAGAGTAGTGATGGACTGCCGAGCTTTGCGTGCAGAGCGCTGAGTTCAGTAGTGGTGAGATGAATACCAAAGAGGTTGTAAACACCTTGTACTGAGGAGAACTCATGCGACTGTGATAATTTACTTTGGAGTGTCTGGATGGTATCGAGGTTGGACCAAACAGGTTGACTAAACTTGAAGATTATCTGGGTGGGGTTGAAAGCCCCGACTTTGAAGTGCTTTTGCAGAGCTGCATTTCCTAGCGCTGAGTCTGAGTTCGCAGGTACTGAGGTACTGGAGGTGAAGCCTGAGGGCTTATTGCCTGTCGAAACCACCGCAAGGGAACCGAATATCAAAACTCCAATAGTTAACGTTAAGGCAGGCTTGGTAATTACCCGAGATGCGACTCTACCCCAAAGCCCTGCCTTGGGACTCGACACATGGGGGCGAGATGGCCAAAATGCTGCACGACCGAAAATAGCTAAGAGTGCAGGTTGCAACGTGAGCCCAGCGAGCAACATTAAAAAGATGGTAATAGCGAGTGGATATCCGAGTCCTTTATAAAATCCAAAGGTTGCAGTAACGAGCGAGAGTAGAGCAGCGATCACAGTAAACGCCGAGAACGTTATTGATTCGCCGACCTTTGATAGAGCAAACTTTACTGCCTCTTTGCCGTCTAGTCCACGCTGTATCTCTTCGCGTACTCGGAAGACAAGGAAAAGCCCATAGTCAGTGCCAGCCCCGAGCACTAAGACGATCATTAGCAGTTGCGTAACGTTTGAAACCTGGAAGTTTAAAATAGTGGTTAGGCGTGCAACTATAGGACCGGCCATAACTGAGACCAAGGCAGCAGGCACCAGGGTTATGAGAGGAGCAAGGATCGATCTAAAGACGAAGAGCAAGATGACAAGTATGAACAGTATAGAGTACTGCTGCGTCGAGCTAAAGTTACTTCCATTTGTCTTTGCGGAGTCTACGGCTGTAGCAAGCTGTCCTGCCGTATGAACCTGTAGTCCCGAAGGAGGAGCGACTTTAGCCATCTCCGCCCTGATGTTGTCTACCAGACTCACTGTCTTCGTGTCGTTGAATGTAGAGACAGACGAGAGAATCTCAATCTGCTCAGCCATTTGGTCTTTAGAGACACCTAAAACTTGTGCTTTTACGATCGTGGGCACGTTTGCTTTTATGGCGGAGGCTAGATGGGCAGCGTAGATCTCATCGTTTGGCGTTAGGGTCCCAGCGTTTCGATAGATAACTATCTCTACCAAAGAGTCGTTCGTGTTTTGAAAACTGCTCGCTAGGTTGGCTGCTTGGATCGATGGCGAGTTTTTGGGAAGGAAGCTCTGATTGTTATTTGTGACTACTGAAGATAGAGATGGTAGCAGGGCCACCGACGCCACGATGAGGACCATCCAAAGGAGCACGACGAGGTAGCGAAACCGTACCGAGACGTTGCCGAGCGTGATAAATATCTTGTTCACTAAAAACTACCTCCACATAGGGACATGCATAAACGCCCTAAGCCCTTCTTTTGCCCCCGGCCTGTTGTTGCAGTTTGCCAACGCTTTTCGTGCTTGATGCGTCAGATCTAAGCAACGCCAACACGCTTGTTTCAACGTTACTTGCTCGCAAGGTGTTTTACTCGCAACTCGTACTCCGTTTGGCTTGTTACTTTGGTACCTGACAATTCAACCTTTAATAACAATAATATTGGCAGATAGTTGCGAATGCGAAGTCTCAGGAAAAACCAAGAAGATAAGTAGCTAGTTCTCGGATTATGCGTAATCGCTCGTCTTCTTGTTACGAGAGTCGGTAGACCTAGTCACTGAGTCCAAGTATCTGTAAGCTACACACCTTATATCGGCCAACTCGGTTATCTGTCTGGTTCTCAATGGCGGTTTGAGGTCTAAACGAAAGTCCTGTTTGATTTGCGTCTCCAAGAGTGCTTCGGTTGTACTTGACCACTAAGGTAGGCCTAAAGTAAAAACTTCTTGGGAGTATCTTTGACTGAAGCGCTTTCTGATGAGGCCATCGTATTTCTTTCAAAACCGTTTCATGGCGTCATAGCAAGCTATGACTTACAAGGGACCTTGCATCAAGTGCCGGTGAACGCCGTACTTGACGTCGAAGTATTCCCTTATCGGCTACTGATACTTGCAGGAGGCTCCTCGAAGAAGGTACGTAACCTTCGGCGAAATCCAACTGCAAGTTTCTGTGTCTTTCGAGGCCAAAGTTATGTCAGCATCTTTGGATTGGCCGAAGTCAGAGAAGATGCATCAGAGATAGAACGGACCGAGATCCTCTATGAGAAGAAGTACTCCAAAACGCCTAGATTTAACCCATCTCGCGTGGTGGTGTCGATCGAGTGTTCTAGGTCGATTGAGCATAGATTGGACCTATAGTTGAGTTTGCCAGTCTCAATTTTTGAGCTAGTAATAGCGATAGCGGCTCTCGCTTTGACGTCCCACTTTTTTGTGGGCAATGCAATTATTTTTTCTGAGCGGACCGGACGTTCTAAGGTCTTTACCGGAGTTGTCGTGATAGGCTTTGGCACTTCCCTTCCAGAACTTGCCACTGCAGTGTTCGCATCGGTGGCGCACCACCCATCTGTTGGTGTGGCTTCATCTTTGGGTGCCACAGTGATCAACCTTACCGTGGTCGCTGGGATAACGGCCGTCACTGCCATGCCAAAAATCAGTTCTAGAACCCTAAGGAACGAAGGTTTAGTATCGGCAATCGGTGCTGTAATATTTGTGGCAGGTTTTGTGGTTTTACACTTGACCTTTCTTTTTGCACTGATACCGCTAGGGGTATTTGTAGTAGCTACCTTACTGATCGTTCGTGGCTCTGGAGTGGATCCAATCTATGAAGGTGAAGTTCCGGAGGAGTCCTCATCGAAAAGCCTTTTTGTGGTCGGAGCGCTATGTCTCGGAGGTCTAGTTGGAACCCTACTAGCGGCACAGGTATTTCTTGACGCTGCGTTGAATATAGCGAACTTTGCCGGAATGTCAAAGGTGGTAGCGGGAGCTGTGATTGTTTCTTTCGGTACTGCTCTTCCCGAGATTGCGTCCGCGGTGCAAGCTGCGATCAAGAGAGCTCCTGACCTTGCCATTGGAAATGCGCTAGGCTCTTCGTTCTTTAACTCATTGGTGGCTGCACCTGCGGCCGTTTTGTTTGACCCTCAAGGCAAGCTTGGTGGTGTCTCCTTTACCTCGTTCTTTGCCGTGGCATGCTCTATTGTGTTATATTTATTGATGTGGAGCGGCCATAGGTTGAGTAGATCAGAGGGCGTTGTTTTGTTGACACTCTATCTGGTCTTTTTAGGCTACTCGTTCTTGGGCTAACCGGCGTTGTCTGCCGACGGGACCAACGAGCCCTTTCCATCTAAGCTGTTCTGAGCAACGGACTCCTCGAATAGGGATATTTTGCATCGTCCGACGACGTTAATTTGATCGTCCCAATACTGTTCGTGCTGTTAAAGTATGATCTTTTGGTGCACTTGTTTGCTTCAAGACTTCCTAGCCTTATCGACATAGGACCGCTGTCGCTACCGTTACGCAAAACTTATACAAAACTACTCACGCAGTCTTGCTGTTCACTTACTGCTTCATCGAGGCTAGTTTCACTTGCGTCGAAACCTAAGCCAGAGCTTTCCTCTCCACAGTCGTTACTTCCGGTGTAACTCACCGTAGGGCGACTTAGGGATGCCAAGCCTATACGTTCTATATTGAGAGCAGCGTTAATATCTCGGTTGTGAGTTGTCCCGCAACCTTGACACTGCCAGGTTCTGACACCCAGGGGTAAGACATCAATGATCTCACCACACGACGAGCAGGTCTTCGAGCTCGGATGCCATTGGTCTATGACTACCAACCCATTACCGAACTTCTTACACTTATAAGTGAGTTGACGGCGAAACTCGTGAAACCCCATATCAGACACAGCTCTTGCAAGGTTGTGGTTTTTAAACATGCCAGAGACGAACAGGTCTTCGATGCAGATTACTTCGTAGTTCGCTGCTAATTCAGTCGTGAGTTTGTGGAGTGAGTCTTGTCGCATGTTAGCGATTCTTAAATGAAGTCGTGCTAACTTCATCTTCGCTTTATATCGATTCTTCGATCCTTTCTGTTTGCGACTGAACTGTCTACTCAGTCGAGCTTGCTTTTTGAGAAGTTATTTGTGTGGCTTAGGTCCTTCGATCTTCGTAGAGTCCGACATGGTGGCGAGGGTTGTGATCCCTAGATCCGCTCCCACTAATCCACGTCTCTTTGTTGTCGGTGATGGGTTATCGATCTCAACCGTCAGGCTCACAAACCACTGATCAGCCTTGCGTGATACCGTAGCCGAGAGTATTTTGCCCGTATCTCGAAGTGACTCAGACATACGAACATACCTGAGCTTAGGGATACGGATGCGGTTGCCGTCTACCGCAAAAGTGCCGCTTGACAGTGTGAAAGAATCGTGGATACCCTTCTTCTTGAACTTTGGGTGCTTGGCTCTCTTTTTGAAGAAGTTGTCAAAGGCTCTTCCAAGATCAATCAAAGCTTTTTGAGGTGCGTACTTGGTAACGTCGGTCATCCACGGGAACTCCTCTCGTTTGAGAGCGTTGAGTTCCCGCCTTGATGAGAGCTGCGAAGGAAGAGGATAAGATGGATCTGTTTTATGGAGCGTGTATTGCTCTTCCCAACGTTTGAGACCCCAGTTGTACGCAAACCGAGCGGTACTCGCTGCCTTAGTAAGGTGTGTTCGTTGGACGTTATTGGGTTCAAGTCTGATTTTATGAGCATTAATCATGGTAGAGATACCACCTCCGAGATGGACTCGATCATCTTCTTGGTTTTGTGCGAATGAGACCCGTAAAGCCTTGCGCTGAATACAGTAATGATCTCTAATACGTCGTTGGCGAGGTCTTCTTCGAATGAAGTATCTTCACCCTGGTTGATAATGACTATCTCACACTCTTTAGCTTCGCATACTGCAAAGACCAACTCGGCACCAAAGCGTAAGAGCCTGTCCTTGTGGGTAATCACGAGGCGTTCGATTTCTCCGTCAATGATGCCCGTGATGAGTTGCTTGAGTCCTATCTTTTGGTAGTTCATGCCAGAGCCAAGATCTGAGATCACGGTGCATGTCCACCCTTGGGATGCACAGTACACCTCTAGCAGATGAATCTTCGTGCCAGCAACTCAGAGCCCGCCTCCGGCTCGCCGTGGGAGTAGAAGATTGGCCCCCGTATCACTCACAACGTTGTCTACGACACGCCCGTGATCAGGAAATTCTCGAATCTTCGTGACAGCAACTCAGAGCCGGCCTCCGGCTCGCCGTGGGAGTAGAAGATTTGCCCCCGTATCACTCACAACGTCGTCTACGACACGCCCGTGATCAGGAAATTCTCGAATCTTCGTGACAGCAACTCAGAGCCCGCCTCCGGCTCGCCGTGGGAGTAGAAGATTTGCCCCCGTATCACTTCCACCGTTCTC
>JAJYGI010000039.1 GCA_021790735.1 Actinomycetes bacterium | reverse complement strand
AATGTTTTCAACTCTGTCTGCCTCGGTAAAGCCAAGGTCCTTATTGAGCCCGGATCTAACATTATCTCCGTCCAAGATATAGGTATGAATGCCTTGAGCGAAGAGTCTCTTCTCTAAAAGATTCGCTACAGTCGACTTTCCTGCCCCGGAGAGCCCTGTAAACCAAATAAGAGCCGAACGATGTCGAAATAGCTCGCGAGATCTATCACGACTTATCTCAAAGTCATGCCAATGTACGTTTTCCGAACGTCGAAGTACGTAATCAACCATTCCAGCGCCAACAGTATCCATCGTCATACGATCAATTACAATAAAACTACCTCCAGCGCGCGAGTCTGCGTAACGCTCAAGTGGCACGGGAGAACTAAGTGTCGCGTTGCACACCCCTATCGAGTTGAGCGAGAGGGTCCTTGCTGCTAGATGCTCTAGCGTATTAACGTTTACTTCATATCTAGGGGGTTCAAACGTGGCAGGAAGCGTACGGGTCCCAATCTTTAAAAGATATGTCCTTCCAGAAAACATATCCTCTTTCCCCATCCAAACCAGCGTTGCTCTAAGATGTTCAGCAACTTGAGGAGCGTCGCCGTAGGAGCAGAGCAAATCACCTCTACTTACATCGACCTCCTCATTAAAGGTGAGGACCACCGACTGTCCATCGACAGCTTCTTCCACGTCTTCAGCGCCAAGCAGTATGTCTTTCACGCTAACTGCTGTTCCAGAGGGTAGGACTAAAAGACGTTCGCCTTTAAACACCTTGCCAGAGGTGATCGTGCCTGCCACCCCTCTAAACTCTGACGATGGCCGAATGCAGTACTGAACCGCCATCCTAAAGGGGCCATCCAGGGAGTTTCGATCACTTGGCGCAGATTCAAGACACGAGAGCAAAGAAGGCCCCATATACCAGGGAGTCCTTTCACTCTTTGACAGCAGATTGTCACCATGTAACGCACAAAGGGGTATATACGTCACATCCTTTAGCCCTATCTCTCCAGCGTAACGAGAGAACTCTTCACATATTCGAAAATAGATCTCTTCGTCGTAGTCAACTAGGTCTATCTTATTAACGGCGAGAACTACATGTCTAACGCCCAGAAGTTTTACTAGATAGCTATGCCGTTTAGTCTGCGTTACCAAACCTTTTGACGCGTCGAGAAGTACAATCGCTAGATCTGCCGTGGAAGCGCCTGTTACCATGTTCCTCGTATACTGCTCGTGGCCGGGCGTATCCGCAAGAATGAACGACCTTCGCTCCGTCGAGAAGTACCGATAAGCAACGTCGATAGTTATTCCCTGTTCTCGTTCTGCAATTAAGCCATCTACTAGTAGAGCAAAGTCGATATCAGAACCTTGGGTACCGTGGCGTTTTGAGTCCTCTAGCAACTGATTCAAGGTGTCCTCGTAGACTAGTTGGGACTCATATAACAACCTTCCAATTAGGGTAGACTTGCCGTCATCCACGCTTCCGCATGTAAATACCCTGAGAAGATCCCTCTCTATCAGGTCACTTGTCATCGAGAACACCACGCCTTTACTTATTCACCTAAACTAACCCATGCAATGCCAACGATATCAGAAGTAGCCATTTCTCCTCTTGATCTCCATCGAACCAGGTACATCATGATCAATGACTCTTCCAAATCTCTCTGAGGTCGATGCCCTAGTAAGTTCCTCTACTATCTCGTCGATCGATGATGCGTTCGACTCAATTGCCCCAGTAAGTGGGTAGCATCCAAGGGTTCTAAATCTAACCTTTCGCATCTGGGCTGACTCGTTAGATTGAAAGCGGAATCTATCGTCATCTACAACTATGAGTCCATCGTCGCGCACCACACAGGGTCGCTCTTTCGCAAAGTAAAGTGACACGATCGGTACTGACTCCCGCCTTATATAACTCCAGATATCCATCTCCGTCCAGTTCGACAGGGGGAAAACTCTCAGAGTCTGGCCGGACGCTAAAGATGTGTTGTACAGATTCCAAATCTCGGGGCGCTGAGCCTTTGGGTCCCATCGTTGGGATGCCGATCGAACTGAAAATACCCTTTCTTTCGCTCGAGCACGCTCTTCATCTCGTCTCGCACCAGCAAAGGCTACGTCGAACTTACCGTTGGCCAGTGCTTGAAGAAGTCCTTCCGTCTTCCATAGATCGGTATGAACCGCTGATCCGTGATCGAAAGGGTTTATGCCATTTTCAAGACAGTATGGATTTTGATGAACAATTATGTCCAAACCAAAGCTTCGAGCCGTCTGATCTCTAAAGGAGTACATCTCAGAAAACTCCCACGTTGTATCGACGTGTAAGAGCGGAAACGGAGGCCGAGAAGGGTAAAATGCTTTGCGGGCAAGGTGCAACAGCACCGAAGAGTCTTTCCCAACTGAGTAAAACATCACCGGCCGTTCCGAAGTGGCTACCGCCTCCCGCATTATATACATGCTCTCCGACTCAAGAACATCTAAGTTGGACAGCCTAGCTCTCATACTGACCACAAACCTCACTAATAACCCTCAGGAGCTCCGACGCTACCGCATTATTACAGATTAAAATATCTGGCAAATAGGGATCCGCTCGGTTGTAGTTCAATGCGGCACCATTGATGCGCGATGCATGTAAACCACATGAGAGCGCAACTCCTACGGGTGCCGCTGAGTCCCACTCATATTGACCTCCCGCATGTATGTATGCGTCAGCCCTACCGGCTACTACCTCCATAGCTTTCACCCCTGCCGAGCCCATCGGAACGATCTCAAGATCTAAATAGTCAGTGAGCCTACTGATCCAGCCCGGTGGACGTGACGCACTTACAACCACACGCATCGGACTTTTTGCCGTATGGATGCTTTCAATGGAATCAAACGAGGTGTAAACTTTTTCCTTGGCGGGCAGAGCCACAACAGCCACAGATATGCCAGCTGTAGCCTCTGTCGACACACACTGCTTCGACCAAAGAGCTATGTGAACTGCCCACTCATCGTTACCTTCAGTTCCAAACTCCCAACTGCCGTCTAGAGGATCAACTATCCAAACTCGCTCCGCGTTCAAACGATTCAAGTCGTCGGTTAGTTGTTCCTCTGAAAGAACGGAGTCACCGGGACGATTTGACCTTATTATCTCTCGAATAATCCCTTCAGACACAGTATCACCTCTGTCGCTTAGGGTCTTCCCAAACTCCCCTGTCGCGAAACCTGCCCGACGGACTGCAAGTAAACTCAGTGACGCCTGTTCTGCGATATCAAGTGCGAGCCTCGTATCATCTTGTTCAAAACTCACTGTTCCCCAGTTCCAAGCATCTTTCACAGTCCCTTTACAATTCAACGGCGAAATGACCTTATCCCAAGCCAGCAACACTTAACAATACGACCTAAAATTACTACAGAAAATGAGTACTGTCGCAAGACTAAAGGAAAATATCTAGTAATTATTTTCTTAACGCCCGATGATCAGACTCAAATATGTGATCTCACAAAAGGTAATAGTCCAACCACTGAAAATGCTATTCCAAGCGCTACTGAGATCAAAGAATCGTACAATGAGATATGTCCTATAGTCGTCACAGAAGGCGCTAAGAGGTCGACCACCTGAACTGCGCCCATTACCGCAAGAAACACACCTACCAAGGAGGAGACAAGACTAGTCACAGTAACGTCATAAAGGAGTACGGCGAGGGCAGCTGATTTAGCTTCTATATTTTCCTGAGATAGTCTTCCTCTTGACACTCTAAAGTAGACGTAAAACGAGGACAATACAAGCGCAATAGCCGACACCACAAGCAATGTACGCTCTAGAGTCGAAGCCCCACTGAGCTGAGAGGCGACAAGTTGGCTTTGTGTAACGATAGAAAAGTTAGCCTGAAAGGGGTTTGACAACTGATGTAGTTGGAGAAGTGTCGCATCCACCTCACTAGCTACTTGCACTGCCGCTGCGGCAGTAGCTGTCCGAAAAACTATCTGACTCTCTAAGTCACCACGAGCTTGAACTAGTCGTGACCACATCGTAGTTTGGGGGATAATCACACGGTTGTCAAGGTTATCACTTCCATAAAACCCCATGGATTTAAGTACTCCAACAACGTCAAACTGAATTCCAGAAATCGTTAGGCTTTGTCCTATTGGATTTACTGAACCAAACAACTGCCGCTCGATCGTTGATCCAAGTACCACAACAGGAGAAGAGGCTGCAAGGTCTTGACTTTCAATAAATCTACCAGCGCTCACTTGGAACTGAGTGCAGTACGCGTAAGACTGTGTGGTTCCAATTACCTCCCCAGAAACTGAACGTGCTCCAGAATAAAAGGTACCTTGAGATATCGTTACTGGCGCCATGGCAATTGCTCCAGGAACGGCACCAGGCTGGGAGAGGGCAGAGACGTCACTCGTAGTCAAACTATTTGAAGAGACACCGTAGTCCAGTCCAGTAGAAGAAGGTGGAATTGGAGACACTAGAACCATATCTGGGGAGAGCCCAGCTACTACTCCTTGACTAATAGCAGCTCTGGTATTTGAGACGTAAAATGCTACAAAAACGAGAAAAACAGCTACGAGAGTAACGACGCCTGCTTCAAACAACCCGAACATCCGAGCACCGAATGACATACTCTCCTCAACCTGCATGTCTTCTTCTACCCTCTCCAAGCCAGTATTCGAGCCAGACTCCATCAGGAGATTCCCGCCTGAGTGAATCCCTGATTTGCGGCTAACTCGACTTGTTGTCCCTTTTGGAGCCCCGAGGTAATCTGTACCATCGTCAAGCCTTGCGCACCTAAAGTAACGTCGGTCTCAACGCCACTCTTACCGTTCCATACCTCTACCTTTGGTACACCGCCCACGGTAAACACAGCGGATGCAGGGACTGCAAGTACAGATGTAACTCTTGAAACCAAGACCGATACCGCCACCGACATCCCCCAACTCAGTCCTTTAGCGGAGTGCAAAGTCGCGGTCGCAAAGTACGATGGTACCGACGCCACCGTCACCGGTGAAGCAGATACCGCAGCAACCCTTCCCGATAGGTTGAGTTGGGCGAAGCCTTGTCCTGTTACGGTAACTGGTCGTCCAACACTGATCTGTGACGTAATCTGAGAGGGGAACGAGAACCCAACCACAAGCTTAGAAGGCTGCCCTATCACTATAAAAGGCTCCTGGTTGCCACCTAGATTTGCCACAATCGCAGACAAAGGCGTCGAGGTCCCAGGTAGAGTCTGTGATGTAGTCGGAGCCCCTGTAACGTTCTCGCCAACCTGGCCGTTGATAGCCAAGACAACACCTCCGACAGGTGCCGTCAAAGTGTATTGGGCGAGATGTGCCTGGGAGACATCTAACGCAGAGTTGGCAGCGTTCACCTTTGCTTGGGCTTCGGCAACCTGAGACGGATTAGGCGTCGACGCCGCATTTAAAGCTGCTTGAGCTGCATTCACCTGACCCTGAGCTTCACTTTCGCGTAATGCACCTGCAGAGGCATCACTTTGGCTTCTTTCTTGGTCGATAGTTAGTTGCCTCTGATCCTGATCTATCTGCGTAGTGTAGGACTGACAAAGAGATGAAGACGAGTTTGAACTCGCCGAACAGTTTGCTGCGTTAAACTCCGATTGAACTGCCTGAAGAGTTGCCTCGTCACTTTGGATATTCTCTGCATCGATACTTGCGGTCTCTTGCACACTTGCGATGGTCTGATTTTGAACCTGCTCAGCATTTGATAGGACAGTATCAAGTGATGTCGATTGGGCAGGAGTTAGAGGACTCTCTGCAGAGCTCAACGTTGCTTGGGCAGACGCTAGGTTCGCCTCGGCTTGTGATACCGCACTAGCAGCTGAAGAACTCTGCAAGTTAGCAAGAACCATCCCAGCTGATACTTTCTGCCCCATCTTTACAGGTATCGAAGCGACAGTCCCAGGTATCGCAAAGTTCAAATCAGTCTCTGTCGCTGGCACAACAGTGCCCGTTTCGTTTACAGTGTCTTCGAAAGAACTAAAGGCTACAGTTGCGAGTTGAGGAGACAACTGGGAGTTTACTGACGTTGGAGGAAGAATGATTCTTACTCCAACAGTTACAGCTGTAACTGCCAATAGAACAGCAACTGCCACTACAAAGAACTTTGCTAACGAACTTGGCATCTACAACCACTATGAACTAGGTACAAAAGACAACTCATTACCACATATCCTTAGCATCCGCCAAACCTAACCTTGCCACTCCTTCTGAAGTGACACCGCCAACCATGACGGCTACTCGAGCACATATTATCACCTACTTTAGTCAGAGGTCTTGAAAGAGTTTTTAAATCACACCCACCGTGTTTTCCGCAACATCACATGCCGCACTCACAGTAATTAGTTCACCACATAGATGTATATTTATAAAAACATTTTGAAGATTTCCGAGACTTTAGGTATAGTTATCTAGAGATTTTGCCGCCATCGATCGTCCTGAGAGACTCTCCCAAGAGAACGATCAAGCAACGACTGACAGGTCATTCAAACTAATTAAACGTTAGATTTATATTGTACTTAATTCCTTATCCAAACTTTTACGGGGCGTAATTAAGCCACATAAGGTTCCCTTAAGATATAGAGCGATAAGTCTTTTCTTGTCGTCTCTAGCTCTTGTGGTAAAAATCAACGCCACTACGGATACAGGTAAGACTACGAATGCGAACAGTATCCAAGTGACAACGTCGTTGTGATAAGTCTTTCGATATATAATTCGACTTTGGGCTTGATCGAAGATATTGGTCGGGTTGATTCGAGTAAAGTACCCAGAGTAGTCGATGTCGTGGTAGATCGTCGCTTCAAAACAGGTCACCACTTTGTATCCTGCCCGTCTTATCTTGTTACCAAAGTCAGCCTCAGACCAGTTGTGAGGAAATCTATGCCAGTCAAACACTACACCTGATCTCCGGAGTTCATTTCTAGCCATAAAGACGTTAGGCTGAAAGTCCACCTCTTTGCTCTTCCCAGATATGGCGGTCTCTCGATCGTAACTGACCACCAAAAACCGATTTATCCTGCCGCCAGCACACCATACACTGCCGTCTGACCATCTTCGTTGCACTGGACCAACAAGCGCCACGTCTTCATTGTCATCCAAAAAGTCCGCCAAGATTGTTAGCGCTTGATCCTCGATTAAGTTATCGTCATCAATGAAACATACGTATTTCCCTGTCGATACATCCCATCCCTGCTGTCGAGCCTTGGCACTTAGTACGTTCTCTTCGTTCCGGAGGTAGGAAACGTTAGGAAACTGCGCTGCGACGTCGCCAGTGTGGTCAGATGAGGCGTTGTCAACGACCACAATCTGCTCAATCTCGCTATCTAAGAGCGGAACCAACTGCTCGAGTAGTCTCATTAACATATGCGAGCGATTTCTAGTAGGAATCACTATCGATACCCGTTTAGACATGTCTCTAGTACCATCTCCTAAACAACGAGCGCCTAAAACCAGCCGTATGAGAGTGTGATCGAATCGAAAGCAAACACAGACGCATCCGATCGCAATTCCAACTAGATCTTACAAGAGACACCGTCGTCGCGAGACTAATTTTCATTAAATACTTGACACCAGTGGCACCCTTGGGATCAAAAGCAGGCATCCGTCTCGACAAGACCACTCTTAGGGCTCAAACACTGCCATAAATATACCTCGCACAACTTTTAGCATTCTTATCAAACCTCGTAGGCTGATCTGGCAGTGAAGTCAGCATCAACTTAAAGAGAAGGGCAACTCATACCCGAAAGTCCAGAAATCACGACCGATGGTTTGCACCGTACTCCCGAGTAGGTGGTATTTCTAACAGCCAACTCACTCGCCTGTTTCTTGGGAAGTATCGATATCTCACCTAGGCTGCTGTTTGAGATTGTGACGTCTCTTGAGTCCCCGATGTACAAAGACGACGCCTTATCCAACATTGTCTCGTAGTTGACATTGATGTTGTGACTGACCAGAGTCACGTCAGGTGCGATAACACCGCCGATTCCATTGGTAGTGATGTTAGAAAGACTGATGTTGTAGGAGCCGGTAATAACCCAAGTGTAGTAATGAGTACTTCCATCGGTACCGCCCACCAGAGTTGCGTTGTTCACAAAGTCGTCATGGCAGTAGAAGATATCCATGCCATTACCTTCAATATTAATGTTTGTAGCGGTGGTGCCAACCTGGCAAGACAGATCTAGTTCGGTCGTGCCCGCATAACCCTGGCCCACTATTGTCACGTTATCTATTACGTTATCGACACGGTAGATGTAAGACACGGTACTTGGGTTACAGATGGCGATGACTCGTACCCCGAAGGAGTTATAGTTGTAAGTATTCGTACTTTTAGCAGCCAAGACCTTCAAGTTGCTGATAGTAGTATGATTTGCAAAGTCCATGATGTCTGTGCCAGCGTCGTAAGTGGCGCTATCTAATGTCATATTCGTAATGATGGTTCCACTACCACCACCAATCTGCTGACCAGGTGCAACTTCGATTGCAAACATATCTCGACTCAAAGTTACGCCTGGCATCTTTTGCCCAACCTCATTGACTATTTCAGTTTGGCCAATGCCAGCTCCCACTACCTCTATTGGTTTATCGATTATAAACGTAAATAGCTTGTAAGAGCGTTGGTCGAGTATAAAGCGTCCCGGCGGGAAATAGACTTCACTACCCGGCTTAGTTTCGGCGGCCGTAATGGCGCTTTGAATCGCAAGAGTTGAGTCTCGCTGCCCTGTTGGGTCAGCGCCAAAGCTCACTACGTTGTATACAGATGTCGGACGAGGAAGGTTGGACGCAGACTGTGCTGGTGTTCCTAGATTTGGAGCCGTAGAGGTCGTCGGATTAGAAAATTGGGGCGGCGGGCCAACCTTGTGACCAAAAGGATTCACTCTAGCCACAAAAAGGACACCTGCAATCACAAGAATTAGTGAGACGCTCAAAACCGCCAAGCGTCGCTGCGCCTTTTTACCAAACTCGTGTTCCAATATTCACCGCTCCTTACGTGCTAGGCTACCAATTGAGCTGTTCGACCTGATGCTAAAGCGATCCTCGCAAGTAGTTCAAAGACAAAGTGCCTAAATACTCTTCTTTCTACCTAAGCAAAAGACCGCCATCTAATACAAAACATCGATTACTTCGCTTAGAGCTATTCAATCACTTTGTCTTTACCCGCATAGCACAACTAGTTCAACTTTTGAAAACACGCTAAACTTTCAACGTTTTGTAACCCTGAACTCATCTACAACTTCAGCATTGCCATCGACAGTTCATAAACATATCTTTAGCTCCAATACATGAGCTGTATTGATTTTAACGATATGTAAGGAACGGAATCGGCGCTAAATCAACGCTATCTATGCTGCCATTTAGGAGCTCTTTTTTCCAAGAATGCACTCATCCCCTCTTGTGCATCATGAGTCTGAGACGCTGCAGCCATCGCCTCGACAGCCAACTCATAGGCCTGTTTTACAGGGAGGTCCATCTGTCTATAGAGCACTTCTTTACCAAAACTCTTTGAGTACTTAGAGCCCCTAGTGGCCTTGGTTAACAGGTCTTCTGTCGCTGTTTCTAACTGGTCAGGCTCTACGGCGTAGTTGATAAGTCCCCAGTCAACAGCAGTCGCAGCACTTATTACGTCACCAGTTAAGGCCATTTCAACAGCTCGCTTTCTCCCTATTGAATGAGAGATAGCGACCATTGGGGTATGACAAAACCAACCGCCCTTCCCACCAGGAGCTGCAAATCCTGCAGTTGAAGACGCCACTGCAAGGTCACAACTTGCTACAAGTTGTGCACCCGCAGCTGTGGCTAGCGCGTGCACTTGTGCGACGACTACCTGAGGAATCTCTCCAACTAGAGTCATCAGTTCCGTACACGTTCTTAGAAGCTTTCTCATGTAGGTCAAGTCCTGACCCGCCATATCACTAAAGTCGTGCCCTGCCGAAAATACCGGCCCGTTAGCCTTTAAAATAACCCCAGCTACCTCGGAATCACCGATCTCCGTAAAAGCCGCAATCAACTCTTTCATATGTCCTAACGATAAAGCGTTACGCTTTTCTGGCCGATTCATCGTTATATAGGCTCGATCTTGACCTTTGTCAATCTCTAAATATCTATACGTCACTCCAGATCCCCTCCTCGATTGAATAGCACTCTAGACTCCTCCAACATTAGAGTCATCGTAGCCTAATGCGCAACTTTGGTCACATCTCAAAACAACCTGAACAAAGTCTCGGGAGAGTCACCAAGCAGGATTTACAAAGATCCTTTTCTCTAATGTCAAGTAGTCGAGGTACTCTTCGTCTAGCTCTACCCCAATACCCATCTCGTCACCGAGTTTTATCACCCCGGGCGACTCAAACTCTAAAGGAGTTTGAATGATATCCCTTTCAAAGTACCTAGAGGACGGCGAGGTATCACCCGGTAGAGTAACCCCTTCCAAAGAGGCTACCGCTAAGTTTAAGGCTCGTCCAACGCCAGCTTCATAGAGACCGCCGCACCAAAGATCAATGCCGTTTCCCCTACAAAGCTTCTCAATCTTGAGAGCCTCTGAAATGCCACCAACTCTTGCTACCTTTAAGTTCACTACAGATCCCGCGCCCAGCGCCAGCGCTACCTCTAAGTCAGAACTTGAGCAAACTGCTTCATCAAGGCAAATGGGAGTCGATATCTCTTGAGCCAAAGTTGCATGTCCGATGAGATCGTATGGACCTAAAGGCTGCTCGATCATAAGCAGATCAAAGTCGTCAAGTCGACGTAGAGTGCCCATCTCAGAGAGAGAGTAGGAACCATTCGCATCGACCATGAGAGGAACCTTCGGGAACTCTCGTCTAATTAAGCGCAGTAACTCTAAGTCTTTTCCTGGCTCGATCTTCAACTTTACTCTGCGATACCCTTGTTCTACAGCCGAGGAGACCTTTTCCAACAAGAGATCAACAGTGCTTTGCAGTCCGATACTAACTCCAACCTCAATCTCGTCTTTGACGCCACCGATCGTTCGCCACAAGGACGAACCCTTCAACTTTGCGTACAGATCCCAAACAGCCGATTCAAGCAGAGCCTTTGCCATATAGTTACGACGGATCGGAACGACTCTCTGAGCAAAGTCTAGTGGCGAGTCAATTCTCTCTTGGAAAAGCAAGGGGATTAAAAAGTTCTCCACTTGGTAGCTAAGTGAATAGTTTGTCTCTTCAACATAGAAAGCGTTATTAGTAGTACCACTCTCGCCATAACCGACCGCACCGTCAGCCACCACCTTTACAACGAAAAACTCCTTAGTCGTCTCGGTACTTACCGACGAAACAAAGGTCTCTTTGAAAGGCAATGAAACCTTCAGGAGTTCAACGGACTCAATAATCATGGTTTAACTGCTGGAATCCACTCCGAAAGGCAACGACGCTCCTTTGACGTCCTCTAATCTAGCCGTCAAGGCGTGGAAATACGCCGGCTCTTGAGAGTAAACCGGGGACAACCTTGCCGAGTCTGCTTTGAAGCAGTTCGATTAATGGGAAAAGGTTCTGAACATCTATGCCAGTTGAAAATCCAGATCGTTCCGCCATGTACAAAAGATCCTCAGTAGGAATATTGCCGGTGGCGTTAGGAGCGAAAGGACATCCGCCCACACCTCCCAGTGAAGCATCGAGATGGGCCACGCCAGACTCAACAGCGGCCCATGCACTTGCGATACCCGTATTTCTTGTGTTGTGAAAGTGGCATCGAAGCTGTATCGTTGGATCAAGAACCTCTCTTACCGCCTCGATCCTCCTCTTTACGTCTATCGGCACAGCTACACCGATAGTATCCGCTAAGGCGATCTCAAAGGGCATATAGCTACCGACCACTCGCGCGACATCGACAAGACGCGACACCGCAACCTCACCCTCAAAGGGGCATCCAAAAGCTGCTGACAGAGTGATCGAGACTCTAAGACCAGCGTTTGAAGCTCTCTCAACAACGTTTTTCGCTACAACGAGATTCTCGGCAACCGACATACCTTGGTTTTTTTGAGAGAAAGTATCTGTAACAACGACTACGTAGTTGATCTCTTGTAAAGGTGTCTCCAATGCTCGATCCAATCCACGTTCATTAAGAACGAGACCGATCGCCCCTTCGAACACTTGACTGCTTAACTTCGAAAGTACAGCTTCGGCATCTGCCATCTGGGGAACTCGTTTTGGATTGACAAAACTGCACACTTCAATTCGTCTCAAACCTGCGGCAAATGCACCTTCGATAAGCGATACTTTATCCTCAGTACCAAGTAGAGTAGTTTCGTTCTGCAAGCCATCACGAGGCGCAACTTCAACAAGCGTAACAGTGCTTGAGCTCATGACAACTCCTCACATACCACCTAAACGAACCTCAATCGGTACCGACATCTAAACTCTCCAAAGACGTGCAAACCACCAACAAGTTAGACTAGGTCATTTAGTTAGAGAATGCAACCGTCAAGCAATACCACCCGGACAACTCAGAAAACTACAGCTCAACTGCAAGATAACCCACAGTTGGCAGGTTGCAAAAAGAAAACAGAGAAGTCTGTGTAAGCAAAGGAACCACAGCGGTGAGGTTACTACACCAACTAGAAGGCTGTTTTGTATTCATGCTAGATAGGCTTTCGTCCCTGAAGGATTATCGCAAGGCTTAACTAACTGGGCATGGCTAATGTAGGCGATCGCCGGAGTGACCTCCTTTCTCGCTGCGTAGAATCTGTGATCCATTTCACATTTCGTCTCCACTTGTGAGTTTAGACCGTGTCAAAGTTCTATTGGAGTCTTTTCCTACCTTTCGACAGTGGCCACCGTGACTTGCGGAGTTCTTTGTCCAGTTGAAATTAGGCCTTTAAAGATGCTCGTGGAACGCAAATGGGACATCATACTCTTAGGAAAACTAATCAATCCAGGAACGACTACCATCTTCATATTGGTTGGATCGAGAGAAAGTCACATCTCCGCACCACTAACATTAGTAATTGTCTGGTTTCTTTCGTTTCAGATTCTATCAAAGTTTCATCCCACGGGAGATTCTTAGTCATAGTTTCGCTAGACCACCATCATGCAACACTCACTTACGCCAGCATAGAGATTACAAAATATACCCAACACGATCGGCATGTAAAAGGAAAAAAATGACATCGCCTTGAGCATTCGGCATCTGAGCCAGATCCACTTTAGAACAATCATATCTGAGTGGTCACATAGCTCCACTAGAAATACCTACAGAGCCTGCGACTTGACCTGTCTTCATCTTTTTACACTCAGTCCATACGTCAGCCTCTTCCCCTAGAACTGCTGAACCCGTTTTAGAGGGTAACATGAGACATGTGTCAACACTAAACCCTTACTTGGTCTCGAGGATGCAGTCCTTTGGCTCTACAATCTTTGCACAGATGTCCGAGTTAGCAGTCCAGACTAGATCCATTAACTTGGGACAAGGATTCCCCGACTTTGATGGGCCCGAGGATATAAAACAAGCAGCAATTCGGGCAATCGAGCAAGGCCACAACCAGTACCCGCCCGCTCAAGGAATTCCGGCTCTAAGAGAAGCCATAGCGCTACATCAAAAGACCTTCAACAATCTTAGCTACGACCCTAACACCGAAATTCTTGTTACAGCAGGTGCCACAGAAGCCATAGCTGCCTCACTTCTAGCTCTAATTGAACCCGGAGACGAGGTCTTGGTCTTCGAGCCGTTTTACGACTCCTACAACGCCGCTATAGTAATGGCCCAAGGAAAGATCACTCCCATACCTCTCAAAGAACCCGAGTGGACCATTGACTTTGACTACATGGCAAGCGTCATCACCGAACGCACCCGAGCAGTTGTGGTTAATTCACCACACAACCCCACGGGGAAAGTGTTCACCGAAGAAGAACTCAAAATGGTAGCACAGCTATGTCTTCAACACGACTTAATCGCCATAACAGATGAAGTCTACGAACACTTAGTTTTCGAAGGGAACCATATTAGCTTGGCACAGATAGCTGGAATGCAGGAGCGCAGTATAGTGATCTCTTCTGCTGCAAAAACCTTCTCGTTGACCGGCTGGAAAATCGGCTGGCTCTGCGCACCTAGAGAACTCGCCCAAGCTGCACGCACTACTAAACAGTTCCTCACATACGTAAATGGTGCTCCTTTTCAAGAAGCAATCGCCTTTGCACTTGAAAGTGGCAACCACTATACAGACCTAATCGCCCATCAACTTAAGGGACCACGATCTGAACTAACTAGATCTCTTACTGAGATCGGACTTAAAGTATGTTCCAACTCTGGAACATACTTTCTGGTCACCGATATTTCAACCATTACAGATGAAGACTCAATGACGTTTTGCCTCAAGCTACCAGAACGCATCGGTGTCGTAGCAGTTCCAATGGAGCCGTTTTATGATACCCCTAAATCTGGACGCACCTTAGTGCGGTGGGCGTTTTGCAAAACTCCCGACGCTATCGCTTCCGCTACGGAGAGAATAAGCCAACTAAAAACAAAACTTCCATCCCATTCAAAGTCTTCATCGAGAAGGTGCAAAGATCAAGGCTCGTAACTAATCAAGAACTACAGCTCACCGTCAAGACACACTTCTTCTAATCATGCTTCAAGATACGTTCCACCAGCTCGAGCCCTTCATGATATGTTTTCATACGAAGCTTCAAAATTAAAATTACTAGTCGTTACAAGTCTTCCATGCCCCTTTTATACCTTTAATACCGTCTCTTTTAAGCCAACAATACGAGAACAGCCAATGATAGTATTTCGACTTCTGTAGGAGCATTTTACGCCAATATTATCTGTATCATTTCGACCTCTTTCTCTAGTACAATATTAAATGTGAATCCAAAAACAGTTTCCCCGCAAAGCGCGATAGTCCCCAAAAATCCATTCGGCCGTGAAACGTTAGCGAAGTTTTTTCGGGCTCTCGGTGACGCTAATCGTATAGCACTTATCGGTTTTATTGCCGAACAGGAACGAAGCGGAAACGACTGCGTAACTTTTTTAAAACTTGCTCAAAGTCGAGTCTCTAGCCATCTCTCTTGTCTTGTCAGCTTTGGACTCCTAACCGTTCGACGCGATGGTCGCTTCGCATACTATTCCATCACCGACCAACGGGTCTTGGAACTCGTTGGAATGGGTAGTACTATCGCATCCGATAATGCAGAGTCGGTCGCGAAATGGATAAAAAGTAGTAGTACATAAACTGAGCGACTCGATACTCGTACTCCGACGACAATCGTTGTATCTATGGAGCAAGTTCCACAAGTTTAGCACTAATCTTCGTCCAAAATGCGCTGAACCACAACTCATAACCTCGAGCGTTCGGATGAAATAAGTCCGCGGAGTATCTCAACATCGAGTTCGCATCCTTGGTAGCATGGTAGAGATCTACAAAATCGTATCCTGCGTTTATAATAGCGTCTTCAATTACTTCATTCATAGCCAAAACTTTCGAATGTCTCCTCACCCGTCCACCAAAGTACGGAAGGTTTGCGATATAACAGTGGCTCGGAAGGGACCCCAAAAGGTGCGTGTAGTCTCTTTCAAATTGACTTATCGGTGTCTTCAAAACATCATTTCCGCCGACGCCCAAAGTTATAAGGTCATAGGCCGCTAGATCCTCTACGCGCGATAGTTGATTTACAAGGACATCTTTTGAAGTCGCTCCCGAGACACTTAAGTTCGTGCACTGAACGCTCAACCCGAGCATCTCCTCTAATGCGAACTTGATTCTATACACATAGCCATGTCTAGGGTCGACAGAACCAACACCTTGCGCAGCAGAGTCGCCCAACGCAAGGTAAGAGAACAATCCCGAATTTTTGCTCTCTCTTAACCAGAAATCCCGATGGCGTCGTACGCTTAAGAGCATATCGACTAACGCAGCGCCCTCTAACGCTCCAGCAAGCAAAGTTCCACTAAGTAAAAGTCTTGTAGTCGTCCTCAACCTCTTACGCCCATAAACACATGTCCGCGTTTCATCTGCATCGAAAGCACCTCACGGCCAACTCGATCAACGCACAACCCGCGAACTCACCAAAGTACCAAGTCCTTTCAGGACACGGATGCCACTCCACAGCACCCGATAGCTTCAACTAAATCGAAACTCCTCAAATATGCAGATGTTTACATAAGAAGTTACATACACTTATAAAATAACAAATTTCTTCACTAGCTTGCTATTGACTCGTTTAAATAATGAAGTTACCATAGCGTAGCTAGATTCATGGGTCTAGCCGGCACAGACCGGGGGGTTTGGTGCGGAGCTTGGGGGGTTGTATGGCTACTACAGATATTGGATCCGTTTCAGGCGCAAGTCCGAATCAAGACGGGTTCATCTACAGACTCACGCATCGTGAGTTAGAACACTATCCTCGGGTACAACCGAGGTCACTTCAGCTAGCAATCGTGGTCATATCCACCATCGCACTTTACTACGAGTCTTACGTCGGAGGTGCGGTCTCCACCCTCTTACTACAAAGACTCGGTATGAGTTTTACATTTTACGTGGTGGCGATAGCCTTCGGCAACCTAATCGGAGCCTTTGGCTCTTTAGTTGCCGGTATTGCCGACCGAGTAGGACGGGCCAACTTGGTGGTCGGGGGACTGTTTGTAACTGGTCTTGCGACCTTGTTCCTTATCCCTGCCGCAACATCGAAGTGGCCATTTATCCTTTCGACGTTTCTGGTAGGCATAGTGGAAGGTATCGCTTTGGTCGCAACACCTGCACTCATTAGAGACTTTTCACCTCAGACCGGGCGAGCCACTGCAATGGGCCTTTGGACAACCGGTCCGGTTCTCGGCAGCCTTGTCGTAGCCATAGTTGGCTCGGCTACGATCACTGCCACAACCCAGTGGCAAGTCGAGTACCAAATATGTGGTGCTGTCGGGCTCGTAGTCTTCTTGGTCGCACTGCTTGGAATGCGCGAACTTTCACCAAGCCTACGAGATCAATTAATGGTGTCTACCAAGGATCGTCTTCTCGTTGAGGCCAGAGCAAAGGGAATCGACATTGAAGCGAGCCTCCGCCACCCTTGGCGTCAGATGTTTAAATTAGACATAGTCATCTCAGCACTTGCAGTATCGGTTATGTTGCTGATCTACTACACCGCCGTTGGTTTTGGTACAATCATTATGGTCACAGTATTTGGCTTTTCCCTAAGGAACGCTAACGGCATCGCCAACTGGCAGTGGGGAGCCAACGCCGTCGGACTAGTAGTCATCGGAGTCATCTCAGACAAACTAAGAGTTCGTAAACCGCTCATGGTCGTTGGCGGAGTTGGAGCCATAGTACTAACCGTCATCTACATCGGTCTTTTAGGGAAAACCGTCTCCTACTACGAGATTGCTGTCATACTTGCAGCCCTATCGATATTTATCGCAGTCGCTTATGCTCCCTGGATGGCAAGTTTCACGGAGACTGTCGAAGCCAGGAACCCAGCTCTCACTGCAACTGGACTAGCAATTTGGGGATGGATACTGCGAATGGTAGTATTTATAGCGTTCTTGCTTCTTCCCCAGATCGTTACCGCAGTAACGCCCCTCGTCAGTTACGGGACGCGTGTAGAGGCTTATGCAACCAAGTACAAGAGCCAGATTGTCTTTGCTGAGACACATGCCTCTTTGATCAACTTTGTAAAGACTCATGCTACACTCATTGCGTTCGTCGAGACCCATCCACAGGTGGTGGCATCGGCTACTACCTACCACGTGCAGCTAGTGAACGCTCAAAAGTTCGCGCCCGAACTCGCTGTAATCGAGCGCAATCCGACACTCTTTGCACAGCTTGCAAAGTACTCAAATTCCTCTCAGGTACCTTCAACACTTCTCAGTCAGATGGTTACCGCAGCGGGAGGTGGAACTCAAGGAGCTCAGATCGTAGCGACTATCTCACAAAACTTTCCAGCGATTGACGGGGTAATAGCCGTTGCGCCACAGCTCCAGACCTTGACACCTTACACAAGTCAACTCAAGCAACTAGCTGCAAACGCTAGTCAGTTCCAGCAGCTCCAAGCAAACTCAACACAGTTAGCACAGCTAAAGTCCGCTGCCCCGGCGCTTACATTCCTACAAGAACACGCCGCTGCCGTTGAAAGTGCAGCTAAGAACGGTCCGAACCAGTGGAAGGTCTGGTATTGGATATGCGTAGCTGCCTTCATCTTCTTCATCCTCACAGTCCCTCTTATGAAGGGTCGCTGGAGTCCAAGTAAGGCAAAACGCGATGAAGAAGACCACGAAAAGATAGTCCAAGAAGAACTCAAACACCTTCACCTCGTATAAGACCAACAATCACTAAGAAAGTGGCCTACCTTTATAGGCCACTTTCTTACATCGGACTACACAAGTCCTTTAGATCGAGGCGGACCATCGAGTCACAATTTGTAACAGAGTCAAGATTTTTTTAACATTTATTAAACTTTTTACACAAATACTCGATAAGTACTCCTATCGTCTCGTACACTCTCTGCAGTAACAACAAGCCACGTGCATGGAGGATTAATTAGTGACAGACGGTGTAGCAAAACCTGATCTCAATAGAGGCGCTATCGGCTTGAGAGAGGTGACCTTTCAAAGCATCACAGCTATGGCACCTGGAGCAGCTGTAGCTGCGTCAATACCGGCTGGTGCTGCGTTTGCCGGCGGCAACCTTCCGTTGTCTGTACTCATAGCCTTAGCAGCTAGCCTCCTAACCGCAGTCTCCATCGGTGAACTCGCGAGTCGGATCCCTTCAGCTGGATCTCTAGCGGCATACGGGGCGAAAGCACTTCACCCGATTGTGGGATTTTTCATTGGATGGGGTTACATCTTCGTGTATGCTCTCGTACCTGCGCTAGTGTTCTTGCAGCTTGGCTTTACTGTAGCGGCCACCCTGGCATCGGAGTTCCACGGCTACCCCTCGAGTCTCTGGTGGCCCTGGTCCTTGGCAGGAGCTCTGATAGTATTTTTCATCAACTATCGAGGTATTACGACCTCAGCTCGAACAGGAACCATACTAGGCGCAATAGAGATTGTTATATTTGGAGTACTTGCCGTTCTATTTATTGTGAAAGCTGGTGGACACAACACTCTATCAGTATTTGGAACCAGCTATACCCCAAAAGCGTTTCACGGACTAACAGGGGTAATCGCTGGCTCCGTATACTCCCTTCTAGCCTTTGCCGGTTTTGAAGCGGCCGCTCCTTTAGCGGAGGAAGCAAAGTCACCGAAGGTCACTATCAGGAGAGGAATACTAGCAGCCACAGTTGGCATAGGAATTTTTTATGTAATTACAACCTACGCAGTATCAGTAGTGTATGGTCCAGGTAAGTTTGCTAACTTTAATGCCGCCTCATCCTGGCAGAACCTGGCCCAAAGCCTATTCGGATTATTTTGGATCCTGGTATTTTTTGCAATTATCAACTCAACACTTGCAAATGGAAATGCAGGTACCAACGTTTCGACCCGAATGAGCTTCGCACTTGCACGAGTAGATGTTTTTCCTAAGGCTTTAGCCAAGATCAGCCCTAAACACAAGACTCCTGCCACGGCCTCCATCACACAGCTTATCGTAACGGTAGTAGCTACGCTCTTTCTCGGCCTTGCTTACAACCCGATCAACGGTTTCGCACTGGATGGAACTATTATCACCATCGTCGTCGTAGCAGTATACATGCTTATGAATATCTCCTCAATTGTCTACTTCCTTCGACATGAAAAAGACGCCTTCAGGCTCTTCATTCACTTTATTATTCCTACAGTAGGCGTCATCGTTCTCGTGCCAGCGTTCCTGGCTGGAGCAGGGATTCCGGCACTCTCATTCATCTCAACACTCCCAGCACCCATCTCATACGCCGGGCCAATCGTTGGCGTATGGATGTTACTTGGAGTTGGATTTTACCTGTACAAGAGATCGACCTCGCCTCAAGCGATAGCTGCTATCTCTGAAGTCTTCGAAGAGGACGGTGGGGAGGTTCATGTCTCTCCTAATCTAGCGGTCGATTAGATGGATATACTATCGACACGCCTCCGACTTCTATATGTAATCACTAGTCAATGCCTAGTCAAATTAGGAGGTGGCTAGGCATCGTTAAACTTCGATGAGGCGATCTTGCGCTGACGAACTAGCCAAAGTTGCCTAGGAAGTTCCCCTTCCTCGAACGCCACTACCTCTGCAAGATCAAAACCTTCAGCTAAGCGTTCAACGGTGTCTCGATCAAAGAAGTGTACTACGAACCCTCCATTGGAGTATCTGTCGTCACCTAGGTACTCTCCTTGCCCATAGTGAACGTCACCTGTGTGGCGAACTGTGTAGATACATTGTGCTCCTTTACGGAGGACCCTATTGACCTCTCGCATCAATCGAATAAGTTCCTCGTTAGAAAACGCCATAGTAAAGAGCATGTGAGAGTAGCACCCATCAAAGGTATCATCCTCATAGGGAAGTGGATTACGGAGATCATGCTCTAAAAGCTCCAGGCGATCCCTATCTTGATCCGATACTGACTCGCCGATCTCGTCCAATCCCGCTTTCGCATAGTCAATAGCAGTTACGCAGAGGCCGGCTTGCAGCATAGCTAATGTGTCTCTTCCTTGCCCGGCTCCAAGCTCTAAGATTTTCTGGGCCTTGTCATCAGTGAAGGCTTTGATTGCAAAAGTTACAGGTTCACTTCCCTTGGACCCATACATCATCGGATTTGCCTCGTAAGTCTTTTGCCAATGATCTCTCTGTCCGTCGACTATATCCATCTGAAGATCTCCTCACCATAATCGAAGTTACTTCAAAACCATCTCTGTCCAAAAATCATATCCCGTCACCCTAAGTAGTACTCACCTCAAACATGCGGTGAGTACCGTACTAGACTCATGAAACTTCTTGTCCGTTTCTCCATGTCTATACTGAAGTTATCAGCTTCCCAAGTAACGTAGCCATTCATACAGTAGGTACTAGTTCCTCAAATTCTCTTCAACCAAAGTTGTAGATTGCAAATGAGCGCGAAGGTGCTAAGCGAACATTTGTCTTCTGTCTATTATCGGACAGATAGTCGCGACATCTCTCTCAAGAAAGGGGGTTTCCGGCAGTTTTGATAACGTTTCCTTCTGTTCTCGCCCTAAGTGTTCAATATCCCATATTGACTAGCGAGAACTACCTTAACGACTAGGGGAACTATCTGTCGCAAACAAAGGCAAGATACGAAGTCAAAGTACATCAAAAACTGGTACAAGATGCTCCTTAGGATCAATTGAGTCAGTGGTCTCACCAAACCGTGGGCCTTAGAACTGGGTATGTTTTTTGATCGGTAGTGGAGTGATGTGTAACCTAATAAACATAGCACTCCAAAGACCTACGGCTCGTTCTTTTCTGTTAACGGTGGTTCCCAAACTACACATCGGAACCGCATCAAAACCTATGGCAAAATTTAGTCACCACCTCACAAAATCCCATCCATAACTGAGGAGTAGATCGGAAAGTGCAGCGATCCGGCAACCGAAACAAAAATAGTGATAAAACCCGCTTGTCAAATTATCCATGCAAGTTGCGAAATTAATGGGAAACTCGCCGATTGCTTATTTTAAAGACAGCTTGCTACAGTAAAGATAACGGTCTAAGAGTCTGTGATCAAATTACCATAACACCCTGACCTGCGCTACTTCAACAGATCTGGAGATATCTCATGTAGGCTTTACGTATGAGCATTAAATCCGGTATTCACCTAGAAGAGATAACGCCCGATATCAAGCCTCAGGACGACCTATTCGGACACATGAACGGAAAATGGCTAGATGCAACCGAGATCCCCCCTGACAAGTCCTCTTACGGTTCGTTTCAAGTTTTAGCCGAAGAGGCCGAGGTCGCAGTGAGGTCCATCCTCGACAGCCTCGCTGAAACAGCGGCAAACGATGAACAAGGTAAGGTAAGTGACCTCTATAAAAGCTTTATGAATGATGCAACGGTTGAAGAACTAGGTTCATCTCCCATTGAGAGCTACCTAAAAGAAGTAGAGTCCATCACCAGCATCGATGAGTTCTTAAAAGCTCTAGGTAATCTCCAATCACAAGGAGTTGCTGGACTTTTTCAGATATTCATCGATGCCGATCCTGGCGATCCGAAGAGATACATCGCGCATATGGAACAGGCCGGCATCACACTACCAGATGAGCAGTACTTTAGAGAAAAGCACTTTGAGCCCATTAGAGAGGCACACCATGCCCATATAGCCTCGATGCTTGATCTTGCTCACCTCTCGGCTCCGAATGAAAGAGCGTATCGAGTTGTCGAGCTTGAAAAAGCGATAGCTTCGTTTCACTGGGACAACGTTAGTTGTAGAGATTCGATCAAGACCTACAACCTCATGAACTGGCAAGAGCTAGAGCACAAACTATCCTCAAGTAACCCAGAGTGTGACCTCTCCAAATGGCTTAGCGGATTCGAACCTCCGGCTGACGGCTTTGACGAACTCGTCGTCAGACAGCCGTCTTTCGGAGTCGGAGTTGCCTCATTGCTTACTTGTGCCAAGCTTCAAGACTGGAAGGACTGGCTCAGTTGGCAGATAGTTCACGCCGCGGCGCCATATCTTTCATCGCAGTTTGTGGACGAAAACTTTAATTTCTACGGCAAGACTCTAAGCGGCGCAAAAGAACTTCGAGAAAGATGGAAGAGAGGAGTTTCTTTGGTTGAAGGCCTGATGGGAGAAGCCATTGGGAAAATCTATGTGCAGACTCACTTCCCATTACACGCCAAAGAGAAGATGGACACCATGGTAGGACACCTCTTGGAGGCCTATAGGGAAAGCATACAAGACCTTGGGTGGATGAGCGAAGTCACAAAGAAACTGGCGCTCGAGAAGCTCTCCAAGTTCGTTCCAAAGATAGGTTATCCCACTCAGTGGAAAGACTATTCAAGCTTAAGCATCGATCATAAAGATCTTTGGGGTAACGTTCTGAGAGGTTCACGTTGGGTAATGCTCCGTGAACTGAATAAACTAGGGAAACCAGTCGATCGAACAGAGTGGTTTATGACACCACAGACCGTCAATGCGTACTACAATCCCAGCTTCAACGAGATCGTCTTTCCAGCCGCAATCCTGCAGTTTCCTTTCTACGATCCTGATAGAGATGATGCTGCTAACTATGGAGCAATTGGAGCTGTAATTGGACATGAGATCGGCCATGGATTCGACGATCAAGGTTCAAACTACGACGGTGATGGAAGACTTGCTAACTGGTGGACCGACGCAGACCGAGAATCCTTCGACGAGAGAACCAAAGCACTGATCGATCAATACTCTGAGCTGACACCAAGACAGACATCTGACCACCACGTCAACGGTGCCCTTACGATCGGGGAAAACATAGGTGACATCGGTGGACTTGGTATAGCTTGGAAAGCCTACCAGATTGCTCTAGATGGGGACGAACCACCAGTAGTAGACGAACTTTCAGGAGCTCAGCGCTTCTTTCTATCGTGGGCACAGTCATGGAGAGAAAAACGACGAGATGAAGAGATGCTTCGGAGACTGGCAACAGATCCCCACTCACCTGCGGAGTTTCGATGCAATCAGGTGGTGAGAAATCTAGACATCTACCATCAAGCCTTCTCGGTAAGTCC
>JAJYGI010000128.1 GCA_021790735.1 Actinomycetes bacterium | reverse complement strand
TTCCCGTTTTCTACCACAACTGAGTGCAGTAGTAGGTCGTCTGTCGCCACGTTCTCTGGTGCGCGAAGTATCGAGGTGGATGTTATGGCTGTCGCTACCATAATCGCGTCGTCTGCCGTTAAGTCGGAAGCTCGATAGCGCAGTGTACTCCAAGATGGATTCCACTGTTCTAAAGACTCTATCTCATCGGGTGTCTGCGGTGCTAGTCGGGCAAGCATCACTCCGCCGAGAGATCTGGCAGCTGCTGCCGAGATCACACCCTCTGGAGCACCTCCGATACCATATAACAGGTCGACAGAGTCCATCGGCAGTAGTGCTCGAAGAGAACCAAGCACATCTCCGTCGGACGCTTGTATGACACGAACCCCAAGGGATCTCATCTCTCTTATAACCGGTTCGTGCCTTGGTTTATCCAAAACAAATGCGGTTAATGAATCTACTTTTGCGCCTTTGTGTAAAGCGATCACCTCTAAGGTCTCCGAGATGGGCCTATCTAAAGACAACTCGTCGTAGGTACCGAAACGCGTTACTAACTTTTCCATGTAGTAAGCGGGCATCGAAGCCATTGAGCCTCGCTTTGCTACAGCTATTACAGAGATTGCACCGTCAGCACCTTTAGCTGCGTAGTTAGTCCCTTCCAACGGATCGACGGCTATGTCAAACTCTTGAGCATCTGTAGACAGACTACCGACGACTTCACCTTCAAATAGCATCGGCGCCTCATCCTTAGCTCCCTCACCTATCACTACATATCCGCGAAAACTTGCTTGAGCCAAAGAGTTCCTAAGCGCCTCGACGGCAGCGTGATCCGCTTGATTTTTGTCGCCCTTACCTACGTAATCCTGGCAGTTCAATGCGGCGAGCTCCGTGGCCAAAAGCAAGTCTGAAGCAACAGCGGATGGCTGATCCGCAAGCAGTTGACTAGCAAGTTCATTTACTCTTTGAACCGTAATACCAAAGTGCTCATAAAGTGCGTCTTTATCTCCTGACGCCCCAAAGGAGTGCATGCCCACAAAGCCACCGCGACTGCTAAGGCGTTCCCATCCTTGTTCAACTCCAGCTTCAACAACAATGACGGATGAGTTTGGCGGTACCAGCTGCTCAAACGCCTCTTTAGAAAGAGAGAGAAACTTTTCACGCCAAGGAACCGAGACAACACGAACCGAAGTACTGTGTAGTCTCTCAATCTCTTTGGCACTAGCTAACGCAAGCGAAACCTCTGATCCCGTAGCAACGATCACTAAAGTATCTTCGGCACTGCCACCATAGACGAGTCTTGCACCACTGTTCTTCACCCAATCTCCCTCGGTCGGTGCTAACACCTCAAGATCTTGGCGAGTTAGAATGAGCGAGGTAGGAGATGAGTTTTGACCTAACGAAAAACGATAGCAAGCTAGCGTTTCATAAGCATCCGCTGGTCTTAACACCAAGTTATTCGGAATTGCTCTAAGAGCGCTTAGATGTTCTACAGGCTGGTGAGTGGGTCCATCTTCTCCTAGTGCAATGGAGTCATGTGTGAATATATAAAGAACGGGTAAAGACATCAGAGCAGACAAGCGAAGGGCTGGTCGTAGATAGTCAGAAAAGACCATGAAAGTCGAACAGTACGGTCTCCATCCAACAAGCGCCAGCCCGTTCGATACGGCGGCCATTGCATGCTCTCGGATACCGTAGTGGATAGTTCGACCATCATCGTGTCTATCCAATGAAGAGCGATCTATAACCGGTAGATCAAGATTAACCCCGTTTGACTCGGCTAGATCTGCTGCGCCACCGACAACACGCGCTTCAAGACCACAGGCGTCCAGGAGGATCTCCCTTGAAGCCTTCCGAGTCGCCACCTTCAAATTTTGCGAGAAAGTCGTGTTAGGAAGTGTCGTAACCGGAGGTTTTGAAGAGGTCTCGGCTAAGAACATCTTTATCTCCGAGTCGAGATCAGAGACGGAAGCATCCCACTGAAGTCTCTCTTCGTGTCGCTGCTCTTTGAACCTTTCTAAGGTCCGCAGAGTCTGAGTCGGAACCTCAAAAGGTGGGTTGCTCCACCCATATGCCATTTTGGTCAAGAGCGTCTCTTCTTGTCCAAGAGGTGATCCATGGGCTTTGCTTAAGCCAGCTTTATTGGGTGATCCAGCTCCGATCACAGTCTTTACCTCTATCAAAACAGGAGCACTCTGCTCTGAAATAGCTAGCTGCAAAGTCTTAGTAATCGCATCTACGTCGTTCCCATCTTCAACTCTGTATGTCTGCCAGCCATAGGACTTAAAGCGTTCAAGCACATTATCCCCACAACTTTGTGAGGCCGGTCCATCGATAGTTATGTCGTTGGAGTCAAAGAGAACAATCAAGTTATCGAGCCCGAGATTTCCAGCTAGTGAACCACCTTCATGAGATACACCTTCCATTAGATCGCCATCGGACGCAAGTACGAAGGTCTTTTGATCTAAAAGATCGATAGCGATCGGATTAATTTGAGCAGCTCTACTGCCTTGGAGCTTCTGACCTAACGCTACTCCTACTGCAGTTGCAAAACCTTGTCCCAACGGACCAGTAGTGGTCTCCACACCTTTTGTATGCCCATACTCCGGATGCCCTGGAGTCTTTGATCCGAGCTTTCTAAAGTTACGTAGATCATCAACCGTCAAGTCTGTACCGAAAAGGTAAAGGGCTGCGTATAACAACGCAGATCCATGACCAGCGCTCAAAATGAAGCGATCCCGTCCGACCCACTCCGCATCGTTCGGATCGTAGCGCAAGAAACGAGTGTAGATAGAGTGTACGATAGGTGCCGCACCTAGGGGAAGACCTGGGTGTCCCGAATTCGCAGCCTCCACTTGGTCTAGCGATAACATGCGGAGTGCCGTCAAAACTTCTGAATCCAGCGAGCCTAGACTGTCGTGATAGCGATCTGTACGTTGCATTATTCCCCTACTTAGTCGTTTCCAGTGTTTACTAGTTCGTTGCTGCTTCAGCGAGTTCTCTTATCTCTGCCACTGCTCCCTTGAGCCCCCGAGGAGAACTAAAGATTGAGGATCCAGATACAAGATGGGTAGCACCCGCCTTAACTGCTCCCACTACAGTCTTCGGAGAGATCCCTCCGTCAACCTCTATAGGAATATCTAGATTGCGATCACTAAGAAGTCTCTTGAGTGCAACGATCTTAGGCTCCATCTCCTGTATATAAGCTTGTCCACCAAAACCTGGATTAACCGTCATAATGAGTACCATGTCGCAACTGTCAAGTACATACTCAACAGCAGAGATAGGTGTCGCTGGATTAAGTGCAACAGCTGAGCGAACTCCCAAATCTCTGATCTGAGTTAGGGTTCGGTGTAGATGGACAGTTGCTTCGGCGTGAACAATTATAAGGTCACAGCCAGCCTCTACGTAGCGCTGTAAGGTATTTTCTGGGGCAAAGATCATGAGGTGAGCCTCAAAAGGCAGCGAAGTGTACTTTCTTGCCGCTGCGATGATATCTGAACCAAAAGTTAAGTTAGGAACGAAGTGTCCATCCATGACGTCAAATTGGATCTTGTCCACGCCTGCATCTTCGAGGCGTTCAAGATCTGTTCCAAGAGCCCCGAAGTCGCACGGCAAAACAGAAGGAACGATCTCAATACCTGTTGCCATCCCTCTTGAACCTCCTGCTTAAATACTCTGATCAATTTGTAGTTTTAAAACTAGTGACCATCGAGTATCGATGTGAATAACGTTACCTCGCTCTAAAAACCTACTTCGACTAGCACTTACTACGTTCACCTATTGGGGTGAATTCAGCGGTGAGAGTTACCACAAAGATCTAATCAAACTATCAAAGTAAGCTTAAACGTGGATGCACATGAATATCTATTCTCTAAAGCGTTGAGACTCGTATCAAGTAGTGAGGTGATATAAATCCTTGATTATCTTTTTTATGCAACAGTGAAGACTATAACGAATTATCCTCAACTTTATAATAAGGTATTGTCTTAGCGACCAAAAGGTGGACTGCCTTTGTTGAATATATTTGTTGTTGACGATCATCAGGTAATTCTCGATGGCCTTGATTCAATGCTTAGACACTACAACTCAAGGATCTCTATCGTTGGTACAGCGAAGTCCTATACAGGAGCGCTCAAGTCAATAGAGGAACTCCACGACAGCATCGATGTAGTCCTAACGGATCTTAGACTAAAGGCGGACTCTGGTGTTGACCTTTGTGTCGAGCTAGGTCGACGATTTCCTGAGATACCAGTAGTATTTTTCACAGTCTACGACGACGAGCAGTACCTGTTTCAAGCCCTGCGAGTGGGAGCGAAAGGATACCTTCTCAAGCAGATGGGTGGCGAAGAACTGGTAGGTCAGTTGGAGAGAGTCGCAGGTGGAGAAGTAGTTATAGATCCCGCAATTGCCGGACGTGTTGCTCTTTTTGCCGCTCGACTTCAATCTGGCGAGTTCTGGCCAGGGGCTCATCTTGGATTGACCCAAAGAGAATCTGAGGTACTTGGCTTAGTGGTCAAAGGACTTTCAAATCGAGCTGTAGCGCAAAAGCTCGTCCTTGGCGAAGAGACAGTGAAGACTCATCTTTCGTCGATATATCGTAAGCTAGACGTTAAAGACCGTTCTCAAGCGGTGGCAGCCGCTCTAAGAGAGGGAGTATTCCATTGACGTCCCCTGATATCTATGGATCATCACAACTTCGCCTTATCCGTTCGATAGCCGAGGCGATGACGTTACAACTCGACCTAGCTCAACTTGCCGCTAAGGTAGCTGAATTGGTAGCTGAGGCAGTAGGGGCAGACGTATGTTTTGTTCACATAGTCAACAATGAAAAGGGCACAGTCTCCCTCATAGGTGCCACACCTCCATTTGACTCTCAGGTTGGACACGTAGAACTTCCTTTGGGTGAAGGAGTTGCTGGATGGGTTGCTAGAAATAGAGTACCTGCTGTCGTGCCAAACAAGTGGGAGGATCGAAGATATAGATATATCCCAGAGTTACGGGGCGAAGACTACCGTAGTCTTATCTCAGTTCCACTCGTTAGACAAGGTAACGTAGCTGTCGGAGTTCTAAATGTGCACTGGCGAGACACTATAGAAGACTTAGAATATCGACTTTACCCCCTAAAAGACGTCGCCAATCTCTTTGCTGGAGCTGTCGAGAACGCGATCCTTCACGCACGCATCATTCAACGGGAGTCAGAGATATCAAGGTTTGCAAAGTCGTTTCTCTCTGCTACCGAGATGGAGCGTCGCAGGGTTGCAAGTGAGGTGCACGACGGCGTCGGTCAGGTGCTCCTATCTCT
>JAJYGI010000124.1 GCA_021790735.1 Actinomycetes bacterium | reverse complement strand
GTTTGGCAGCGAAGGTGCAACCGAGCGTCAAGTAGAAGACGCATGCAACCAGGTAGGTTTGGGGCACTTCTTAGACCACCACGCAGAACGCTTAAACTACGAAGTAGGCGATCGAGCGGTAAGGCTGTCAGCAGGGGAAAGACAGCTCTTAGTATTTGCACGTCTTTTGCTGAAAGACCCGAAGATCGTGATCCTTGATGAGGTCTCTTCTTCTTTGGATCTCATATCAGACCGTTTAGTGCAACAAGCCCTCAACAAAGTAGCCAAAGATCGAAGTGTCATCATAATTGCCCACCGACTAACGGCGCTCAAAGACGCTGATCAGATCTTTGTCGTTGATCAAGGGAGGATCGTCGAGAACGGAACTCATGAGGAGCTTATAAAAAGGCAGGGACGCTATCAAAACCTCTGGAGTGTCTCGGCGTAAGCTCAACCGTTCGCAAGATGCGGCCCTACCTTAGCGGTCAGGTAATACTTTGAAGGACCTCTCCTCCTTGTTCCAGCACGTTTCAAAACAACGCTAAACACTTGTTCCCTAAAGTACCTTGATTAGTGAGATGAACTTCCCAAAGGGGCTAACCATGGACAAACTCTCAGATTAATCTTGACACTTTGTACCATATCAGAGTCGACTTACTAGAGTGCTACCTTGTGCTTCTGCGTTTTAGAGTCTCTCATAACTATAACTTCCGAACCACCATCGGAGCTGTTCAAGAGAGAAGATCTACTATCACGCATACATACCGATAGAGGAGTATAAAAAGGTTTCGACCTACTGATAAACTCAAACTTTAAAGATCAGGACTTGACCGTAGCCCTAAGATAAATGTAGCAGGGTCAGTGCTACTAGATAGGTACCTACTTCGATGAAGATAGCGTTGTTCGTAACCTGTGTAAACGACCTCATCTACTCGAGAACCGCAAAAGCAACCTTTAACGTCCTCTCTAGACTTGGACATGAGGTGGTCTTTTCTAAAGGCCAAAGCTGCTGCGGTCAACTCCATTTAAACCGCGCTCTACCGGAGAGAGGGCTTGGCGCTCGCAGTGCGTTTTCACAGCACCTTTGAAGGTTACAACTGCATAGTCTCACCGTAAGCGTCTTGTGTCGGAGCGGTACGCGATCTCTATGGGTTCTCAGCACGACAAGTTGATGACGAAGCCTTAGTTTGAGATCTTGAGTCTCTATCAGGGAAGGTCTTTGAGCTATCAGAGTTTGTTTCACCACCTCAAAGTCACAGACCTTGGCACAGAGTTTCCCCTCCAATTCTCACGCTGTTACCCACTACGTTAAGTAGGATCCGAGATAAAAATCAACTCCTAGGCAGCGGTATCGTTTATCGCCGGAAAGACGTACGAGCCGGACAGCTACTACCTAGATATAAGTCCGATCGGTCGTTTCTCATGGGCTTTCGATCCATGAACAAAAAAGACAGCTGTCTCACCAGCTTAACTCTAGATCCGGCTTATCGCCTTGAGCAGCTCCGGCATCGTTGCTGCAGGGGAGCTGTTGACGTAAGTAATCTTCCCCGCACTGTTCACCAAGTAGTAGACGTCGAGGTAACCGACAGGGTCATAGTTTTTAGTGAGCCCTAGTGATGAGATTCCGAAGGTCCAATCTGGGTTGTTATACTGCGTACCGGCCAACTCTTTAGCAAAGCTAACCATGGAGGGTCCTTGGGAACCCAAGTCATGATAGAGTTCTATCTCGCTTACGCGAACACCGGCGTGGGCGATAGTCGCAAGGTTCTGCGCCATAGCCTGTGTACCCGCCTCACACGAAGAACACCACGTTGATACAAACCACAGCAGAGTAGGAGTTCCCCTAAGAGATGCTACCGTAACATTCTGGCCGTTTATGGTAACGAAGGTACCGCTTGGAGCGGACTCGCCGATTGACGGTAGTGCAGTTGTTTTAGGACTTGTCACCGTTTGACTTGACGAACCCGCACTAGAGACTGAACTCTCATGGTAGTTAATAAGTCCAACTGTCGCAAGAACAACGACTACTACTGCAATGCCCAAGCCAATGGACAAAAGACGCCTTCGAGAACGCTGTCGCACACTATATCTTTGAGCTTGTCGTGACTTTGGGGTGGGTTTACCCGTCATTGCTGCACCTCCGTTGAGTTGGCAGATGTCTTGTGTTCTTCATCTTTGAATTGAACTCTTTGGGGATACCGACAGCGGGCGTTACAGAGACGTAAACTCGACCACCAGATCGACAGCAGTAAAATCGCCAGGCTGCTAGAGAGAAAGAGAGTCTGTTGCGTCGCAAAGAAATACTGGATACCTCCCGTTGTTTCATAGAGACCAAGAGAAGAAAATCCTACGAAGGCGAGCAGGGTAGGTACAATTGGCGTACAACACAGGAAGCTCGGTATGACGCTAGCAAGAAAGGCAAGTCCTGTTAGTGAAGTGGTTCCGGCCGAGAGCACACTGCGCATTGCGGTGATTTGAATCATGAGGACCAGGCTCATTGCAGTTCCAAGCACCAAACTCCACATCACCATATAGGGATCAAGATAGGACCAGTTAGAAAAGGCAACGCGTTGAGAAAAGCTAAAAGGCAACAGCAGCGAGTAGATGACAGAGAACAAAGTCGCAAGCCCAATCCAACCAAGGCGCCGTCTAGGTGAACGCAAAACAATGCCAAACGTCTCGCGAAGATGATCCGCCTTGTTTATCAGACGCTTCAATCGACTGACGCCTCGTTGACTTGAGTGGCACAACATGCACTCGAACCGAAACCGTCGCTACGACGTGAGGGTTGGGACACCCAGCGCACTCGCCAGAGAACAAAAACTAATAGCGCAACAGCTCCGAGGCTGAGGCCGCCGATCCAGGCAACCCCAACGATACCTACAGCACCTAGTAACAGAGGGCCCCCACAACACAAAATAGAAGCGAACGCCATGAGCAATACAAAACCCCAACCAGAGCTTTCTGTCTCTTCGGACGAAGTATTACGAGACACTGTAACTTTCCTTTTCAAATAATTACGACTACTACATAGTACTACGAAATTGTAGTACATACGTCAATACTTCCGAAAGTACTACCAAGTCTCCCGGAAGTTAAGTTGTCGTTCTCCATGACTGAAGTGGTGCTTGCCAACCACATACATCACAGCGGAGACCACAAGTCCGCACCCTAGCAAGCCAGGAGAAAAGAGACTATGAGTCGTAAAAAGACATGAGCTTACAGTCACGAAGATAACGGGAAACACTAGTCCCAAGACGGCACCAACAACTTGTTGGTGGGAGGAAGGTAAGGGATTCTGCAGTCGTTGTATTCGATAACGAAGGTTATTGGATCCACCGAACCCTAGTGCTGTCGAGCCCTTGGCCCGTTGGCTAACTACTTTGGCGAGGGCCGAAATTATTACCTCTGGACTAGTCACCTTTCGCGTCTCGTTATCAGCGGCAACCTCTATCTCTCGAGTCAGACCACTCCAGGCCTCTCGCACCGGAGGTAGGAAGAACCACACTCTCGCAAAGACGGAACCCAAAAAGAGAAGTCGTGTATGTCCCAGTCTTAGGTGGGCCGCTTCATGTTCGAGCACCGCATACTGCTCGTCGGTAGTGAGTAGAGCCAACGTACCCGTAGTAACTTGTGCCGTTGTACGAACAAAACCCACTGAGGCTGCATCGATATCATCAGAGTTCACCACATTGACTGTTCCTCCAATAAACGAACGGTAGAGGTTCCGTACAGTCGGCTGACAAAGGTTACGCTGGGTCTCAAGCGTCAGACGTACTCCTTGTATAGTGTGAAGGAAAAAAGGAATGAGAAGTAGCAGACCAAGAATATAACCGCTCAGATTCCAGGGCGTTGAACCAAACCCGAGTTCACAACCCAAGATAGAAAGCTGGTGGCCTGAGAACATCTCCACTAAGGATCCAACTGCACACATGAGCCATGCAGTCGGCACCACTACCCAGCCGATGATAGCGAAAAGGTAGCCACTACCCATCGCTTGAGGAGCGTTGATATATCGACTCAGACTCTTTAACCCATAAGGAAGAAGAGTAAGGATTGCAATTGAGACAGGCCCCAAAAGCAGTAATGTCACGATTTACGCTGCCGCTCAATGATAGCAGCGAGCTCGGCAAGAAGACTCTCGTCGTGGATCTCATCAACAAAGTAAGCAAGCACACAACGTGGATCCTCTGATGATGCGAGTAAACGATCGATCTTCTTTGCAGCAAGACGGTCTCGGCCACCGGTGGCCGAGTAGCGATTCGCATCCCTAGACTCAATACGTTCCACTAGTCCCTTTTCAACCAACCGGCCAAGTACGGTCATGATAGTGGTATAGGCACGCTTTGGTTCACCGAGCGCATCGTAGACCTCTCGACCCGTAAGAACACGATCATAGGACAAAAGTAACTCTAAAACACGCTCCTCAAGCTGCCCCACCTTGGTGCCAGCAATTGAGGTACGTTTCATAAAGACATCGCCACCAACCATCGTTTAGTGCAAGGTAACCCACTAGCGTTACTATCTATTTGTAGTATAGCATAGGCTACTAATCCTCCACCTCTCAAGTACCCGGCTAAGCGCCCTCCCTCGTGGGAGCAAACACCTTAACTCTTTGAGAAATAGTAAAGCACTTAAGGCTTATCGAACTTGAAATCGACCTCGGTAAGAGAACCAACCAAACTATAAAAAATCAAGAGGTCAGAGACTCCAACCGTGCTTGCGGTTAAGCGAATCGTAGTTGACTCAATAGCTCGCCGGCAAGCATCCAAGCGCTCCTATAGTGCGAGAAGAACTTTGGAAGGTGCGCCTCTTCTCCCGAAATGCAACAGACACATCGAACAACATAGCACTGCCTCCCATGTCCAAATTATGTGTCTTAGAAGAAGCGTCTCAAGCGACCATTAGTTGTAAGAGATAGAATCTTTTCCACCTCCATAACACCAATTACCACACAAAGATTGCCTCGAACATCTTACGTTTTATCCTACCGAGTACATTGATTCCATCTAAAACCTTACAATGCACAAATAGACTACGTTATCCGAGTGTAGAGTCCGAAAACTTTCTGTAACTGAGAGCTCTTTTACATGGAGATGACGGCGACAGCCAAGGCACCAAAGCGTCAACTACCGCAATAGTTACCGTTATTGCAAGGCTGCTAACATCTGGGACCATTTTGCACAACTTTAGACATACAACCGCAAATTCACTCGCCCTCTAAGAGTTTTGGAAAACCGAATTTCAAAAGTCTTTCACCGATATGTTGGTTATACGAATTTTGGCACATCACGTGTACGTTCCT
>JAJYGI010000072.1 GCA_021790735.1 Actinomycetes bacterium | reverse complement strand
TAGAAAGGTGAGAGACTCCCTCCGCAAGACCTTCTTTTCTAAGAGCTGCGGCACTATCTCCACCCCCGACCACGCTATACGCCTTTGATGACGCTACGGCACGAGCTACAGCAACTGTGCCTCCCGAAAAACGTGGATCTTCGTACACCCCCATCGGACCGTTCCAAAGAAGAGAGGCTGCCCTTGAGATCACATCAGAGAAGATTTTCGCACTATGGGGACCGATGTCAAGTCCCAACCAACCCTCAGGAATATCTCCCTCAAAGACTCGCTGAGATCGCTCTCCATCTGCAATCCCAAACGGCTTGCCAGCTTCAAGCGTCACAAAGTCCTTAGGCAAAAGAACCTTTCCGGTTGACATAAGTTCAATACATTGATCTATTAGCTCCTCTTGTACTAAGGAGTTACCGACCTTGACGCCTTGGGCAACGAGGAAGGTAAAGGCCATAGCGCCACCTACAATGACCGTATCAACTTTTTCTATGAGGCTCTTTAGAAGGCCTAGTTTGTCCGATACTTTGGCTCCACCGACAACAGCGACGTACGGCGAAGCTGGTGAATCGATTAACTTCGAGAGTTTTTCAACCTCTAACGCCATATTGATTCCAGCAACGGTTGGAAGTAGCGTAGGGACCAACGCGACGGATGCATGGCTTCGATGCGCTACTCCAAAGGCGTCAAAGACGTAGAAGTCGTAACCATTAGCTAGTTGTCGAGCGAACTCCAGAGATCCACCTTCTTCTCCGGGATTAAACCTAAGATTCTCAAGTACCTCAATGGTCGGAAGCTTTTCATTCAGTGCCTTGCGAACTGGATCCATTGAGTAGCGCTCGACTGGCCTTCCTTTAGGTCGTCCGAGATGGGAACAGACAGAGACGTGAGCACCCCGCTCCAACAACCAACTCAGAGTGGGAACTGTTGCCTCAATTCGAAACGTATCGGCAACCCGCATAGCACCATCGGTCTCAACCAGCGGAACGTTTAGATCCGCCCTTACCAATACCTTTTTCCCTGCTATATCTGTTAGCTCTTCCAACTTCGGCAGATTCACAACGTCACCTCAAACTCTCCTTGTGTACTTTTTATCGACGACCTAAAGCTGACTTCCAACGACCATCGCGAGATCGAGAAGGCGGTTTGAGTATCCCCACTCGTTGTCGTACCAACCGAATACCTTAGCTAAGGTGGTGCCATTACCTAGATCCATCGCAAGGGTAAGCTGTGAATCAAAAGTACAAGATGCAGGTGAACCAACGATATCAGAAGAGACGAGAGGCTCCTCTGAGTAGACAAGCACCTTGGCTAAAGGACCTCGAGAACTAGCTTCTTTGAACGCTGCGTTGATCTCTGCAACAGAGAATGTGCCGTCTAAAACCACTGTAGCGTCGGTTATAGAGCCATCAACCACAGGAACCCGCAGAGAACTTCCGTCAAGTCTTCCTTTCATCTCAGGCAGAACAAGCGATGTGGCTCTTGCAGCGCCGGTTGAAGAAGGGACGATATTAACTGCAGCAGCACGAGCTCTACGCATGTCGCTATGGGCCAGGTCCAAAAGATTTTGATCGTTAGTATAAGCATGCACCGTCGTCATGAGACCATTTTTCACTCCAAATGCATCGTCTAAAACCTTAATCATGGGAACAAAGCAGTTGGTTGTGCAAGATGCATTCGAAACAATCGAATGTTTTTTGGAGTCGTACTCCTGGTCGTTCACGCCAACTAGGAAGGTCGCGTCTATGTTAGTTCCAGGGGCAGAGATCACCACCTTCTTAGCACCTGCGTCTATGTGAGCCGCTGCCTTCTGCCCGTCTGTAAAACGACCAGTAGATTCAATCACAACATCGGCTCCCAACTCGGACCAAGGCAATGCTTTTGGATCTGTCTCCGCGAGTACCTTCATTTTCTGAGCACCAACGCAGATGAAGCCATCTTCAACCGAGACATCGTAGGGCAAACGACCCTGAGTTGAGTCGTACTTCAAAAGATGAGCATTGGTATGAGGAGACGTGAGATCGTTTACCCCTACGACCTCAATGTCCTCTCCCCTCTCGAGGGCGGCGCGCAAAAAGTTTCGGCCAATCCTACCAAATCCATTGATGCCGACTTTCAAAGACATCTCCACACTCCTTGTACTCGATAGTTACAATCCAAGACAGACTCTCTAAATTTCTATCTCAAGTCTCCCAAATATTGTGTAAATAATAGTCCCTAGTGAGCACATGAGTATAGCTATCTCACAATTAGTGGAAAATATCCACTCGAACTAGATGAACATCGACTCAAGCGTCTTAGCCAACAACACAGAGTCGTGCGATATATCCGACACTCGGGCAAGGTCAGAGAAGACAACACGCTGCTTTAGGACACCTGGTCGGACCTCTTGGATCATCGAACTGTCTAAAACAACGGCATCGAATCGGATGTCGTGACGTTGAACTGCCTCTATCTGCTCCATCATCGTAAGCCCCATAGTCTCGTTCGGCTGCTGCTTGAGATTTCCAATAAACACGACATCCGCCCTAGTTTCTAGTAAAGCCTCTTTGATCGCGGGTACTATCGCAGCAGCTAGCACACTAGTAAAAAGAGACCCTGGACCCAAGAGAACGACATCTGCCCTTCGAATAGCTTCAACGGTATCTTGGGGTACTTGCGGCATACGCGGCTCCACCCACACTCTGTCTATCTCTCTTGAAAGATGTATCTCGACTTGACCCCGTATCTCACGACCACCCCTGAGACGGGCGCATAGAGTTAGAGGTTCCTCCGAGGTTGGAAGTACCCTCCCCGGAACTTGAAAGAGCTCTGTCATGAACTCCGATGCCTTGCAAGTCGACCCCAAAACATCCAAAGCAACGAGGAACATTAGGTTTCCAAGGGCATGATCTTTGAACTCTCCCTCGCGAAAGCGATACTCTATCATCTGCTTTGCTGTGGAACTGTCTGGCAAGAAAGACGTCATACATCTTCGCATATCTCCTGGAGGGATCAGTCCAAATACCTCACGCAGACGTCCAGAGGAACCACCGTCGTCCGCCACACCTACAACCGCAGTAACGTCTTGTGCGAAGTGAAGAGCTGCTTTTATCGAAGCCTCAAGGCCGTGACCGCCACCGATAACGCATACGTTATCTATCTTTAATTCAGGGACTTGCCTTACCGTATCACCCAACTCTTTGCACCATTACTTCTCAAAGTCGCGATGTCGAACTGAGACTTGACCACCCGAAGACTCGATCCACTTACGTAGCTCTTCAGCTAAGAACACAGACCTGTGTTTACCACCAGTACAACCAATCGCCACCGATAGGTAGGACTTTCCTTCTTGTTTGAACTTAGGCAAAAGATACCCAACAAAGGACTCAAGGATCCCTAAAAACTCTATTACCTCTGATCGAGCTAACAAAAACTCCCTTACCCCGTGGTCGAGACCTGTCTGTTCTCTTAGAGACTTGTCCCAGTAGGGATTCGGTAAAAAGCGACAGTCAAACACTAGATCTGCATCTCGTGGGAGGCCGTATTTGTATCCAAAAGAGTTGATGACGACCCTCATCTCAGCCGTTCCACCATCGGCGGCAAAGACCTCATATACCCGAGACCTCAGGTCGTGAACTGAGAGATCCGAGGAGTCTATGACTATATCAGCAAGATCTTTTACCTTGGAGAGGATCTCACGTTCTTTATGTATCGACTCAAGCACGCTGTCGCCAGGGACGGGATGTCGCCTCTTCGTTCCCTCGTACCTTTGGATCAGCGCATCGTCAGAGGCGTCTAAAAAGGCCACTCTCGTCGAGGGTACCTGTTCTTTCAATAGCTCTATCGTCTCTACTAGTGACGTTATATCTAGCGCTACCTCCCTGCCAACGACGAGCCCTAGCGGAGGTGACGGGTCTTTCATGGACTCAGCGAGCTCTACTACTTTAGACATTAGAGCAGGAGGCATGTTATCGATAACAAACCACCCTATATCTTCCAAAGAGGCTGCGACGGAAGATCGACCAGCACCAGACATACCCGAGACTATAACTAAAGACACCATAACCTCACCTTTTGGTCAATCGCAGCGCAAGCAGCCTAGGTATGGAGGCCGCTTCTTGGTACTCCCAGGCTTGATCGAGAAATCCTTTAGGAGGAGGCGGCTCAAGCATCTCCTCTATGTATAGACCGTTTTGCACCAAGAGATTCACATATCTAGATAGCGGCCTATGAACAAATGGGATAAATACGTCTTTTTGCACCTCTTCTATCGAGACATCCTCCGTTAGATACTCACCGATGCGCCAATACTGTTCCATTAGAATATGATCATCTATCCAACCACTACCTGGAGTCTGTAAGAGTGGATGGTTTAAAAGAAATATAAACGTACCTTTTGGTGCTAGAACTCGGGCCACCTCAGATATCGCCTCGTCCACCTCCAAAATATGTTCAAAGACTAAGCATGCAACCACTAAGTCAAAACTATCGCGGAGGAACGGCAGTTGAGGTGCGCTACCCCTTAGAAAAGAGACGCCGCTAGAACGAGTCTTTGCAACCTCTACCTGCGCTAGAGCTGGGTCCAAGCCAACCACGAGCCGAAGCGAATCTGATGTGGTCGTTAGCACTCTCCTGAGCACCTGACCTTCGCCAGTTCCAACCTCAAGAACCGACGTGTGGCCTTTTGCCCACTGCTCTACGATTGGAAGGATCTGTTCCTCATACTCAGGATCAGCACCTTCTGAAAAGTTCTCCTGCCACCACTTAGCATGACTCTCCCAAAGCTCCTGATTGGCAAGTTCCATCTCTCTATTTTTCAGATACTCGTCCACATCTCAAGGCTAACGCGCTCAAGCCCATACTACCTCCGCATGCTGATCTGTTCTTGAAGACGATCCCTGACATCATGCGGCAGAAACGTCCAAGAAGCTACCTCCTCGTCAGTAGCAGATATCACCTTCGACACCGAGCCAACCTTAGAGAGCAGGAGCGCTCTTCTTCGTTCACCTAGGCCAGTAATGTCGTCGAGAAAACTCTTCTTTACTGCCTTTGCTCGAAGCGACTTGTGAAATGTTACCGCAAAACGATGAGCCTCATCTCTCAGCAGTTTCATAAGGAAAAGCGCTTCTGAACTCCTAGGTAGTCGCACCGGATCATCCTTACCAGGAACATAGATCTCTTCAAACTCCTTGGCTAAAGACGCAAGCTCGACCTTACCCGTCAAACCTAACTCATGTACAACACGCACGGCAACGTTCAGCTGTCCTTTCCCACCGTCCACCACTATCAGGTTAGGTGCGTAAGCAAATCTCTTGGTTCGATGCGGAGTC
>JAJYGI010000113.1 GCA_021790735.1 Actinomycetes bacterium | reverse complement strand
TATTCTAACAATAGAAATATTCTATAAGTTGTCTAATTATATAACGTTGTTCGGTTAGACTTTTTCTAAGGGATCGGAACTATGCCGACAGCTCATTTTGAATACGCGGTTGGTTCCGTAGTAGTTTATCGCAATGTTTGTTTATGCCTTAGTGAGAGTATCTGCCTGATATGGTGCTGCATCTGGAGTGGTTCTATCTGCATGGACGTCTCAGAGAGTTCTAATAGTTGTTTGCGAGTTAGGTTTGAATAGAGGAAGGCTCTTCGGGCAGGCAACTTGACAACGTCGGTCTCGCAGATGAAAGGGAATGTGTTCGATCCGATTGCGTAATTGGATACAAAAATCTGTGAGTACTGATTCAGTCTATGTGATCAAATTACGAAAGTAATTGAAAACTATACTTACCCCATTATTCACGGTTACCGTAGAAATTTATTCAAGCTTCTTGTTCACTTTAAGATCTACGTCGTGAACTTCCGTAGTGTTATACTAACCTATGAAGAATTTGTCAAACGGTGAGATCGCAAGCGCTCACCTTTCTGATTGGCGCAAACTCGCACAAGCACTTCACGCTCGTTATATAGTTCCTGATTACCGTGCGGTAGCTAGATTCTTGGCTGACCTCGCAGATGTAGTGGAGTCTCAAAATCATCATCCTGAGATTAGGGTCAGCTACGGTGTAGTCGATATCTCGATCTGTACCCATGAAGGTGGGCGCTGGGTTACCGATGCCGACGTCGAGTTGGCGAGACGGATATCCGAGATAGCACTCGAGCACAAACTAGAAGCTAGACCCACAGAGGTTCGGCAACTTGAGTTAGCCTTAGATACCGCAAACGAGGGACTGATCTCTAATTTCTGGGCAGTGATTCTGACGGATGATCGTGATACTAAGGTGAGCGATACGATCTTTGATTCAAGTGAAAGAGTGCCCAATGTATGGTTTCAAACGACTAACGAGCATGAGGAGCCGATGCAGAGATGGCACTTTGACTTATGGTGTGCTCCTGAGGTGGCTGAACGTAAAATACGGGAAGCATTGGAAGCTGGCGGTGTATTGGTAGATGACTCTCACGCGCCATCTTTTAGCATCCTTTCTGACTCAGATGGCAACAAGGTGTGTATATGCACCTCTGAAGACCGTTGAGACTAGCTTCAACAGGCATAATTATTGTCGACTCACTTGCCTCGGTACAGTACATCTGGTTAGAGTCGTGGAACATAGTGTAAAGTTTACGATTGCATTTTTGAAAATCTAGACGCCGATGCTCGGGCGGTCACTTACATGTGGATGAGCTATTTTAATTACCCGAGAAGGGTATTAGGTTTTGAGGAGACACTGTCGAGTCGCCAAGACTGTCATTGATTAGGCGCCGAAACGACTAGGACGAGACTGCTGGCATTCGAGCGCTAACCCTTGTCGACTGAGTAGATCGCTGTGGTTGCAACTTGGCGTCAATGTAGGCGGAGAGTTGTTTTTGTTTACTTCGTTTCAAGTTGATCTCGACCGTTCGATCAGGAAGAGAATTGATACTGCATGTAAGCTCTCGTTCGGGCGTCCGAACTTGACGATGCTGGAGTTTAAACTCGTGCTGGTCAGGTCGTTACTTTTCTTGGGTTAACATTGCTTTAGCGTGCCAGTGTTATGGGGCTTCTAAGGTCACAACAAGCTTCTTAGTTATCGACTGGATCATCGCTTAATGAGAAAGGCACCTCTGCGAATGGTGCACGATCAAAGAAGCTGCCCCTTGTCGACCTCTTTTGAGCGACGCTTCGCCCGTTATTGGACCACTATTTTCTAGAAGTATCGGAGTCTCCAGTAATTCCGGGAGCTTAGTACCATTTTATCTTTACTGCGATCGTTGCTAAGCGTAGATACTCGCTTCTAGATAACACCGTTGGACCCAGAATGTTACCTTCTGAAAGATGTGGAGTCGCAAAACAAATAGGCTTGCATTAACGAGGAGGCGAGCTTGGATCGAATCGAAATCGTTACGTCGAAGCTTCGAGTGAGACCGAGCGATCTTGGTCTCATTCTTGAGGTTCCTTTTGAACTTTCGAGTGGTTTTGAGTCTTTGTCTATAGAAGTTGTGGGCGATCTTCCAGAGAGAACAACCTTGGATCTTGGATTAGCTGATCCGAGTCGGATCCGGGGATGGAGTGGAGGAGTTCGTAGATCGATAGAACTATCTCATTACTGCGCAACTCCAGGATATCTGTATGGAGAGTTACCATCAGGAAGGTGGATCGTTCTTCTCTCGCCCTATGAAATCGGTAACCCTTTTGAGATCGATGTCAGAGTAGAAGGGAAACTCTATCAACCGCGCTGGTTGAAGGGTGATTTACACGTACATAGCATCCACTCTGATGGACTTTGGTCTCTACCCGATCTCATTCGAGTTGCGAACGAGATCGGTCTGGATCTTTTGGCATTGACTGACCACAACACTGTAAGCCAAAATGTTGAGGCTGAGAAGTTGGGGTATTTCAAAGATGAGGTTCAGCTACTCCCGGCCATGGAGTGGACTACTAGAAGAGGGCACGCCAATCTCTTTGGGCTGTGTGATCCATTGCCTGATTGGAGGGTCGCCGACGACAGAGAGTTTGCCTCAAAGGTAAAAGAGGCCACGAGTCGTGGAGCGCTCATGAGCGTTAACCATCCTTTCGATGACTTTGCGTTAGGACTTAGCTGGGATTGGACCTATGTGGGAGTTGATTGCGTTGAGATCTGGAACGGTCCGTGGAGGCAAAGTTGTGAATCGGCACGCATTCTGTGGGAGAAATCTTTATGTGAAGGCAGAAAATTAGTGGCACTAGGGGGTAGTGATGTACACGGTCCAAGCGACTGGGTGAAACTTGGATCTCCTGTTACTTGGATATATACGACTTCTCCGGGTATCTCTGGCGTTATTTCAGCATTAAAGAATGGTGCTGTCTACCTAACTCGAGATATGGATGAGGTGACCTTGGGTGATGCATCGACGGTCCCAGGTTCGACTAGTGCTGATGGGTGGGTGACAGTTGTTCTAAAAGGTCTGTCGATAGGGTACCGAATCGATGTTATCTGTGACGGTAAATGTATAGAGTCGCATCTATCCAAGGGCTTGAGCTTTGAAGCCCGAATAAAGATGCCAGCCGAAGCGAAATATTTGCGCACTGAAGTCTACCGATACGATAAGACCTTTGACGTATGGCTACCGTTGCTCATAACGAATCCGATTTGGTATCAAAGTCTGGATGTGAACTATGAATAAAGGAGAGTTGGAGCTTTGGAAAGCGACGCTTCTTTCTTGGAGTACTCGTAGGCGAGTCACAGTCGGTCCATGGAAAGAGATGGACGGAGGTTCAGGAGTTAGGCGCTTCCGATGTGAAACCGTTATCCCGTGGGATGATGTGTGGATAGAGTTTGACGGTAGTTCGGAGGCGCTTTTATCGGTGGACGGAGTAGCTCAGTTTGGCATAAACCTTAATCATCGACGTACACCACTAATAAGTGGCAAAGGTAGAGCCGTAGTACTCGAGTTAGAGCGAGTTCAAACTGGGCAGATGGGTGTGATAGTTGGTGACGGATCCTTGGGGCAGGTAGATTTCATTGAAAGAGACGATCTTGCTTTACGATGCTTCTACGATATCGAAGTTCTTATCGAGTGGATCGAACAGGTTGGAGCCACTGATAAGGAGAAAAAACTACTCGAAGAAGGTCTAAGAGAGACTTTTATGCCGTTGGCTCTTGGCCAAATTGATGTCGACGGCTTGAGCGTTTACGCTCGAAGACCTAATGCGCCGGCGGAAGAACAAGGACTTCGACTAGCGCTGTCATTGGGGAACGTCATTGGCGCTACTAGGTGGAGCCGAGAGGAAAAAGATACTGCGCTCTCTCATATCTCAAAAACTCTTCATGCAATATACGAAGAGCTCGCAATGGGGGATCAAAGGTTGACTGAAGTACTGGCTATAGGTCATGCCCACATAGACCTTGCGTGGTTGTGGCGATATGAAGAGACTAAGAGAAAAGTCCAGCGAACGTTTTGTTCGCAGATTGACTTGCTTGAACGCTACGATGATTGGCACTTTGGCGCATCGACTCCACAGTACTATGAGAACCTTTTTGATGATCCAACAATGGTTGAAAATATTACATCGTTAGTGTCGGCTGGTCGTATAGAACCCTTGGGCGCCTTTTGGGTGGAGTCTGACTGTCAGCTCGTAGATGCACCGTCACTTATCAGACAGCTAAAATTCGGAATTAATTGGTTTGAGCACCACTTCAGTCATCGGTGCAGAGTTGCATTCCTGCCAGACACGTTTGGATTCTCCTCGGGATTACCTACCCTTCTAAAGGCGGCTGGAGTTGAACTATTGGTAACGACAAAGCTTAACTGGAACGATACCAATGAGTTTCCATGGACTAACTTTATATGGGTAGGCCCTGATGGTTCAGAGATCGAGGTGCAGATCTTTGGAGCAAATGTCGGTGGCTATAACTCTACTATGACCATAGCAGACCTTATCCGATCAAGTGAAGAATATAGGCGGAGAGGTGGCATGGGCCCGGCCTTGTATACCTTCGGACACGGGGATGGAGGCGGTGGCCCAGACGAAGAGATGTTGGAGAGATTGCGCCGATACAAAGTTCTTCCCCATCTCCCCAAGTTTGTCGATCTTCGTGTCGATGATCTTATAAAGACCGATCGTTCCGTACTTCCTCGAATGCGCGGTGACATGTACCTTGAGTACCATCGTGGGGTGTTTAGTTCTCAAAGTAAAAGTAAGGCCCTTATCCAACGTACGCAAGATGCCCTTGTAGCAACGGAGCTTTGGCATTGCGTGGTTCCTAAGCATTCAAACGATAGGTTTGAAGGTGCTTGGAAAGCTGTTTTAAGGTCGAACTTCCACGATATCATTCCAGGGTCGTCGATCTCTCAGGTATACGAAGACCTAGATCTTGAGTTGAAAGAAGTTCTTGATGATCTCGAGAGGAGAGATCAAAAACTCTTCTCTGCGATTTTAGGGGAAGGCGCTGATGATGTTATTGTCTTTGGCAATCGCTCTGGAACTTTCAGACCTAAGGGCTCCGTAATGATTGACCGATCTGCTGACTTTGAGGTGCTAGTTGGCCAGTCATGGGAGAGAGCGTTACCGATAACAGAGAACAGATCTCGCGTAGTAATTGGTGAACTTGAACCGTTTGAAGTTCGTTCTTACTTAGTTAGAGAGACGTCGCCTAAAAGATTGACGATGCGAAGTACTCGACCACGATGGACGAGAACCTGTGGAGATCTCGAGGTGTGTATCACTGGAGCGGGTATAGAGTCTTTGACGTTTAAAGGACGCGAGTTGCTGACTAGGACG
>JAJYGI010000066.1 GCA_021790735.1 Actinomycetes bacterium | reverse complement strand
ACCTCGAGAAGGTCTTTGAGGTCTGTCACCTTGGTCACGGTAGCTAGGTCTGGAGTCTGAGTCACGACCTCGAGAAGGTCTTTGAGGTCTGTCACCTTGGTCACGGTAGCTAGGTCTGGAGTCTGAGTCACGACCTCGAGAAGGTCTTTGAGGTCTGTCACCTTGGTCACGGTAGCTAGGTCTGGAGTCTGAGAAACTATCCATATTCAATCCTTCGTCACTGTTTCTCTTCACAGAGTTATCTTTTCCCGGATCCACCGTGTTTCAACTCCAATCTATCGTTCTGGTCAATCGTTGATTAAACTAAGAGAAATACGGCAAAGATACCTTACGGCATCTTATAACTGCGCTAGGAGTACGGATTTCTAATAACGCCAATCTGTGTTCACTTTAGCCGGATCAGTCTACCGCGAGATAGAGCCGAGCACTCCTAAATCTGCGTCGAGGGTCACTTCTAAAGTAGCAACATGCTACAAAGTGCATCAGTAGCTCGATCACCCATCCAACAGTTTCGACACCTTGCATCCTAGAAATCTCATGAGCCTCCCTCTCAGCATGCAACTCACATATAGCCACCGAAACTTGAGTTGGGTCAGTAGTACCGTCTCCGACGCCTCCAGACCTAGTACACTTCCAAAGAATTAATTGTTGTAAGTGTCCAAACACAACGGAAGTGGTGACTACCCACATGCAAAAAATGGCCGTCATTGGCACGGGGACTATGGGCATCGGCATCGCATACATTTTCGCCGCCAATGGCTGGACCTCGACGATCGTCGTACCTGAACAAAGCCAGCAAGAGCTCGCCTACCAACAGATAGTTGCTATTGCCGCTGACGGCGTACGGCAGGGAAAGGTAACAGAGCCTTTAGGAGCCAAGCTCATCGGAAACATTGATTTTAAAGCAAATGTGCTAGAGTTGCCCAACAACCTTGATTTAATTATTGAGTCTGCATCTGAAACTTTTGAACTAAAACAGAACATACTCCGCCAATCGGAAGCAGTCAATCCAAAGGTTTTGGCTACTAGCACATCGTCACTTTCAATAAAAGCTCTAGCAAAGACGCTGGTTGCTCCCGAAAAGTTTTTAGGGCTTCACTTTTTTAATCCCGCTTGGGACTATCGGGTCGTCGAAGTCCTGAAGGGCCCGCTCACTGGTAGTAGCGCCCTGTCCGCCACCCAAACTTACCTAGAATCTATTGATAAAGAGTCTGCGGTCATCTCTGACTCTCCGGGATATGCAACGAATCGACTTGAACTCATAGTAGCCCTAGAAGCGATGCGCATGGTAGAGGCTAAAGTTGCAACGCCTACTCATATTGATCTACTCATGAAGTCGGCGTATGGCCATCCAGTCGGCCCTTTAGAGTTAAGCGACATCGTGGGACTCGACATACGACTTGATTTCGCCATATCGCTATCCGAGGATCTAGGAGAACGATTCGCTCCACCTCAACTATTGATAGAACTTGTAAAAGCCGGAAAACTCGGAAAGAAAAGTGGGGAAGGATTCTACAAATGGACGCTCTAACGGTATACCTCACATTAGCCGAAGCAGAAAGTGTTTTCAAAAAGAACTAGTACATTACGGCGAATGGCACTGAAGAACATACTTTACAACCAACACTACGACAAAAGCGGCGTAATACCGATAAGTCCTTTCATGCAGCAAACGGCATTTCTACTCAACTACCAAAGGTACCATTCAGAAAGACGCAACATAGTTAGAGTTTCATCTAGAGTGCAGTAATCATTAAATTGTGTGGAACTTTGCAAGCTCTCCAGAGCAACCAACTCCAAAGGGCGACCATCACTACAAACTGTCGTTCGAGGAGACTTATTGACACTTCGGATTTCAAGCCTCAAGTCACTATCATCCCTAGTTGCCATGGTAGACAGCAGGTCAAATTAAACAACGCCAAGACCTTATTGTCTGCAACATATCTAATAACACCTTGTGCAAAGTTCTTCGAAGCCTTACAAGCGTATCAACATTCAAGGTTATTGAGTGTCCTTTGAAGTCAAGCAATGCAGTACTTTTGAGCGTTTAGGACAAATCGACACGGCTCCTGAAGCGTAGACCGAGATATACGTCGTGAATCTGGTGAAAAGCCATAGTATCGACTAAATGAAACTCGCTGTTAGCTAACCTACAATACGGAGATAACGGTCGTGCGCATAGTCAGTTTGGTCCCATCAGCGACGGAAACAATAGTCTCATGGGGTATTACCCCTTTGGCTTGTACGCGCTTTTGCAAACAAGATCATATCACAACGGTTGGAGGCACAAAAGACCCTAATATAGCTGAGATCATTGCGTTGAAACCAGATCTTGTGGTTATGGATCGGGAAGAGAATCGCATCGAAGACTTCGAATCGCTGACAAGGGTTGGAATCGAAGTCCATACTTTACATATTCAATCCATCTACGATCTAGACTCCCAACTTTCACTGCTAGCTGAAAGACTTGGATCCAAGTGGCGTGCTTGTGAGTTTGGGGATCCGACCGTAGGGACGCTACGGGCCTTCGTGCCTATATGGCGAAATCCATGGATAGCGCTCGGTCAGAGTACCTATGGGGGATCCCTCCTTCATCATCTAGGAATCAACCTTGTTCCAACCGTCCCTGACAAATATCCGTTGACAACGATAACAGAGGTGCAAGCTCTCTCTCCTCGGGTCGTCCTAGCCCCAAGCGAACCTTATCCTTTTACAAAAAGACAGCTCCCGGAGTTGCAAAAGATCGCTTCAGTATACTTACTCGACGGTCAAGATCTATTTTGGTGGGGTGTTCGAACGCAGTCTGCTATGGCGAGATTAAAGAAGTTAATAGATCAAGTCCTAACTGATGTCTCAACCTGAACGTTCCAACTTCACTCAGCGCATGGCTTTGCAAAGATTGCTCGTAACTCAACCAAAACGCATGTCATCGACAACGATCTTAAAATCAGAATAGAAGCTAGGTAATACCACTTGAATTTACTATGATATCCGACTATTGTATTACCTATGAGTATCCCAGATACCGACCTACACAAACTCTACAAACCTAAAAGATCGGTAAGGTTCATAACTGCTGCATCTCTCTTCGACGGTCACGACGCGGCCATAAATATCATGAGACGACTCTTGCAGTCCCAAGGCGCTGAGGTAATTCATCTAGGTCATAATCGCTCGGTTGAAGAAGTCGTTCGAGCGGCTATCGCTGAAGATGCCCAAGGCATAGCGATCAGCTCATACCAAGGTGGTCACATGGAGTACTTCAAATACCTCATCGATCGATTACGAGAGGAGGGGCGTCCCAACATTAAAGTCTTTGGAGGTGGAGGTGGAGTCATTATTCCAAGAGAGATCGATGAACTCCAGCGATACGGAGTTGCAAAGATCTTTTCTCCCCAAGATGGGCAGACCCTTGGGTTGGCAAAGATGATCAACCTTCTAGTTGAAGCTTGCGACTACGCGACTACCATAGATCAGCCATTAGGCATCGACGAAGTCCTCTTGGGGAATCAAGGCATAACGTCCCGACTTATTTCAGTTATCCAAGAAGATGCGCTTGGCTCTAAGCTAAGGGCTCAGATTGAAGAAGCTGCTCGAAAAAGTACGTCTATCGTACTTGGAATAACCGGCACCGGAGGCTCAGGTAAGTCATCTCTGACGGATGAGTTAATCCGAAGAGTGCGACTAGATCAACAAGACAAGTTGAAAGTCGCAGTATTAGCAATCGATCCAAGCAAGCGTAAAGGGGGTGGAGCGCTTCTAGGAGATAGAATAAGAATGAACTCGATCAACTCACCTCAGATATATTTCCGCTCAGTCGCAACGCGAGGATCTGCATCTGAGATTCCAAAAAGCATTCCCATGATCCTCAAGGTGTTAAAAGCAGTTAATTACGACCTTATTATCGTTGAGACCCCAGGTATCGGGCAGGGCGATGCTGCCATCACTGAGATCTCAGATATATCTATGTACGTGATGACCCCAGAGTTTGGCGCTGCATCTCAGCTTGAAAAGATCGATATGATCGACTTCGCAGACGTAATCGTTATCAACAAATTTGATAGAGCTGGTGCAAAAGATGCTCATCGCATGGTCGCAAAGCAGTGGTCGAGAAGCCACTTCGAAGACAAGCCACAAGGCGATCCTCCAGTGTTTGGAACGATAGCTTCGCGCTTCAATGACGATGGAACGACTGCTCTCTATCACTACATACTTAACCGCGCAGCAAATCTTGGTCTCAAAGTGTCGGAGTCAATACTTCCAAAGGTCAAGAGCATGCAGTCAAGTGTTGCTACCTCAATAGTTCCAATATCACGCTCTAGATATCTTTCAGAGATAACTGATACGGTTAGAAAGTATCAAACTACAACCGAAGAAGGCGCAGCACGTCTCCGAAACTTACAAAGAATTAACTCAACCTTTGACGCCTTGAGGGAAAGCAACTTCAAGCCTTCAAAAGAGCTTGAGATTCTAAAGAAAAAGGTCGAGGAAGGTATTGGGAAAGAGAGTCTGGAGACTCTCTTGCAGTACCGAGTCTTAGAAGAGGAACTCTCCTTCAAGAGCACTAAGAGTGCTTCGGCTACATGGGCTAAACTATATAGCAGTACTTCGCTCTCTGGCACAAAAGTACCGAAGGTAGCTCTACCCCGTTTCCATGACGACGGCGATCTATATCGTTGGCTGCGCTCCGAGAACCTTCCTGGCTACTTTCCCTATACTGCAGGCGTCTTCCCGTTTAAAAGAACGGGAGAAGATCCAGCTAGAATGTTCGCAGGTGAAGGGGGTCCCGAAAGAACCAACAGAAGGTTTCACATGCTTGCGGAGGGGCAAAGCGCTACTCGACTGTCCACCGCCTTTGACTCCGTAACCCTCTATGGTCAAGATCCTGATACACCGCCTGACATTTACGGGAAGATAGGAACCTCTGGAGTCTCCATTGCAACCTTGGACGATATGAAAGCCCTATATCGTGGCTTCGATCTCTGCGATCCAAAGACATCTGTTTCCATGACCATCAATGGACCGGCTCCTTCAATTTTGGCAATGTTTTTCAATACTGCAATAGATCAGCAGCTAGAAACTTTCGAGCATGAGAACTCTAGAAAACCAACCGAGGAAGAAGAACTGGAGATCCGTGAGCGCACCTTGTCTACAGTTCGTGGAACTGTACAGGCCGACATCTTAAAAGAAGATCAAGGTCAAAATACCTGTATCTTTTCGACAGAGTTCTCCCTATCAGTGATGAGCGACGTCCAAAAATTTTTCATCGACCATAACGTCAAGAACTACTACTCCGTGTCCATCTCTGGTTATCATATTGCCGAGGCTGGGGCGAATCCAATTACACAACTCGCCTTTACGCTCGCAAATGCATTTACCTAT
>JAJYGI010000087.1 GCA_021790735.1 Actinomycetes bacterium | reverse complement strand
AAAAGGAGAACTTCGTAAGCTACGGGAGATAGTGGAAGAGATGGGCGTACCTTCTACCTATGCTCCTCAAGTACTGTCAGATCTAGTACGTACAAATTTGGTGACCTCTAAGGCTGGGAAAAATGGCGGCTTCAAGCTCATAAGGTCGCCTGAATCTATAAGTCTTCTCCAGATTATCGAAGCAGGGGAGGGGCCCTTGCGCGCGGATTACTGTGCTCTTGGCGAAGGTCCATGTCACTGGGGTTCCCTGTGCCCCCTCCACGACTATTGGTCGAGGGCCATTAGCCAGATGAAACTCGAACTCAATAAAGTGTCGTTAGCTCAGGTTGCAGCCTGTGACATGGCACTTGAAGAAGGAAAGATCGTTATTCCTAAAGATTCTCATCGTCTAAAGGCGAAAAACACAAGCTCGGTGCAGATCTAACCGACTCGTTATCCTGAAAAGATTAGGAAGCTTAAGAAGACATCCATCGAGATTGACCGAAGCGGTATCCCACTGAGCGAACAGTTTCAATGAGCTGTTCATGCCGCTCACCCATTTTGGCACGCAGTCGCCTTACGTGTACATCTACTGTTCGAGCGCCACCATAGTACTCGTATCCCCATACTCGCGACAGTAGTGTTTCACGGGAGAATACTTTTCCTGGATGACACGCTAGGAACTTCAGAAGTTCGTACTCCATAAAGGTTAAGTCCAAGGGGCGGGTGTCTAGCACTGCTTGGTAAGTCTCGAGGTTGAGGGCCAAAGGGCCGTACTCAACTATCTTAGGCGATAACCCCCGGCCAGTGCGGAAAAGGAGTCGCTTGATTCTGGCATCGAATTCGCTTGGATCAATTGGAGACTTGCAAAAATCGTCAAAGAGATCCTCTCGGAGGTCCAACTTAACGAGTTCTTTTTGATCTATTACTAGCAGAACTGGATGGACGGGTATCTCTCGTTTCCTTAAAGATCTCGCGAAGTTGAAGGTATCATCTACGCTGACATTGGTACATAAAATGGCGCCAGCCCACCCGTCTTCAGGTTCTAGACGACTTGCGGCTAACGGTGCACTAACTAGCTTCACGTTATAACCGAGGGAGTCAAGGAGTTTTTGTACTTCTTCGGGTGGAGGGTCTGGATAGAGAAGCAGCGTATCCACTATAGCGCCTTAAGGTAACGATCGAGTTCGAACGTTGAGACGTGAGTTTTATAGCGGCCCCACTCGTCTCTTTTGTTTCGAATAAACCACTCAAACACATGGTCCCCGAGAACTTGCGCTACTAATTCGGAGCGCTCCATCTCTAGTATCGCATCGTCTAGGTTCCCCGGAAGTGATCTGATTCCTAACTTCGAAAGTTCCTTTGGCGTTAGTTCAAAGAGATTCTCGTTGGTCTCTGGGGGCAAGGTGTAGCCCTCTTCAATTCCTTTGAGTCCTGCTCCAAGTACGACTGCGAAAGCGAGGTACGGGTTGCATGCTGGATCTGGTGATCGATACTCAAAGCGAGTTGATTCAGGATTATGCTTTTTCGAGATCGGGACCCGAACTAGAGCTGATCTATTATTCCTAGCCCACGAGACGTATACCGGTGCCTCGTACCCCACCACCAAGCGCTTGTAAGAGTTGACCCATTGATTCGTGATGGCTGTAATCTCACAGGCATGATGTAAGACACCTGCTATGAAGGCTTGAGCAATTGGGGAGAGTTCCTCAGGCGACTCCGGATTAAAGAATGCGTTTCTTTCGCCTTCAAAGAGGGAGAAGTGTGTATGCATTCCCGATCCCTGGACACCTTCTAGAGGCTTGGGCATGAAACTAGCGAAGACTCCCTTCCTAGCTGCAATCTGCTTTACGATGAGCCTAGCTGTCAGTATATTATCGGCCATCGTTAGAGCGTCGGTATAGCGGAGATCGATCTCGTGCTGCGATGGAGAGTCTTCATGCTGGGCGTACTCTACAGGGATGCCCATTTCTTCTAGTGCAAGCACAGTTTCACGGCGAATTGAAGTAGGAAAGTCCGAGAGTGTCAGTTCGAAGTACGACCCTTGGTCTAAAGGTGTTGGTTTGCCTGATCCTTTGTCGTCTGAGAAGTAGAAGTACTCAAGTTCAGGTGCAGCAAAAAAAGAGTAGCCTTGGGACTTTCCGTACTGTAGAGTTCGTCTAAGCACGTTGCGTGGGCAACCTTCAAACGGTGTTCCATCCAGATTTGATATGTCGCACAGCATTCGAGCGACGCCGTCGTCGTTCGGCAATGTAGTAAAAGTGGTGGGGTCGGGTCGTGCAATGACGTCGCTCTCTTGGACTCTTGAGAACCCGTCGATTGCAGATCCGTCAAATGTCATACCGTCATGTAGTGCGTCTTCTAGCTCGGCCGGCGTTATCTGGAATGACTTCGGTATTCCAAGAACGTCGGAGAACCAGAGTTGAATGAACTTTATGCGTCTCTCCTCGACGGAACGTAATACGTAGTTGAATTGGGAGTCTCGGCTCTCTGTCATATGACGGTCTACCTCTCAGGTCATAGCCCACTTCGAATGGTTTGTCTCAACAATACCGTGAACTTTTGTTTACCTAGCAATAGTTAACTGAGCGTTTACAGAACGACGAGGTTCATCCCAGTCTACGTCGATAGCCTAGATTCTTAGTATTCGTAGTGTCGGATAAGACCTAGCTAAGTTTTCTATAGGTGGGAGAGTCATGAAGCAAAGAACCGCTACAGAGGTAATTCGCCTTGCGAAGGACGAGGGTGTTGAGATTATCGATCTTCGATTCTGTGATCTACCAGGTATGATGCAACACTTTTCGGTCCCAGTATCTCAGCTCACCGAGAAGTCGTTCTCTGAGGGTTTTGGATTTGATGGCTCTTCGATCCGTGGTTTTAAAGCTATCAATGAGTCAGATATGTTGCTCATGCCCGATCCGTCTACTGCGGTAATTGATCCATTTAGAAAGCATCGTACGCTAAATCTTAACTGCTTCATATATGACCCATTGACCATGGATCCATACGGTAGAGATCCACGTTACATTGCAAAGAAAGCTGAGGAGTATCTAAAAACTACAGGGATTGCGGATACTGCCTACTTCGGACCTGAAGCAGAGTTCTTTATCTTTGATGATGTAAAGTATCACCAAGATATGCATTCGGCAAGTTACTCGGTCGACTCTGTAGAAGGCATTTGGAACTCTAATAAGTCTACAGAACCTAACTTGGGATATAAACACAGGATCAAGGAAGGATACTTCCCAGTACCGCCTTCGGATAAGTTTCAAGATCTCAGATCTGAAATGATTTTAGTTATGCAGTCATTGGGCATAGAGATTGAAGTTCAGCATCACGAGGTAGCTACAGCAGGACAGGCCGAGATCGATATGCGTTTTGATACGCTCTTGCGTATGGCCGATAAGGTCATGCTTTACAAGTATGTGGTCAAGTCGGTTGCCTATGCGGCAGGGCATACGGCGACTTTTATGCCTAAACCTCTATTCGAAGACAATGGTTCGGGTATGCATACGCATATGTCCTTGTGGAACGGATCTTCACCGCTGTTTTACGAAAAGGGCAACTACGCTAACCTTTCAGATGTGGCCCGTTGGTATATCGGTGGGATCCTAAAGCACGGACCTTCTATATTGGCCTTTGGTGCCCCAACAACGAACTCCTACAAGCGCCTTGTCCCTGGTTACGAGGCTCCCGTGAATCTTGTCTATTCGCAGAGAAACAGGTCGGCGGCTTGTCGCATACCTACCTACTCAAGTGCACCTGCAGCGACGAGGGTGGAATTTAGATGTCCGGATGCGTCTTCTAATCCATACATTGCTTTCTCGGCGATGCTAATGGCAGGTATTGACGGTGTGCGAAACCGGATAGAGCCTCCAGATCCGGTGGATGTAGACCTGTTTGATCTTTCAGCTGCTGAACTTGCGAAAATTCCCCAAGTTCCGTCTTCTCTTGAAGGAGCACTGACAGCCTTGGAAGAGGATACGGATTATCTGTTAGAAGGTCAAGTCTTTACTCAGGATCTTATTGACGAGTGGATCTCTTATAAGCGGGCGAGCGAAGTGGATGCGATCCGACTGAGGCCACATCCCTATGAGTTCTATCTTTACTACGATATTTAATATTGAATTTATACGTTTGATAGCTCACTGAGAGTTTTGATCTGAGGGTGCCTTTGCTTGAAAGGCACCCTTTGGCTTATCCTTGATAGGTATCGAGTTTCGATAGAGTATGCCAACGGTGGAAGGTGGAAGGTAAGCGTCGATGCGTGTGCTCAAGTTAGGTATGGCCCAACTCAACTTTGAGGTTGGTGCGATTAGTTCTAATGTTGCAAAGATTGAAAAGACGCTAGCTGAGGCGAGAAGAATGGGCTCTGAGTTAGTTATTTTCCCCGAGCTTTCTCTCACTGGATATCCCCCCGAGGACCTTGTGCTAAAGCCTAGGTTTGTCCAGGCGAACCTTGATGCGCTTGCAGAAGTAACGTCGATGACTAAAGACATAGCTGTTGTAATAGGATTTGTTGATCGTTCGGACGATCTTTACAACGCAGCAGCTTTTCTTAGTGACGCAAAGATCCAAGCCGTGTTCCATAAACAGATACTTCCTAATTATGGCGTATTTGACGAGCTACGGTACTTCCGTCCAGGTCGCGAAGAACCGTCAGTGATACTTTTTGGAGACGTTCGAATAGGAGTGACAATATGTGAAGATATTTGGTCACCCTATGGACCAATGGCAGCCTATAGTGCTGGTCAAGTTGATGTTGTAGTCAATATTAACGCATCTCCTTTTGCGCAAGGCAAGCAACTTCAACGGGAAAAGATGCTTTCGACGCGGGCTGCCGATGGATCATTGTCAATAGCCTACGTCAATATGGTTGGTGGACAAGATGAGCTTGTCTTTGATGGTTCTTCAGTAGTATTTAACCACTTTGGCGAGATGATAGGTTCTTGTGGAAGGTTTTCGGAGGAGGTTTGTTCGTTCGACCTATTTCTTCCGGAACGATTTAGAAAGCGACTGGTCGACCCAAGAGGAAACGATAGGTATGAGTCTTCAAAACTAGCCGAGGTTAGAGTTGCGCGTTCTCAATCACCGTTGAGTGAGATAAATTCAGAGTCGTATCACCTATATGACCCAAGACGTCATGTAGTAAGGCCCCTTGTCTATCATGCTCAGGTAAATCAAGACTCTGAGCGTGGATATCTAGCTCCGCTACCCTCAAAGGTTGATCTAGGTTACTTTGACGCCTCGGAGTCGTATCCAGCCATTGTGCTTGGGACGAGAGACTACGTTGAGAAGAATGGCTTCAACTCAGTGATGGTCGCAGTCTCTGGTGGCGTGGACTCCGCTCTTGTCCTTACCGTTGCGGTAGATGCTTTAGGAGCAAGTCGAGTGCAAGCAATAGGGATGCCGAC
>JAJYGI010000012.1 GCA_021790735.1 Actinomycetes bacterium | reverse complement strand
ATGTTCCGAGAAAAACAAGTATCGACCCAATGGTGCCCAGAAACATTGGGTCCGTATCTCTAATCATCTGAAGAACGTATACAAACCTGTTAACTTTGGGCTTGGGCTCAAACTCAGTCGATAAACCCACTCGCATCCACCTTACTGAAGACACAAATTACGATCATTAACGTAGACCAAAGTATATAAAAAGTCGCTAAACATCTGTGGGCCGGGAGGGATTCGAACCCCCGTAGGCTGAGCCGGCAGATTTACAGTCTGCTCCCTTTGGCCACTCGGGCACCGACCCCACGGCCAATATGATAGTCTGTTAAACCATGCCCACCTTCGATGTTGTCTCAGAAGTTGATATGCAAGAAGTAAAAAACGCCGTTGATCAGGCCTCTAGAGAGGTAAGTACTCGTTTTGACTTCAAAGATACTGGATCGTCCATCGAACTTTCGAGTGATGAGATCAAGTTGGTATCGTCAACAGAGGACCGTTTAAGAGCGCTAACTACAGTTCTTGAAGAGAAGCTTGTAAAACGCAAGGTTTCGCTCAAGTCACTCGAAAGAGGAAAGATCGAAGAAGGATCCAAAGGATCAGCACGTCAGAGTATAAAAGTAGTTGCCGGCATTGATCAAGAACACGCCAAAGCGATATCCAAAACCATACGAGAGTCTGGACCGAAAGGAGTAGCCGCTCAAATTCAGGGAGAGCAACTGCGAGTATCTTCAAAAAAGCGCGACGACCTGCAGCAAGTGATTGAAACTCTACGTTCAACTGACTTTGGAATCCCCCTTCAGTTCATCAACTTCAGAGACTAGGCTTGAAACGCCAATTCCAGTCTGTTCGTTTTCACAAGAGTCATCCCTCATCGCAAAGGTAGCTACCTCTTCAGGTCATAAGAGTCCAAGTAATACAACTGTTTGAAACTTGAAGTAGGCTTTGTCATGAGTCCAAGTTAAGAAAGTTTACGTTTAAATACCAACCCAACTGGATAAGACGAGGATAAGTTGACTAAGGAGTCAGAGTTACTTGACATCTATCCTTATAGAGCCCATAGAAACGACAGAGTCCTAATTGTATCTAATCTCAGGCTTACTCTTTTGGAGCAGCAAAGCATAGCCAAGTCCAGTGCATTACAAACTTTTCTTCGCGAGCTTGATGCATGGCGAGAGCTTGACATGCTTGTATTCGCAGGGAATCTTTTTGATCTTAGCTCTACCAAAGAAAACGATCTAGAACTGATAATCAAAGACAATATCGAACTCTTCAACCGTCTCCGCGATCAAAGCACAGTGCATGGAACAGTTTTACTGTTCCTTCCCGGAACCTTGGATTCGCAGTTCGGGCAACGCTCAGATCTGCAAATCCTTTTAAATGGTTACGTACCTATAACGATCTCGAGCACTCTTCACCTATCACTCGGACAAGGTGGTCAGTCGAAGGAAGTAGTCGTTACATCCGACCTTGTTCCAAGCGAAACGAAAGACGGAAAAGCTCAATTCGAGAACACAACCTTACTACGCCAGCTTACGAAGCGTATAGGTACAGAGTACCGGCTTCTAGGCGGAGCAGAAGAACTCGAGAATCCAAGCGATATCTCCGCTTTCGTAGTCTCACGCCTCATATATCAGCGAGGGGTACGATACCTACCTTTGGTCGTAGCTCCAATTATCTTGGCATTAGCACTTAAAATTCCATTCGTGCTAACGCTTCCCTTGCTCTCTCATCTCCGTGCACATCACGCCATAATCAACAACCAACTGGTCACGGTTGGAGCAAATACCGTAATCGATGCTCTCATCGTATCCGGCTTGTACCTAATATTTGCAAGACGAATGTTCAGGTCACTTGAACGAGCAACGACCGCCGTACTGCTACATAAAACAGAGTCCACCCACGAAGACACGGCTGCCCTTGTCGATCTGGGATACCTTGGAGCAATTGAATCAAATGGGCTGTCTCCATCGCTGCTAAACGTAAGCGAGAAGCTCTTCATCGCAAGCCCTGGAGCCGTGACTTCGACTCTGAGACGTTTCCACATGCGCTTTGGACTTCCAGATACGTTTCTGGAGGTTCCAGTATGTTCTTGGATCGAATTAACAGCTGGATCCGACGTTTATGTAAAGTTGTTTCGAACACCTGTTGAGTCGTACCTAAAGTGGTACTGGAAAGTACTTTTAAAACCTACCCGGGAGGTGCTCACAGCGACGGAAGTTCTCGCAAGCTTTCCTCATGGGAAGGACTACCCCAGAGTAGGAAGCGAGACGCTCAAGGAGTCATTCAGAGCGCGACGAGTCGCGTATACATCGCTCATGATCATTGGCTTTTTGGAGTTACTTTCAGCTTTCACGCCCCCTCTACGCGCAAGAATCCATATTTTACTGGAACTCTTCCCGAGCATCATAACAGGATATGCGAACTCAATAACCGTAATCTTGGGTGTCACCACTCTCGCTTTAGCCAATGGCGTCAGAAGGGGATCACGACGAGCTTGGTTACTCACACTCGCCAGCGTACTAGCCGGCGTCGCATCAAACTTGATCAAAGGTGGTGACATAGAGGAGTCTTTACTTTTGGTACTAGCCGACGTTTATCTGTTGGCCAACAGACGCGCATTTCAAGCTGCACCTAATCAAGAACCAGGGCGGGTTGTGCGCGCATTTACCCTTTTAGCTATAGTGGCCCTGGCGGGAACGCTAGCAATTGAAGGCTTCTATCTAGTAGCGAAGAGACACCTTATACCCTTAAGAACTGCAATACTTGCAACGCTTGAACGTATGATCGGAATCCCATCGATCCATCTAGATCCGGATCTAAGTAGGATCGTCACTCCAGCACTGGCGATCGCTGGAGTGACAACCTTAGGAGTGATCGCCTATATCGTCTTCAATCCCATCGTTTCCACTATCGCTCACGACATCTTTGACTCTAGTTCAAAGAACGATCCCTTCCGGGTCGTAAGACAGTACGGAACAGGAACTCTCGATTACTTCGCACTTCGAGACGACAAGACACACTTCATATCCAAGTCGACCTTAATTGCGTACGCTATCTTCGGCTCAACGTGCGTCATCTCACCAGATCCCGTAGGACCAAAAGGAGTAAGAGAGATCGTACTCGAAGAGTTCATCAAAGAGATGAAGGGGGAAGGCCTCTCCGTAGCCGTTTTAGGTGCCTCAGAAGAGTGGATCGAGACTTACCATAAGCTTGGATTACACCCTTACTATATCGGCGATGAAGCAGTAGTTAAAGTAGGAAGGATGTCTCTAGAAGGTAAGACAAACAAATCACTCCGACAAGCTGTGAACAGGATGAAAAAGTACGGATACTCCGTCGATGTCGTAAAGGCTGCCGACCTCGGAGAACAAGAGAGGAATGCTGTTGCGAGGGTACTAAGTGAGTCAAGAAAAGGACGAGTCGAGAGAGGTTTTTCAATGACCCTAGGACGAATCTTTGACGACCGCGACCAAGACCTTCTCATGAGCATCTGCCGCTCGAAAGATGGGGACGTAGTTGGATTTTGCCAGTGGGTACCGACAAACCTTGAGTCTGGATACTCCTTGGATTTAATGAGGCGGGAGATCGGAGATCACCCAAATGGGATGATGGATCTCCTCATCGTTGAGACGCTTTCACAACTAGCTGAAACGCAAGTTCAGTACCTCAGTCTCAACTTCGCAGCTCTTCGAGCCACTCTCGCAGGCGAACGCGGTGATGGTATCTCGCAAAAAGTCGAACGATGGGCTCTAGGTAAGCTTTCAGACTCGATGCAGATTGAGTCACTTTGGAGATTCAACTCAAAGTTCAACCCTACGTGGACAGCTCGATATCTCGTCTACGACAATTTAGAGGATCTACCTCACGTTGCATTTGCCGTAGCTAGAGCAGAGTCTCTATGGGATATTCCCATCTTCGGTCGATTGCTTACACACTAGATAAGCGCCCAACTGACTTACTGATCTTTGCGAACAATTAAGAGTGAAGATGACGTGTTTTCATCAAGAGATAGTACCCAAATTTAAGCAATTCCTAGTAGGTTGAATGCTATGACGCACGATCCGTACAAAGTACTAGAGTCTCTTGGTATCGAGCTTCCCCAGCCAGCTACTCCGAAAGGTTCTTACATGCCAATGGTGATACAAGACACCATCGCCTACCTTTCGGGTGCTCTTCCGACTCAACAAAACGGGGAGCTTTTAGCTCCCGGCATCGTTGGCACAAACGTATCTTTGGAAGAAGCCTCTAGCGCCGCAAGACTGTGCGCTCTAAATCTCATTGCCCGTCTTCAAGCAGATCTAGGATCGCTTACGAGGGTACATCGGTGGATAAAGATAACTGGATTTGTAGCTAGCGCTCCAAACTTTACTGACCAGCCACAAGTTATAAACGGTGCCTCTAACTTTCTCGTTGACGTGTTTGGCGATCTCGGTAAGCACGCACGCTCAGCTGTCGGAGTAGCCGCCTTACCACTTGGAAGTAGCGTCGAAATCGAAGCCATTGTAGAGATAGCCCCCTAAAGTCTCCCTCCACTTCTATATAAACTTAGTTGTACTATAGCCTACGAACTACTTTAATGAACTTTGCAAAAACACCTAGAATATAAGTAAGTTGGCAACTAACTTGGCAGTTGAGGCGTGGACGCAGTTACCACGACAGCTCCAAAAAGTACCTATTTGGAGAGGAACTTTTTACAGGACGTTTCGATATGACTGCAATAGTACTGGTGCGCAACCTATCACCACACCGGTGACTACTAGAGAACTAGACCTCACTGCTTCAACCATTCCGATTGAAAAATCTTAGAGTCCGATAGCGCTCAGTAAGCCTATACGGAGCCAGTACCATATCACCAAAGCGATTAGACTCTTCAGCTTTATTGGAGTCAAGACGCTCCACGCTAAAGCACCCACACCCCAACACAACCTTTACCAGGACATCTCGAAAGTGGCTCAAATAGGATAAAGCCTCAACGCCTGTTCCGACTAAAAATCGAACAAATGCAAGAGAAACAAAACCAAAATCCTTAGTACTTTGCTTAGCCTGAATCCTTCGGCCGAGACGCCTAAATCCAACTCGCAACTTACGTTCTAACAGCGCATTAGTTAAAGATTTTTAAACACCAACACACTACTTCAGCAGAGTTGCCTGAGCAGCAAAGTGTACCAATGGATTCGCGTCTAAGGCTAAGCCTATCGTCATCGCCAAAGTAAGAAACACAGCAACCCCGGCAGCAATCGGAACTCCAGAGTCCATCTTAACTTGTACAACCTCTTCTACTTCCAACTCTACCGTCACTGCACCAAGAGATACGTCTGGGATACGTTCGAGTTGGGTCCCGTCAAGAGCTTCCTCTATTCCACTTGTAGCGCTATACATCGATAAAGTGATACGCAAATACAGTACAGCCGCAACCACGACAG
>JAJYGI010000031.1 GCA_021790735.1 Actinomycetes bacterium | reverse complement strand
GATCCTTGCATATAGAGCCCTCTGGAACAACAACACTATTGGTGTAACCGGATTGAGTAGGTAAAACGTCGTCAAACCGTGGTGAGCCAGCCCTGCCTTTAGAGTTAGAAAGGTGTAGACCACCGGGGTCGCCCAGAACCAAGCTAGCAACAGCAACTCCACAAGGTGCTGCATATCACGTAGATAGACGTTCACCGCGGAAAGGAAGACCGCAAGCGCTGAAGCGATGATCAAAACTGCCAAAAGTCCAAACGGTAGCATCCAAAGGTAACTCAACGCTGGAGCTACCCTAAAGACGACTAGGAATATGATAAGCACCACTACCTGAAACAAAAAGAATACAAAAGCCGCGCCAACAGAGGCGAGTGCCAGTATCTCTCGTGGAAATGCCACCTTTTTGACGAGTCCCGCCCCGCCTACGATGGACCCCGTTCCTCCTTGAACACCGGACTGAAACATATTCCATACCAAAAGACCAGTAGAGAGATAGATCGCAAAAAGAGGGATGCCATTTCTAAGAATCTTTTGAAAGACGATGTAGTAGATCAAGATGTACATTGCAGGGTTCAACATGGACCAAGCAAACCCCAAGAAGGAGTTCTTATACTTGACCCTTATCTCCTTACCAATTAGGGAAAACAGTAACCCGCGGTGTCTCCATATACTTCCAAGGCGAGCAAACACTCCAATACGAGGGCTCACAAGGTGGATTGGTAGTTCCTCTCCGCCAAAACGCGAAACATCGCTGGGGAAGTCTGAATCTCTTTGGCCTAGCACATCGCCTCCATCTGAGCCTAGATACGGCACAGGGTCTGTTTATCGTCATCCATCTTACTGCTCTGACTTCGACTCCTTGTCATCTGAGTCTCCTTCAGGCTCCGATACCAGCACTTTACGGGTCTTAGACCTAGTAATCACCTCGTCGATAAAGCCATACTCCTTCGCCTCTTGAGCAGTAAACCACCGATCTCGCTCCGAGTCTTCTCGAATACGCTCGGGAGTTTGCCCCGTATGGAACGCGATCTTCTCCGCCAGAAGTTTCTTTAGGTGGCTAATCTGCTCCGCCTGAATAGCGATATCGGACGCCTGTCCTTGCATACCACCCATAGCTGGCTGGTGCATGAGTATCCTTGAGTTGGGAAGAGCAAAGCGCTTTCCCGTAGTACCTGCACACAGGAGGAACTGTCCCATCGAGGCTGCAAGTCCAATACAGATAGTCGAGATGTCACAGCTCACATACTGCATCGTGTCGTATATCGCAAGGCCATCGGTGACCGAACCTCCAGGAGAGTTGATGTACAAAAAGATATCTTTATTGGGATCTTCCGCCTCCAAAAGAATCAGTTGTGCAGCAATCATATTGGCAGAGCTTTGATCCACGACCGTACCTAGAAATACGATTCGTTCTCTCAGGAGCTGTTGGAAGGTGTCAGCTCCCTTCACGTCGGGAACTGCCAATGTAACGATGTCTTTCATAGACGCTTCAAGCAATGAGTTTTCAGCCATGGATGTAACGCTAATATGTAATTTCTCGCTACATGCCCGTGCATGCAATATAGCTTTCACTGCTAAACTTTTGTTCCTTGCGGGCGTGGCGAAATTGGCAGACGCGCTAGGTTTAGGTCCTAGTACCTTATAGGTGTGGGAGTTCGAGTCTCCCCGCCCGCACTCACTTAGGGCACAGCTCTCTCTAGGACCTACATCCAAGTACAAGACCTCAAAAAGTATCTTTTACTAGCCTAAGGTTACTGAGTTCAAGCAGCAGTTTGCGCACCAGCAGTAGCGTGTACAACATGAGACCTCACAAGTTTGAGTTGTGTGCCGACCGTTACTACTGTTCCTCGAACTCTAATGTGGCCCGCTAAGTCGTTCTCTAACGCTCCAAGGGGTACCCCTTTGAACTTCGTGCTCGGTGTCACCGCAAAGGTAAGGTCTTTGCCTGTAGGAAGGTTAATCGTTACCTGGGAAGATGAGGCTGCTACGTAGGTACCTAAGTCCCGGGTAACCACTACCGTGGTTCCTTTTTTCTTCAAGTAGTAGCTACTTACGACTTGATAAGGATGGCGATGTCTATGTTTAGTAGAGTGGGCAACGGAGCCAGAACTAAGCGTAACTGAGTTTACACTGGCTGAACCGGTTGATATATGAGTATTCGATCCTGTAAGTTCATACCCTGTAACCGTAGCACCAGCTAGAACCCCGAGAGAACCTAAGGCGGCTACAAATAACGTCGACTTCCTATAAGAGTGCAGTGATTTCAGTTTCATGTTACATATCTAAGTACGTATATGTTAAAGACTCTGTTGAGTAAGGTTAGGAAGGTATTAGAGATGGAAAAACTCGAGTCCTTCGGGAGAATTTATGAACTCAACCATCTTTCGTATTGCTACCGCACGATGCGACATGAGGTTTTTTTCGTCCATAGAAAACTCGCCAAAACTTCGTCCGTCGCCGTCGGAGGGTACAAAAATCGAATCGTAACCAAATCCATTTGTGCCGACCGCATCCATGGAGAGACGGCCCTCCACCTTGCCTTCGAAAGATATCCACTTCCCATCCGGTCGGCACAACACAAGAACGCACACGAAGTAGGCCGAACGGTCCAAAACGCCATCCATGAGTCGTAGAAGTTTCTCTACATTATCGAGATCCGTCGCGTCCTCGCCAGCAAATCGAGCCGAGTGAACTCCAGGGGCTCCATCAAGAGCAGGTACTACAACTCCGCTATCGTCTGCTAAAGCGATAGCAGTAACTCCTTTTGACACTGCTATCGCTTTTAGCAAAGCGTTTCCTTCAAAGGTCTCTTCCGTCTCTGGGACCGAACCAAGAGACTCTGGACGTGGCAGTACGTTAAAGCCAACCAAAGCCCGCCTAATCTCCTCGACTTTATGCCGGTTAGTGGTCGCTAAGACCAGGGTTTGCACTGCTAACCCTCAAGTACTTTCTTTTGCAGAGCAAGTAACTCATCGATGCCACGTTCTGCTGAGCGGATCATCTCAACCAGCTGGACCTTAGAGAACGTAGACCCCTCTCCTGTTCCTTGGACTTCGATAAAGTTACCTTCGTCGTTCATGACTACGTTCATATCCACATCTGCTACAGAGTCCTCTGAGTAGTCTAAATCTAAAAGTACCTCGCCAGAGACCACACCTACAGAGACTGCCGCACACTGACCAGAGATGGGGTTTACTTTAAAAGATCTTTTCTTAGCAAGTTCAGAAACAGCATCACATAGAGCCACGTAAGCTCCTGTAATAGACGCAGTACGCGTACCTCCATCGGCTTGAATCACGTCACAGTCCAGCGTGATCTGAACCTCCCCCAATGCCTTTAGGTCACAGACTGATCTCAGCGATCTCGCTATAAGTCTTTGAATCTCTTGAGTTCTACCTGATTGCTTACCCTTTACCGCCTCTCTAGCGCTTCTCTCGGGCGTAGAGCCTGGCAGTAAGGAGTACTCAGCGGTAACCCAACCTTTCCCACCGCCTCGCAACCATGGAGGGATCTTCTCCTCAACTGAGGCGGTACAGAGAACTTTGGTCTTCCCAAAAGTTACAAGGGCCGAACCTGCAGCCATCTCCGTAAAGCCCCGCTCAATGGAGATACTACGAAGCTCTGCGGGTTGTCTCCCATCTCGTCTTATCACTACTAAACCTTTCTATAGTTGGCGACTAGGTACTCGACATCTACATGGCGAACCGACTCTATCGCTAGTCCAGACAGCTGGGATCCAAGTTGCGAGAACGCAAGAGAATCTCCAGTCGATACATAACGGATGCTACCCGTCCCATCTCGATCGCACTCTCGGCTCTCTCCGCCAAGCATAGTAGATACCTCAAAAGCGGTCTCTTCGGCGGACGAGACCAAACACACATCGCGTCCCACCACATCTGATATAGCGCGAGACAAGAAAGGATAGTGAGTACAGGCAAGTAGTACCGTATCAACTCTCGATCTTATGATCGGTTCTAGTAAAGCTCTCAACAAGATCAGTACCTCTTCGGAGTAGGTCTCTCCCCTCTCAACGAACTCGACTAGCCCTGGGCACGACTGATAGATCACTAGAAGGTCGTCTCGGCTAAAACACCGTTGGTATGCGCCAGAGGCTACCGTTCCAACCGTAGCCATGACACCGATCGATCGATTTACCGTGACAGATTGAGCAGCTCGGACACCGGCATCAATAACGCCAATCACCGGTACTGGAATCGACTCCCTAAGATGCTCTAGCGCAGCTGCCGAAGCAGTATTACAAGCAACGACGACCATCTTAACGTCGTACTCTTTGACCAAAAACCAACTAATTTGTGAGGCAAACTCCCTAACGTCTTCTTGTGGTCGTGGACCGTATGGGTATCGTTGAGTGTCCCCAAAGTAAATTAAGTCTTCTTTTGGTACTAGGTCACTCAGTGCTGAGAGTATCGATAGTCCCCCGAAACCCGAGTCGAAGACACCCACGCTACCACAGTTCACAGAGACTAACTCTAACCGTTCAAAGTCACACGTCGTCTCTAGCTGTGAACAACTACTTTGATAGCTCTATACTTGTCTACCTTGTCTACGAACTTTCTGAAGTAGCTACCTCATAAGTCAAGTAACCTCTTAGACAAGGTGCAACAAACAATCGTTCAACTCCTACATCTGACACGATTGAGACTTTAGGAATAGCCATGGCAACAAAACATAAAAAGAAAAAGATACTTCCTGACGCTAGCAACAACCGCATCGTTGCTTCGAACAGAAAAGCTCGACACGACTATGAAATTCTTGAGACCTTCGAAGCAGGAATAGTCCTACAAGGAAGCGAGGTAAAGTCTCTTCGCCTTGGCAAGGTGCAACTTAGAGACTCTTACGGGAAGGTCGAGCAGCATGAACTGTTCATTCACAACGTCCACATCTCCCCATATGAGTATGGGGTAGGATTTGGAGCACACAACCCTGAACGACCGAAAAAACTCCTTCTTCATAAAGGAGAGATCGAGCGCCTAAGAGGTAAAGTCGAACAGGATCACCTGACACTGGTCCCCCTTTCTATCTACTTCAAAGGTGGCAAGGCAAAGATGGAATTAGCTCTTGCTCGGGGACGAAAGACCTACGATAAACGGCATGAACTAGCGAAAAGAGACGCTGAGATGGAGATGCGAAAGCTCTCCAAACAATATGGAATGCAGATCTCCTAGCCTAACTTACGTATCGTAGACAAACCTACCATGCACCTACCAAAGCGGTCGTAGTGTAACAGTTACTGACTAACATATATAGTCCAGTCCAAGTTGGACTGCGAAGTACAAAAATTGGGGGTGACAGGCTTCGACCTTGGAGAGTCAAGACAAGAGAAGCGAGCAGTGCTTATCGAATGCACTTTAAAAAGTCGATAAAAAAATAAACGCCGAGCCTCAGCTCGCACTCGCTGCCTAGTACGT
>JAJYGI010000005.1:1132-5459 GCA_021790735.1 Actinomycetes bacterium | reverse complement strand
CGAGGATCGGTTGGGGCAGGAGGGTCATCTACTAACAAAACGATGTCCATATCAGGATACTCTTGCAGAGCCGCAGAGAGAATTGTCGTTCGAATAACTCTTATCTCTTCCCTATAAGAAGGGATGATTACGGTCACAGAAGGAGTCTTTTTGTCAAAGTATTCATCCAAGACAGCCTTTGGAGTTCTTTGATGGTCTTTACCCCTATAAAAGAATCCTAGCCTCGAAGTCAAATACGCTAGCGATGAGTACGTTAAAAGACTCACGATGAACAGGTAAGCAAGTGCTTCAAGCTTTGATCGTGTTGTTGCAGCCGCCCCCTGGACCAGCTCAGTAAAGATCCAAACTCCCAAGTAACCAATCCAACCGACAACTGTTACGACGATTGCTAGTCTCGCAATAGCAATTTTCCGATCGGTCAGCCCGATCGGAATTGCTGACATTGGATTTACGCGTTTATCGCTACCGATCTGACGGCGTTCTCTCGGAGTCACGCGCGTAATTATCTCTGTCATCTTTTAAAAACCCTCTCAACCTTACCTACTGAGGCAATGAAAAACTATTCGTCACTCAAAGTGAAAATCATCACTATTCTATCAGTCAAAACGACATATTTACATTTCTTCGGTCTATATAATCTAGACCGAAAGAAAAATTTGTCAGAGTCAGTCTAAAGAGTAATAAAAAGTAAACTCTTAGTGAAGTGCAGCTTGACTTATACCCCAAGTACTATCGACTTATTGGAGTAGGAATTGAACTACACACCCGAGAACAAGTATCCATTACCACCCAAAGTGGTCGACTCTCGAGGACTTGCTCACAATCTCGTGACAATTGGAGAAATATCTAAACATGATCTAGATAGTGATGAAGCGTTCCAAGAAGAACCAGCCAAGATTCGCTATTCGATTCCCAAGCTGTTCATCGGACTTCTTCTTGTTGTCGCTGTGCTCAGCGGAGGTTACTACGGAGTAAACCAAGTAATCGCAAACTCAGGAGCAGTCGTTCCAACCTTCTTTTCACCCTATGTCGATGCCACCTTGACGCCCACGTACCAGTTCCAGAGCGCGAACTTCAACCAAGCTATGCAGACAACTCTTGGGTTTGTAGTGGCTCCAGGAGCAAATCAATGCGTCCCGTCTTGGGGAGGATACTATACACTAAATCAAGCAAACCAAGATATCAATCTTCAGAGACGCGCCGTTGAATACAACCAGTCTGGCGGACAGATCATGATCTCTTTTGGAGGACAAAAAGGTGTTTCACTAGCTCAAGCATGCAGTAATCCTCAGGCCCTTGCGAACGCCTACGAAACGACTATGGCGAACTACAAGACCAACGTCATGGATCTTGACATAGAAACTACTGGTCTTGCCGACTTCAAAGCAGTACAGAGAAATGCAGCGGCTGTTTCACTAGCTCAAAAGTTCTATGCTAAACACCACCAGCAGCTGGTTGTTTGGCTTACTCTTCCAGTAAATACCAACGGCCTTCAAGATAACGCAAAGACCGTAGTTCGCCAGTTTCTCATACACCACGTCGAAATCGCGGGAGTCAACATCATGACTATGGACTTCGGTCCGCCTGAGGCTAATATGTTCCAAGCAGCAAAGCAAGCCGCCACGTCTACTCATTCCCAACTCATGACGATCTTCTCTCAGTACGGCATCCACCTTACGTCAAGACAGACCTGGAATCGCATGGGCATGACGGTTATGATCGGACAAAATAACTCCGCAGGGGAGATCTTCACCACTACGGACGCTACATCGTTACAAAGTTTCGCCGAAAACGTTCGTCTAGGAAGAGTGTCTATGTGGTCGCTGAATCGTGACTACAGCTGCGGCCAGCTCTTCACAGGTGCGGTACTCTCCAATACCTGTTCGGGAGTGAACGAAAACACGCTACAGTTCTCTTCAATATTCTCCAAGTTGAACGGTAGGGTCATACCTAAGAAAGGAGCCCAAGCTCCCATAATCATATCCCAACAAGGCTCTACTAACCCCGCCAATGCTCCCTATCCAATATGGCAACCAAACGTACCTTACCCTCAGGACTATAAGGTCGTATGGCAAGGAAACGTCTACGAAGCAAAGTACTATAACGAAGCTGTCAATCCCGGTGCCCAAGTTCAATTCTCCTACCAAACTCCCTGGATTCTCATTGGGCCAGTTCTAAAGAGCGACCATGCGCCAACAATTCCTACGTTAGCACCAGGTACTTATCCAAATTGGGCCCCAACCGTGGCTTACAATCAAGGTGCTATCGTACTCTACCGAGGACTGCCCTATCAGGCCAAATACTATACCGACTATACCGTCGGTTCATCGCCTGGAGCAGAAGAGGCTAACCCTACGGGATCTCCGTGGTCACCAATGTTTACAATTCCTGGTGAACCACCAAACTCGCCAGCTTGACATGGGTGTTTAGATAGCCAAGACTCTCTTCGATCTTCTTCAGCTAAGGTGTCGAGTAGTTTGTTTGAACACTCATAGGTAACTTCTCGTCACGTCCTAGCGGCATTCGACATCCAGGCGATAGAGGAGGGACTAGTTTTACGGTTATGTCCTTGTTGATAGCCTCGAACAGAGGTCCTATAAGTTTTAACTACCTAAGTGGCGAGCTACGTGCAGGTCGCGGAGGAGGCGGACTCGCCTCTGGACTTCTACAAGCCTTAAGTGGGACTAGCTCTAAGTGGATCTCTGCAGCAACATCAGCCGCTGACCGTGCTGCTATCGAAACGGGACTTTGGAAAAATCCTAAGATTGAACTTCATCCTGTAATCGTCGAGCCACAGACCTACGAGTCCGCTTACAACAAGGTGTCCAATGAGACGTTATGGTATGTATTCCATGGCCTGTTCAATGCCCCTTACTCACCCATCTTTGATCGGAGTTTCTTCCTCGATCTCAATGGCTACTACTCATACAACCAAAGCTTTGCAGAGACACTTGCCAAGGTGGCGTCAAGCGGAGATACAGTTTTTGTGAACGACTACCACCTTCTATTAGTCCCAAAACTTTTACGATCATTGAGGAAAGACATATCAGTTACATTTTTTCTTCATACTCCATTCCCTCCGCCCGAAGAGTTTTCACTTTTACCTTCCAACTTCGCCCACGCCATCCTTAGTTCCTTATGCGAATCGGAGATAGTAGGCTTCCACGCTGATCAGTGGAGAGCAAACTTTCGTCGCACACTACAGGTCATGGGGTTCAAGAACGAACCTAACTTAATTGTTGCCCCATTGCCCACCGACGCTCAAGCGTTAAAAGCCGCGTCACAGACATCAAACGTTCTCCTCGAAATGGACAAAATCCTCCAAGATGTCGGCGAAAAGCGGCTGCTAGTACGAGTTGACAGAATGGAACTCTCTAAAAATATCGTACGAGGATTTCTGTCGGTAAATGAACTACTTTTAGAGCACCCTGAGGTCAAGGGTGAATTTCTCCATCTGGCGCTGTGCTATCCTTCTCGAGACTCGATCAAAGCATATCGCGACTACGCGGAAGAGGTCAAGCGAACCGCCGACGCTGTAAATGAGGCCCACGGGACGAAGACCTGGCGACCTATCATCTTACTTAGTGAAGACAACTACGATAGGTCATTAGCAGCTCTCCAACTCTCCAACTGCCTCCTGGTAAACCCGGTCCGAGACGGATTAAATCTTGTTGCACAAGAAGGTGCATTAGTTAATCAGCGAGACGGAAGGATCGTCCTCTCTCAAACCACGGGAATCTCGGAGCATATAAAAGACTTCGTTGCCACTATCAATCCCTTCGACATAGTTCAAACAGCTGACAGTCTCTTTAGTTCCCTTTTCGAAGCACAAGACAACCTAGGAAGTATAACAAACCTCAGATCCACACTCATAAAGAACACTCCTCAACAGTGGCTAGAGGTTGTGACAGGAAATAACCTCAGAGAAGGTCTTTAGCCATCTACCCACCTTTCCTGGAGACTCAAGAACCACATCTGCAAGTTCCAGCAAACTTCTAGGCGCTTCATCTGAAGCCACTGCGACCTTCAGTGACGCGACTCGCTCACTATATGACATATCAAGGTATTCAAACACCTCAATGTCAGAGATGTCATCTCCGAGATACACAGCGAAGTCGTAGCCCTGGGTAAAGTTTCTTACCGGAGAGACCTTAGACGGTCTCTCACCTTCAAAAAATTCCACCGCCTGTTTAGCCGCAAGCGACTTTAGACCGAATTCATCTTCAAGTTGGTCTATCATTTCCTCAATCAGGCTACGTCTTTGGGGAGCCTTACGATAGTGAATAGTAAAGGAGTGCGGTTTATCCTCTATCTCAACGCCTTCAAA
>JAJYGI010000005.1:0-1122 GCA_021790735.1 Actinomycetes bacterium | reverse complement strand
TTCACCCAGAAAAACCCTTCTTCTAAAGCTGACGCACCGCTCACTCGTTCATTAGTCCTACTCGAAGGAACTACCATTTCAACGGTACCAGGCAGCACTATCTGTTCGCCATAGGAGCCCGCAACTAACGCAGACCTAAATAGATCTTCAGGCAGGTGCTGCCTGAGAAACTCTAACGGTCGTCCTGAGACAATGCCCACCAAACCAATACAGGATGAAAGTTGCTGCAATCCCTCAACTGCTTCTTCCACCGGCCGAGCATCGTTAGGATCAGTGACTATATCCGCAACAGTACCATCAAAATCAGTGAGAACAGCAAGGCTCTGCCAATGTCTTGTCGAGAACGAGTTCACATGAGTCATCATGGTGCCGAAGAGAGATCAGGTCCGACTACAACGTTTATATCTTCTGGCGGTGCGCTGACCGGAACTCCACTGGCATCAGGCACTACTTGGTCGAGAGAGAGGCCGAGGCGTGATGCAATATACTGGGCAGATACAGAAAACCCGGGTGCGTAGTAAACGGTAGAGATCTGTACGGAAGTCGTTGCATTAACTGGTGATACAACGTCAAAACCAACACCTCCCAAATAAGTCGTGATCCTTTCCGCAAGTCCCGGAACCGTAGTGCCGTTAGCCACTCGAACAGTTATGTTGGCGTAGGCTGAGTTTACAGTCGGAGCGGCTGTGGTGGTGGTAGGGATCGTGGTGGTGGTGGTAGTAGGGATCGTGGTGGTGGTGGTAGTAGGGATCGTGGTGGTGGTGGTAGAAACAGAAGTAGACATCGAAATCTTTGTCTTGTGAGTTTTTATAACTTTAGAGGCACTTTTGGTAGTCAACGCTCCGGTGTTTCTAAACAACACCGAAACAGATCTGCTCTGAGCAAAAAGGTGCGTGCCAAAGAAAGCGAAACCAACCCCAACCTCAACAAGGAGAAGAGAAAGAGAGATTATAACCTTCTTAAGATCATCGCCGATTCGACGCACTTACGACTCTCCCTAACTATGGACACCGATGAGCTTAGTCGATTAAAGACTTCATAAAGTTGTCACCCATGATCTCAGGTTTTCCAGTCCGTGTTCCGTCAATTACCCTTGAACGTAACGATAAAGTTGATCTCCAT
>JAJYGI010000100.1 GCA_021790735.1 Actinomycetes bacterium | reverse complement strand
GTTGGTGGAGGTGGAACCACATGCTTTAGTGGCGTAGCAACCTATGGTCCAGATAGTCTTCATCTTCATGCTGAGTCCAGTTACGACTTGGGTGGCTATGAACCAGTGAGTTTTTGTGTTATTGACGTTCCACTTGTTCAAAGATTCGACCGAAACCTTTAGTGCTTATGGGCATGGATTAGCGACCCTTTAATGATGGAGGGATAGATCTCAAGGTAGCAAGGGTTTCCGATGAACATATCTTTTAATTTGGAGTTCCTACCTACCATCTCGGCTACGCCTATTACTTGAATGCTGAAGCCCTCGAGACTTTCAGGATCAAGTCCTCCCGTCTCGAAGGCGACTACGGAGCCTTCTATCGAGCGGAGGATGTTGTGCTGCTTGGGAACTGGGATATGGATCTTTTCATTTACGTAACGGTAAGGTGTCGGAATAATTTCAGGCAAGGCATCGATATTTAAAGAGATCCGACCGTCTGAGTTCTTAGAGATGTAGTGGATGCAAGTCTCCCTAGGAATGCACTCCAAAACGTAAGGATGATTTGACATATATACATACTTGTGCCCCGGAGTGGTCGGTGTTAGAGTCAAAGGTCACATAACAAGTCAGTGAAGGTCTGGAAGCATCGATACCGCTCGGGCCAAGTTGACAGCGTGATCGGCGAATCTCTCATAGAAGCGACCTACCAAGGAGAGTTCTATGGCTGGGACTATCTCCTTGCAGGAAAACGCAAGTTCAGTGTAGTAGGCGAGATTGAGTTCGTCAATCTCGTCGTCAAGAGCGTCTATGACTTTATGAGCGTTCTTGTTTGAGTTAAAGAAAGCTTCCGCTGAGCGTCGCCACATCTCTCCTCCCGTGGCACTCATCTGATTGATTATACCTCTAAGCCTTGGCGACATCTCTGAACCTAGGCCGAGCAGAGATTTTTGCGCTATGTGCTCGGCTAGGTCTCCGCTTCGCTCTAGTTCAGGAACAATCTTCATCAACCCCACAAGGTAAGAGATCTCATCAGCGCTAAGTGGTGTTCGTGATAGTCGATCTACTAGCTCTTGGTCTAGTTCCTTGTAGAGCTGATCCACTAGTTGGTCTCGTTCGATGAGCTTCTCAGCTATTATTCGATCTCCGTACAAGAGCGCCTCGGTGGAGCCAGCAAAGGCGTCTCCTACAAGCGCGTACAGTTCAAAGATAGCCTTAACTAGATGTGGTACGGCCAATGTTGTCCTTCTAGTTCAATTTTCTATAGGTTCAGGATACCCCAGAACTCTAATGGATAGAACGATGGAGCTGATTTGGGTAGTGTAAGTAGCAGATCCGCTTCGTTAGTCAGGAATCTTCCCACTCATGTCTGCATTTTTCTTTGCAGAACGGACGAGATCTGGCAGAAGCTTGTCAAGTTCCTCGACGGTCCATCGGTCTTCTTTGTCGATGGCGGGTCCTGCATGCCAACCCTCTGCGACGTCGATATGTCCTCCAACTACGTCAAAGACTCGCCCAGTAATGTCCTTGGACCCTTTAGAACCGAGCCAAACAACCAACGGAGAGATGTTTTCCGGTGCCACGGGATTAAACTTAGTGGGGTCGTCACTCGCGCTAAATACTCCCAGGTTCTCCGTCATTCTCGTTAGTGCAACCGGTGCGACAGCATTTACCGTCACTCCGTAACGCGCAAGCTCGGTCGAAGCAATAACTGTGAAGGATGCGATACCGGCCTTAGCGGCACCGTAGTTGGTCTGTCCTACGTTCCCATAGATTCCTGATGCTGAGGCTGTATTTATAACTCTTGCGTCTACCTCTTTGCCAGCTTTGGCCTGCTCTCGCCAGTAACTTGCGGCCCACCTAGTCATTACAAATGTACTCTTGAGATGAACTCGAACCACTGCGTCCCACTCATCCTCGGTCATATTTACTAGCATTCGATCTCTAAGAATGCCCGCGTTGTTTACGACAACGTGCAGATCGCCGTAAGTACCAATAGCGGTATTGATGAGATTTTGAGCTCCTTCCCAGTTAGAGACGTCATCACCATTGGCGATGGCGTGACCTCCCATGGCCCGTATCTCATCTACAACTTCACCGGCTGGCCCGCTAGAGGATCCAACTCCATCTACCTCTGCACCTAGATCATTTACTACTACCTTGGCCCCGTTGCGTGCGAACTCAAGGGCGTGAGCCTTGCCGATGCCCCGCCCAGCACCGGTGACGATAACTACTCGATCTTCACAGAACTTGGTCATAGACTCTCTCCTCAAACTTAGTTACTAAATGGTAAGTTAGTCAATCAACACGGCTGTGTCAAATAACCGATAGAGATCTGTGAAGTTACCTAACCGCTTGGCTGTTAGGTTTTCCTCTCGAACCGATTATGACACCTTTTGGAAGCTGAACTCCAGGTCTTTGGAGTAACATCTCAAGGGATATTGTAAACCCTCTTACTGCCGAAGACTCTATCTGGTTTTTTCGTCTTGCGATACCCACCTTCCTAGGAGCGACATCGACGACTGGAACCGTTACTACTCGGTCGCCAAGGTGCGGCGAGATAGCTGTAGCGGGTACGATCGCAGGACCAAAGCCATCTGTTGCTAGTGCGGCGATGAGTCGTAGCCCGTCGATCTCAGCTTTGGTCTTTAATCTGGTACCCGATTTAGCGGCGACTGCGTCGAGTTCGTCTCGGAACCAATTGCCTTTAGGTGGGGTTAAGATCTCGATGTTTTCGAGGTCGCTTAGGTATATCTGGTCTTTCTTAGCGATGTCGTACTCAGGTGGAACCGCTAGCACCATCTGCTCTTCAAACAGTACCCTAAAATGTATGTCGGATGCGTAGATCGGGGTGTTTAAGATAGCAAGATCTATAACTCCCTCGTGCAACCATCGATGGAGCGCCGAAGAGGTGCCCTCTGAGAGGTGTAGTTTCATGTGGGGGTGGTCCTGGACGATCTGAGTCGTCAGAAGTGGAATGAGCCAGCGTGCCGTGGTTCCGATGAGCCCAACACGTACCCGTCCTTTTACATCGGTTGTAAGTGAGGATAGGTCGCTGTATATCGCTTCAAGTTCAGAGATTGCGGTTCGAGCTCTTTTGACTACGATCTGTCCTTTTTCGGTTAGTGTACCGTCTCTTCTGTCTATCAGAACAGCGTTGAGTTCGTTCTCAAGCTTTGAGATGTGGGCAGATACGTTCGATTGAACCGTGTCCAAGGCGTTCGCAGCACCAGAGAAACTACCGTGGTCGTCTACTGCTACTAGCGACTTCAACTGCTTTACGTCCATATACCTTCCTAGCAAAAAAAGTGATACGCGCTATCGTGTTCATAGTGTGATGCTAGTAGCTTTGAGCGAGCATAATGGTTAATGCAAGTAACTGGATCCCCCCTCCGTTCTTGCTCTGCTAAGGAGCCGACACCCCCCGTCGGCTCCTTTCCCTTTAAAGCAGTAGGCTTATGAAGCGGTATGTCGATAATATGTGAAGATCTGTCTAGAGTCAAGTTGGCTGAAAAACTGCGAAGTTTAGTGGCCGTAAAGGCGGCTTCTTTTTCTAGCTTCCTCATTAAGAAGCTGAACGTTGGTCAAGGTGGGACTCTACCTGGTCGTGTTCTTATGGCGATCGACCCACACAGCATGACCTATCTGTCAAAAGGGGTTCACTCCTTAGTGGTCAGTGGTACGAACGGGAAGACCACAACGACCGCAATGGTGTCTCATATCCTCCGCAGCTATCAGACGTTTTCCAACATTACGGGCGCGAACATGGACTTTGCTATAGCCTTCGCACTTTCTCAGAGAGCTTCAAAGGTTGGAGCTAACTCAGTTGACCCGTCCTCTAAGGAATTAAAACTGGGAGTATTTGAGGTTGATGAAGCCTACCTTCAAGGTGTGTCTATCGCTATTAGACCAGAGGTGATCGTGCTTTTAAATCTATCTAGAGATCAACTCGATCGTAACTCTGAGGTCCGAATGGTCGCTAGAAGGTGGAGAGACTTCTTTGAAGAAAACGGTGACATGCGAGTCGTTGCTAACTGTGACGACCCTTTGGTGACCTTTGCAGCGTTTGGATCTTCGAACCCTATATTTGTAGCTTCTGGTAGTAACTGGAGCTTGGACGCGAGTTCATGTCCACTTTGCGAAGCGAAGATACGCTTCGACCCCGAGGGTTGGAGATGTACATCTTGTGACTTCAAGCGTCCTGAACCTACATGGAAGATCTCTGCAGGTGGAGATGTCTTTTACGAAGAGGAGTATCTCGGGTGTGTCGATCTCTCTATTCCAGGTGAGTTCAATCTGGGCAATGCGTTGTTGGCTTTGGCAGGTACGTCAACGTTGCTAAACAGTGTGGGAGAGAGACTTGATATGAAAGAGTCCTTGGAGTCGTTGAGCCAGTTCTCTGGAAGTGGTGGGCGCTTTGCGACCTCTGTCTTGGACCGCGCTGATGGTGCAACGGTCAAGACCTATCTAGCGAAGAATCCAGCGGGATGGGATGCACTTATCTCGACGGTGTTGAGCAGTAACGTGGGGTCTACGCTTGTCATGGGACTCAACGCTAACATAGCGGACGGGACCGACACCTCTTGGATATGGGACGTTCACTTTGAGCTGCTTGCCTCGAAGTTCCAGGAGGTGGTTGTTGTGGGGAGTCGTAGATACGATCTGGCGGTAAGGCTGTCATATGCTGGTATAACTCCTGTCCTTGCGGAGGGAACCCAACTTCAGGTACTAAATAACCCTAAAGTGGGTGGAGGTGTAGAGTTCACCTACATCGGTAACTATACGGCCTTTTTTGAGCTGCAAAGAGAGTTGGTAAAGTGAGCACTGTCAACGCAGCCTTGAGCGTAGTGCTTGTGTATCCAGATCTACTTGGGACCTACGGGGACTCTGGCAATGCTTTGATTCTAAAGAAGCGGGCCGAGTTTCAAGGAGTAAAAAGTGAGATCATTAGCGTCGCCTCAGACGAGAAACTTCCAAAACAAGGCGATATATACCTCCTTGGTGGAGGTGAAGACGGACCGCAGAACTATGCACGGGATCTACTTGGAAACGACGGTGGTTTGCAGAGCGCAGTTAGTAGGGGAGCCGTCGTCTTTGCGGTATGTGCCGGCTTTCAAATTATAGGGAACTACTACGTAGACTCTAAGGGTGAGTCTCAACTGGGCTTGGGTTTAGTAGAGGCGAAGACTACTCGACTGCCAAAGAAAAGAGCGGTAGGGGAGTTGGCGTCGAAGCCCCTCATCCCGATCGGGCAGGAGTTTCTTTCAGGTTTTGAGAACCACGGCTCTGGAACTGAACTATCTGGAGACACTTTACCGTTGGGACAGGTGGTCTCTGGAGTCGGCAATATGGACGGCGGTGTATACGAGGGAGCTGTAAAGGGCAAGGTGATCTGTACCTACATGCACGGTCCCGCCTTGGCTAGGAACCCGGCTCTCGCTGACTTTTTGCTCCATGAGGCGACTGGCCTCAAACCGTTAGGTCCGCATCCCATCGATGATATGCAAAGACAGCTCCTTGC
>JAJYGI010000081.1 GCA_021790735.1 Actinomycetes bacterium | reverse complement strand
TCTCGCTAATCAATATGAGATATTGAACACCTGGGGCTACTTTGGATCTTTGCTTGAAGATTGCTACTGTCTCTTTCTGTCAAAGAGTATCTGTACAACGACTACGACAGGGCGAAACACCTACTAGTCCCGTTTTATAGCGAAACTCGGGCGAGGGGACACTAGGTCAACGAACTTGCGGATCTGCATTATGCTACTCTAAGCATGGTGAGATGCATAAAAGCCAAATCCGGCGGTAATATATGGGTTACTGCTGTGATTAGTGACATTATGCAACTGCATATACTGTGCTTGCACGGTATCCTCTTTGATTCTCTCGAGGCTTCATGTATTTGACCTGTAAAGACGTGAGCGTTACACGACTAAAGGAGCCAGTACTCCCGTCGCTTGTTGGACGACAGACTTCCTCTAGCTCTTATCACTGGCGACGGGCCTCTAACGTTCGTGGAATCCCATTAAGTTTTACCCTGCGGGTACGTTCAATGGTCATATCGATTTGGCTGCTGTTTACACCATGTTTGCTTTCCGCATGCTCTTCGAGTTCACAGGTTACTTCGGCTGCACCTCCAACAGTAATCTGCGGCACGACTCTTTGGAATAGTCCTGCCGGCGCATCAATCTACAACTATTTCAGGTCAGGAAACTATCAAACTAAAGAAACGCTAATAGCTGGGCAGTTACACCCCATTATTCTTTGGTTCTCCCCTACTTGTAACTCTGGAGTATCAAGTGTTGTTGCTACGCCCGTTGGTCTGTTGAAAATGAAAACTGCACGAGCGAAGGACAAGTCCATTATCGCGGTCGCTATTCACGGTTTGCTTCCAGGTAACGCAGTGGTCACTGCAGTCGGCGCCAATGGGCTTACAACCAAAGTACGTGTAGCTGTTGCAGCTTCGTAAAAACCGTAAACAGTTACATCTCTGAACTGAAAGAAACGCTTGTGCCCAAGATATCCTTTGGCCGATCCCGATCAGCCTTATCTCTAAAACGTAAACTCAGTTTTCGAGACTTGGCTAAGTCTCGAAAACGCCTCATAGTAATATTTAACTTCTTGTTCTTGACGGTTTCTGCATCCTTGATTGCGGGAACTTCGCAGAGAGTTCTCCACAAGCACAACCCACTTTATGCAATACATCATTTAGTCCAAATACAGTCATTCCTGCTGTCTTGGCGGCTGTGATTTTAAGGTCTATCCTTGTCGATCTGTACAGGTGATCTCTGAAAGCGCAAGGACTTGCAGCTATAACGTCGCTGATTTAGCCACGAACTATAAAATACCGTCACCTTAGTTCAATGCGGGAGCTGCTTCAGCTCACCAAATACGACTTACCCCTGTTTCTTCAGTCACCGATATAATCGCACATGCTAAATGGAACAAAATGATTTAACAGGGCAAAAGTAAGTTCAAAAGGGACGAACTAGGCAGCGAACTCCTACGGCGATTCGCCAGTTCGTACCAACTCGCGAACCTCCCTTCCCTTGCGGACAGGGCTTCGAGCACCTGTCGCCGGCTTGAATTACGCAGCATCACAACCATCACGCCACGATCACCATCGGGTCGGATCGGGTCGGACGCTGAAAACTTAGCACAGGTGGACAGCTTCGCTAGCTTGCTTGCCATAAGTTATACAAGGCCCGGTTCTGGCACCACTTTGGCTCTAGCCTTACGGCTCTGCACCTTACGGTATGCCTCATATTGATCTAGCGACCAGCACTCGACAGCCTGGAGATACGTGACTCCAATAGTTATATCCCGTCCTATGGAGACGTATTCCCCGTGTGTCGCCCTTTGGAAGATATTAGTGGATGATGCGGCGTCTCGACGCCAGGTAAAACCACACTCGAGACTCCTACATCAGTATTTGCGACCTGATGGTCGACTATTTGTGAGACACACTGGATATATCTTGGTCGAATAGGACTCATCTAAGAAGTCGAGATTCAATCCCGTCTTTTCTTTAAGGTACCGCTCCTGGTGACCCCAGTGGAACTCATTTCTGAGACATCAGCGGTATCTGGCTCTCTGAATAATTTCAACAACTTTGGCACGATGAACCTTACTTCTACGTACATGAATAAAAGTTACTTGAGCAACCGTGGCAATTTACCAATCACAGTGGTAAACAGCCCAATTGGCAACACATTGGTAACACATTGGTAACTCAAAGGGGGCTTTTCTGGAGCATTCCCCTTTCGGTCATACAAAATAAGCTACAGCTGAGGAGATTAGCTCAGCCCCGTTAGTAATGAAAAATCAACGTGAATAACGAACATACTTATAAAGTGTTACAAGTTCAGCACCGCCAAGAGCAGATTGTTGACTAGGTGGTTAGTGTTCCATACACGAAACTAGATGTCAAGGAGGTTGTTGTATAAGTGTCGACCGAACGTGCACCAGAGATAGCAGTTCCCGTTGGAGTAGAGGTCATTATCGTGGGAGCAGGTCTTGCCGGACTCTCATGCGCTTTAGTTCTTGAGAACAACGGTGTGGAGTATGCCGTACTTGAGAAAGCCTCTTCACTGGGAGGGAAGGTTTCCACCGATCGCATAGATGGCTTCGTACTCGATCGCGGCTTCCAGGTATACCTAGATCAGTACCCAATGGGAAGGCGCTTACTTGACTACACAAAGTTAGAACTTAGACCCTTTTATAAAGGTCTCTACATAGATACGCCTTCAGGAAGTACTACTTTGGTATCACATCCTATGTCTACATACCTAGGCGTAAAGGATTTTAGACGAGTTATAAGCATCCAAGACGTTATACCTTCAATCACAGCACTTATCGCACAGATACGTTACCCTGAGACCGCTACCGCAGAGATACTCAAGCGGCTTCCCTCCTCCTCAGTCCTAAGGCGATCGATCCTCGAACCTCTTCTAAAGGGCGTACTTCTAGACCAAGAACTTGAAACACCGATTTCGTTTGCGAAGTCGATCGTTGACTGGCTTGCAAGAGGCGGAGCTTCGCTTCCTGCTTTGGGGATGGATATGATTCCTAAGCATCTCGCATCACAACTTGGCAGACCGGTAAATCTAGATACGGAGGTAGTAGCAGTAAGCTCAAAAGGAGTTGAGTTAGCTGATGGAAAGCGCATTGCATCAAGATGCACAGTTATCGCTACCGAGGCCAGTGCAACCAGCCAACTCCTTCCCGGAACTTTACCCAAGATTCCTTATAGGTCCATCGGATATACGTACTTCTCTGCTCATGAACGCCCACTTGGACACGCCGCAGTTTATGTACCATCACTTCACAAAGGCCCCATTTTAACCGTCTCCGTACTAAGCGACGTCTCGATATACTACGCGCCACAGGGTCAGCACCTCATATCGGTCTCTCATCGTGCTGGAGCTTCTCTCGCTGAGATTCGCTCACAGCTCAAACAAATATTTAAAGGCGAGGCAAGCAGCTGGGAAGACATTGCAAGCGGTGTTATTGAAGAGGCACTTCCAGTTACATACGGGAAACGCCTCAAAACACCGATCGACGGCCATGTCGGGGAAAATATCATCCTTGCAGGAGATTTTCTAAAGACTCCGTCGATAAATGGAGCACTAACTTCTGGGGTAGATGCAGCAAGAACCGTACTGGCAATTGTCAAAGGAGGAGGTAGCACGACAGAACCACGGGTAAAGTAGGTACGAAAGTTCTTAGATTAGGCGTCGCATGATTAGAAACAGATACAAGTCCCAAGCAGAGTTCGACCTATCGATAACGAACCTTTCTCGAGGATCAACCGCGGCTGGAGTGCGAAACCTTGGTGGAAGAGAGGTTATCTTTGTTACGTCCCGACCATCGTCTAAGCGCGGAGCTTTAAGCGAGTCAGACGGCATTCGTATAGCGGAAGGAGCAAGACTCGCACTGAAAAATCGCTTACCGTTCGTACTCATACTTTCTACCTCAGGTGCGGAAATTACCGACGGTATCGGAGCTTTACACGGCTGGGGGCTCGCCGCTAAAGAGATCGCCCAATGCTCTGGGAACGTACCAATCCTTGCCGGACTCATTGGACCTGCAGTCTCTGGACCTACCTTGCTCCTAGGTCTCGCTGACTACGTCTCAGTGATCCCCGAGTCGTTTGCATTTCTATCTGGAACTCAGATGGTAGCTAGCTTCACAGGCATCAACCTAACGGCTGAGGAGCTGGGTGGCTCTAACATCTTGCTCTCGAAGTCTGGCGTCGCTTACGAGATCGCTGACAACCCAAATGAAGTGATCGATCAGATCGCCTATCTACTCTCTTTCCTACCAGACAACACCGACAAGCTTCCCCCGAGGTCAGAAGAACTCGACGACGGTCCAGATATTCGGCCAAATCTTGATGCAATTATTCCTAAAGAACCCACCTCTTCATATGATGTGAGAGACATCATCGCCGAGATCGTAGACTTCGGCGAGTTCTTGGAACTCAGGCGACTTTGGGCGCCTCAGATCGTCACTGGGTTAGCGCGCATAGACGGAAGAACGGTAGGGGTGGTCGCGAATCAACCCATGATCATGGCAGGAACTCTAGACATACCTGCAGCTCAAAAAGGCGCTCGATTCGTTCGATTTTGTGATGCATTCAACGTCCCGATCATAACGCTTGAAGATACTCCTGGATTTCTACCAGGTAAGGACGTGGAGTGGCGAGGCATGATCCGTCACGGAGCAGAACTCGCCTTTTCTTACGCGGCGTGCTCGATACCTCGGATATGTGTAATAACTAGAAAGGCCTATGGCGGGGCGTATATCGTCATGGACTCCAAAGGTATGGGGAACGACTTTACGATTGCCTGGCCAACCTCAGAGATAGCAGTTATGGGCGCCGAAGGAGCAGTACAGATTCTTCATCGACGAGCAGATGATAGTCAGAGAGCTAAAGCAAAGTCAGAGTATGAGCAGACATATCTAACCCCTTGGATAGCGGCCGAACGTGGTTACGTTGATGCAGTAATTGAACCTCACGAAACTCGTCATGCTATCGCTAGAGCTTTGGATCTCCTGATCAGCAAAAAGGAAAAACTCAGACCCTCGAAGCACGCCAACTCACCTATGTAGTCGATTACGCCTTGTAGCGTCATTCTTCTCACCTATGCACGTCTACGTCGTCAACGACTTTGTCTGCATAAAAACGAGAGATCCCCAACATTAGAGAGACTAGACCAAGCGAAATGCTTCGTTGTAGTTCGAAGTATCGAGAGTACACAACCGAGGAGATCCCAATTGGGACCGTATATGAAATCTTTATCCACGTAGGTTCTCACCTGAAGAAAGGAACCGAAAAGTATGGCACGTCGTAATCGCAGATGACCTTCTTCAAAAGTTGAAGGTCAAGGAAGTTCACCGGATCGAATGGATAGTACTTTGCTCACATTCGAGAGAACTTGACTCCTTTTTCATCAAAATATTTTCAAATAGGAACCGGATCGAATCTGTAGACTATCTATCAACTGGAAGGCTACCCTAAAAATAATCCACCTCTAATGTGAGATCCGACCAGAATATAGATGGAGGAAATT
>JAJYGI010000008.1 GCA_021790735.1 Actinomycetes bacterium | reverse complement strand
TAGGACAGTTTCTCATAAAGACTTGACCTTGGCACCTTTGTATGTAATCTTGACACTTCTATCTCCAAGCGCAATTAAAGTCCGCATCCTCACATGGACTGCCCAATACGAGGCCACGATTAACTTTAGACCAACTTTTAGGACATGATAATGAAGCCAACGTGAAGCATAGACCCGAACTCTAAAGAAATACTAATGTGCGGTTCGTTCGACCTATGTCTGAAGTGAGCACCTCAAGATAAAGGTCCTTCCAATTGGAAGGACCTTACCTAGACTTCTTTGGTGGCGGGGGCAGGATTTGAACCTACGACCTTCGGGTTATGAGCCCGACGAGCTACCTGACTGCTCCACCCCGCGTTGCATCAATCATTCTATAGGAACGGGTTCCACAATCGGCTTCCAATATAAGTAAAGATCAGCTGCTTTGAGGCTACCCAGGAAGAGTGGTCGAAGTCGTCGAGGTGGTCGACGAGTTTGATATACCAAGCAAAGCTCCAATGGCATTAATATCTTGCTGGTAAAGGGCCAAGTTACCGCTCTTTAGGGCCGCTTGTGCCTGCACGTAGAGACTAGCCGCTTTCGAAATGGTCGAAGTTGACTTACCAGTGGTCCCAGTAGGTGACGCCGGTTGTGAAGTACCAGAAGAACCACTTTGAGAAGAAGCAGAGAGTTGGTTGGAGCCCTGGACCCCGGAAATATTGACGCCAAAAATATCATTTAAGGCACCAGCAAGTGTCGGCTCCATTGCAACCTGTGTTCCGTAAACTACTATCACCTGTTTAATCTCTGGAAGTTGATTTTGCGTACTCGCTACATAAAGAGGGCGAATATACATCAAGTTCTGACCCAAAGGTACGATCATCATAGATCCAAGCTGCACTTGAGAACCGTGTTGGTCTAAGAGACTAATCTCTTGTGATATGGACGTCTGAGCCGTTATTCTAGCTGCAGCCAATGCGGGACCGTCGATCTGCTGACCAGTCGGAGTCACTAGATTCACCAGGCGCTCAGAGGTGCCTCCGTTTGTGACACCGACCATTATCCCCGTCAAGTTTTGTTGCACCTGCGACTGGCTTATTGGGACGAAAGCTTCGACCAATCCAAAGTGCGAACGGTTCGAGTTAGGTAACGTGATCTGCTCATAAAGGGGGGGCATCGAACTAACCTGCGTAGATATAGGAAATCCTGCTGCATTCGTTGTGACGGTCTGGCTAAGAGCTGCACTCGGAGAGCCATTCCCAGGGTTCTGCGAAAGAGTCCACGCACTACCTGCACTATAAAAATTGGATGGATTAGCTATGTGGTACTTTCCGTACATCGTCGCCTGAACAGTAAAGAGGTCCTCTGGATATCGCATGTGCGAGCGAAGAGCAGAGCTCATATCCGACATCGGCTTAAACATCCCAGGAAACGCAGCCTCATACGCCTGGATGATAGGGTCGCTTGGATCTGATACGTAAAACGTCATCTGTCCGTTGTATGCATTAGTAACTACCTTGACCGAGTTTCGAACGTAGTTGAAGTAGCTATTCAATCCGCTAGAAGGGTTCAAATTCGAGACGTCGGCGGCTTGGCCATAGGGAAGTTGGCTTGAGGTGGTATATGCATTTTGCACCCAGTAGATCGCTCCATTTGCTATCACTGGATAAGGATTAGATCCAAACTTGAGGAACGGAGCAGCCGTCTGCGCCTCTACTTGAATGTCTCTATGCATCATTAGGCGGGAATTTTGTTGTATTAAAGATGAGATCAGAATGTTTATGTCTCCATAACGTAGAGCAAACGCCGCCTTATCTAGTGTTGAAGCAAGCCGGACGCCGCCATTTCCCGCATAGTGGGTCTCAACGCTACCGCCTGATGGAGTCTGATAGTCGATCTCCGACTGCCGAGAATTGGCAATTACGTAGCCTGGATTGTTGAGCGAGTAGTATACCTGCGGCTGAGTAATGACTGGAGCTCCTGCTTGAGCGGTTGGAGGAAGATCAGCGAGTACAAACTTTGGATTACCGTCACTGTTGACTTTATTGGCCAGAGCGACCACTGCACCGTATCCATGTGTGTACTGAAGATGAGTATTAACCCACGACTGCGACGGTAGGTTCGATGCGTTGAGTTGTCGGATACCGACCACCACCGGCGCTTTCGTTCCGTTTATAGAGTAGTCATCCACAGCTAAGGCATTGAAGTGGTAGTAGGAACGAATATCTTGGAGTTTGTCAAAGGTTGGCAGAGCGACCGACGCATCCCAAAGTCTAACTGACGAGAGAGTTCGCGCATAGTTTTGGACACTCTGACTAGTGAGGTTCTGAGAAGCGCTAAAGTTTTCGCTTTGGACGGATTGAATACCCATTCCATATCTAGTAGCAGCGATGTTGCGAGCAATATAAGGAAGTTCCTTGGTACCTTGAGCTGGTTGTACGACAAACTGTTGAACTATAGCTGGATATATTGCTCCAAGAACTAGCGATAAAAATGCCCAAAGACCAAGCCCGATTATGGGTAAGACCCAGCCTTGTCGGCGAATATTAACCATGAAGAGCACCCCAGCTCCGAGAGAGATAAATACGAGAAGCGTCAATGCGGGGAGTTGAGCATGTACATCCGTATAGGCGGCGCCTTCCACGTAGCCACTGGTTGAGGTATCTAGCTGGAATCGCTGGAGGTAGTAACCATAAGCTTTCACAACCGCAAGTAGGGCCAGGATCACAGACATGTGAGCCTTTACTCTAGGAGAGACTCTAGGCGCTTTCCCTTGAGTCCTAATGTTGCCGTTTAGATAATGTAGCGCAGTTGTAAGGATAAAGATTATTACCAGAGCCAGAAAACTCCACTGAACCAGGAACATAAGGAAAGGTAATCTAAATACGAAAAAGCTGTAGTCGAGGTGAAACTGCGGATCAAGCTTGTGGAACGGAACTGAATTTTGGAATAAAATAAACGACTTCCACTGAGCCGAAGCGCCTGACCCAACGATCAAAGCAGCGACGATCGAAACCAAGACTCTACCAAGTTTAGGGAATCGCACCTTGGACTGCTTATATCTAGCCACAAGCTCGTCCTTCAACACCTCTTCAGTTAAAGGACCCTGCATCTTATCGGCGATCGTAAGACTTATCATGCTAAGGACAAAGAACGCAGCCGTAAATACTCCAGCCAGCTCTAGCTTTGCAAATAAAGTATTTCTCCAAACCACCGACAGGTCAACGCTCTTGAACCATAGATAATCGGTATAAAAGACCGCTATACCTCTAAGCGAAAGTACCAAAACCACTACAGCCGCTACTACAAGGGCGATCAGAACCTGGCGTCTTGAAGAGCCACTCCGTCTTTGGACTATGTCACCGGGAACACGCATACCAACAAAACTAGGCGATTATTGGAATAATCATACAGCGACAGCCCGGATGAACGGGTGGAATACGATGTCCTGTTGGGAAATCTTCATCTTTTGGGTTAGGGTTGGCTAGGGCGTTATCATCACAGTCAGAACAGTTACCACCCAGATCAAAGGTAGTCCAATTAAAGTTAATCACGCCTGGAATCTCTCTAACCCCCACGTTAAAGGCAGAGTTAATGTAGTCTCCGACTATCTCATCAACTTTTTGAACACGAAGGTCCCTGTAGACCGAATTTATTAGAGATACTTGGCCGAGACTCTCACCACTTTCTAATGATGAGTACAAGGCTGAGATACGTTTGAGAGAAAGTTCCGATATCAAACTCAACAGCTCTTCTCCAACTCTTTGGAGTGCAAAGCTTGGTGTACCGGTGGAATCTTCCCATTCAACAAAGAACTGAGCACCAACTCTACGAGATTGATCCAAGTAGGGATGCAGTGCGTCACCATGGTGTTCGAAGTTCGACAGAAGTTCGGCGACTCGCTTTAACAACTCTTCAATTCCACCTTTACGCAAGACATCTAGGAGATCATTCTGGTCGTCCTGCAAAATCCTTTTAACCCGTCGAGACATCTGAAGCACGATGTCAGCTAACTCTTCGTCTCTTCGCTCAATCAAACCCACTTTACTTCCGGGTTCTAGCTCATCTTCAATACCAAACTGGTTCGAATCTACCTGAGATGACAGGCGCGACCCTTCACCATATCCTGAGTCTGAACTGTCTATCTTTACTTCTTCATTGCTTGAAGGTGCATGAACTGCAATCTCTTCAAAGGCCGCCTTCGTCTCGCGATCGCGACCATCTTTAAGGCGTTCGAATAGTTTCTCCAACTGGTCTAGTTCTAAAGCACCAGGCTCTGATTCTCTAGGTTCTTCCAATTCGACATTATCGTCTCTAGCTAATGAAGTGAAGCTGCCAAAGGTGGAGTCACGAGTGAAATCATCGTCTCCTGGGAGGTTGTTGTCTGAATTATCCCCATCATCAGCTTCTCTCGAAGCGTCGACAACCACCTGGAACTCCGTCGTCTCTTCTTCCCTCTCCTCGACCTCTACATTCGACTCAGGAGAAAGTGTACTGGGATCGCTCGTTGATGGGAACCCGCTGCCAGGTTTGTCTCTAGTGCTAACATAACCCTTCGTTTGTGTCAACATTTCTTCATCTGTGATTTGGGGTGGTTGTGTTTCGTTATTCAGCGGTCGTACAGAAACAACCCCTTCAAATTCAGAGTCTTCGTTACCTACAAGAGTTAGGATCACGTCTGATGAGTCACCTTGATCCATCTGTTGATCTTCCGATGTGGGCAGGTAGGCCGAATCAGCGTTGTCGTAGCTTCCTTCAGAGTGACTTTCACCTTCCCCAACGCCATCGCGAAAATCGTCCACAAGAGGTTCTTTGGATGAACCAATGATAGTACCAAGCAACTCTGCACTAGGCAGATCATCCGCTGCTAGTACTTTTTCGGCAGGATCTAGCTCTTTGCCATCGTTCACCCCTGTATCGATAGAGGTAAACTTCATTGAGCTCTTGGAGTTGTGATCTCCAACGAAGTCTTGAGAGTCGCCGTCTTCAACAGACCCTTCTCTATCTCGACCCAAAATATCGTTACGGACTTCAGATAGGACAGTCTCAGCTGCCCCCAACATCTGCAACAGCGAGCCTCTAGAGGTCTCAAGCTCCTCAATGTCTCCGTTTAGTAGCTCTATTCTAGTCTGCATCTCGTTGAAGACCTTGCTTCTCAACTCGCGCGCGCGATGCAAGAGGGATCTACCTTCTGACTTAGCCCGTTCGGAGATGCTTTGAGCGCCTTGTTCTGCTAAAGTAATGATCTCGGCCGCTTCTGACTTAGCCCGTTCAACAATTTCCTTGGCACGCTCGGCCGCTTCAGTCATCTGTGCTTCGGCAGAGACCGACGCTTGAAGTTCAAGGTCTGTGGCTTCTCGTTCAGCTCTAGAGACGATGTCTCTAGCGTTGAGTTCTGCCCGCTTACGAATAGAAGAGCCTATGTCATGGGCACTTCTTAGTATCTCCGAGGCTTGCTTTCCAAAAACCTCGGTAACTTTGTCAATATCCAAAACTGGGTTCTCAACCTGCCGTCGCAGCTCACCTACTTCATCTTTGAGGAG
>JAJYGI010000076.1 GCA_021790735.1 Actinomycetes bacterium | reverse complement strand
GTAGATTGATCTGGTAAGTGGTAGCGACTTGGTTAGTGTGATATAGAAGTGGTCCTATGAAACAAAAGACCGCCATGGCAACCACAAGACCGAGTCCAAGGATAGCTAGTTTGTTTTCTAGGAAGGTTCGGATAATGAGCTTTAGTGCGCTCTCGCTTTCGCGTGCTTCTCCTCCCTCTGGACCACTAGGAGCGACAACGTCGTCATCAATCGGCATGAGTTGATCCTCGGCCTTTGTCATTTAGTAGTACCACGCTTTTGGTTAAGGGCTAGTTTCATGTTAGTAGTAATGTAACGTTTGCGAATAAGTCTAGGCATATCGTACTCGTGGATCCAAAACGGCATAGGCGATATCCGCAAGTAGATTTCCTATGACCGTTGCCACAGACACGATCAGTATTATACCCAAAAGAAGTGGAAAGTCTCTGCTCACTGCGGCGTTGTAAAAGTCCAATCCAGTTCCCGGAAAGTTAAAGACCTGCTCTGTGACTAAACCGGCAGTAAATACTCCTGGTAGCGAGAGTCCTACAAGGGTTGCTATCGGTATAAGAGCGTTTCTGAGCATATGGCGGAAAAGTATTGCCTTGTTCGATAGGCCTTTCGCTTTAGCTGTTCTGATCCAATCCTGAGCCAATGCTTCTATCGCTGATGATCTCATATACCTAGAGAAAGATGCATAGGTGATTAGAGCTAGTGTAACGATTGGAAGTACTAGTCCTGAGGGTTGGGCGAGTATCTGTCCAATCGTTGAGCCTTGAGGTGCTTCTGCTGGAAAGAGGTTGAGCTTTTCGGCAAAGATTAAAATTACGATCTGCCCTGCCCAAAATGTCGGCATGGAGTACAAGAAGAAGGAGACGCCTGTTCCTACATAGTCGAGAGCTCTATTTCGTCTTACAGCTTGGATCACGCCAACCGGCAATGCAACCAGGATGGACAGGATCAGTGCAGACCCAACTAGAAGTATCGACTTTGGCATATCTTGTTTCAGTACCGAGGTTACTGGTTCATTTAGCTTGTAAGAACGCCCAAGATTTCCATGTACTAAGTGGTCAAGATATAGGAGATATTGAATGTAGACGGGCTGATTAAGTCCGTTTTGTTGGTTAAAGGCGTCGATCTGAAACTGAGTTGCGCGTGGTCCAAGTAGAGCCCTAGCTTCGCCGCCCGGAATGATGTGTTGAAGTAGAAAAGCTATTATCGAAACACCAACTATAACGATCAGCGATTGGATTGTTCGCCGAATTAGATATCTCGTCACTCTTTATGCTCCGACTTGGTACCAAGTCCAATACTAAGCACGGTCATCCTTCCTACTAGCTATGAACGTAATAGATCTAATCTAATGTCGATACCACGATATTCAAGGCTCAACTTTTCAGCGTAACTAAACGTTAATTAGACGACCGAGGCACTACGGCTGATAATTGTGATCACCATGACCGTAGTGCCTCTTACTTCTTGTGTAGTTACTTCACGAAGTACCAGGTCTCGGGAGTCAGGTTCGCGTATGGATTCTGCGTGACACCTTTGAGGTTGCTCTGGACCTCTGAAAGCTGGAACGGTGGGTTAGGTTGATAGATGACCGGTAGCTGCTGAACGAGATAGTTCTGATAGGCGTTGAATGTCGTGTTGAACTGTGACGGCGTCGCCGTATGAGTCTCGTTGATTAGTTGGTTTGCTTTAGGATCGTTGTAGCTACCGAAGTTTGAGCCAGCAGTGGAAGAGAAGATCTCACCACCAGTTGGCGCATAGTCTGGCGCATATACCCATCCACCGGCCCAGTTCTCCATCTCCCAGGTACAGCTAGTGCCAGAGCAAGGAGCTGCGTTTGTGATTACCTGATCGAATGGAGCTTGGGATAGGTTTATGGTGATCCCAACGGAAGCCGCTGTCGACTTTAGAGCCTGCATCTCCTGACTCACAAACGTTAGTCCTGAAGCGTACTGTAGGTTGAAGGTCAATGGTGTGTTAGCAGCAACTCCGGCTCCACACTCGTTGGCTGCGGTCCCAGGTTTTGCACAGACAGTGGTGCCGTTAGCGACGACCTTCCAGCCGTGAGAGGTAAGTAGGGTCTTAGCCGCTGAAACACTGAAGGGATACATGCCAGATTTGGAGACTGAGTCAGCAAATGGGTTTGATATAGCTGTCGGTACGGGGCTATAGGTGGGCACACCAAGTCCGTGAAGGAAGCTCTGGATCCACTGTTGTTGATCGATCAAGTGTTGGAACGCTTGTCTGAAGTACAGCTGCTTGAAGATGGGCCCAACGGTTGGGTTGTTGAAGTTCTCTACCCAGTAGTTGAAGCCGAAGAGGTTCCAAGGCTGGAGTGTGTATCCCTCCTGAGCTAGAGTCGTCTTTTGGGCTAGGTCACTAACTGGAATGTAGCCGTAGGTTATCCCACCAGAACGAAGTACGTTGAACTCTGCCGAGGAAGAGGTAAAGGGTAGCTCAACGAACTCTGATAAAGATGGCTTGATAGGACCGCCATAGGTGGGGTTCGGTACAAATACAGCTTTTCCTTGAGTTGTGAAGCTCTGTAGTTTCCATGGCCCATCTACGATCGACCAGATAGGGCTAGTTGCATAGGTTGCAAGCTGACCGGCTTGAGTGTTTAGGAAGTTATAGACCGCCTTGGCGCCGCTTGCGGTCTGATCTGGAAGTGAAGACACAGGAGTTGCTGCAGTCGGTGACGGTGCAGTTAGTGAGGTCTTATCCCAAGCCAGTGGAAGTGGGGTTATCTGGGAGAGTTCGTTATAGGTGAACCAGGTTGGGTTGTAGCTTTTGTCAAGCTGAAATACTACAGTGTCCTTCCCAGAGGCCTTATAGGAGACGATGTTGTCAGGAAATGCACCTGGAACATACGCAGCCCAGTTGGCCTTGTTAGCTTTCACTAAGTTCATCCAAAAGATCACGTCTTGGGCGTCTACAGACTCCCCGTTGGACCACTTGTAGTTAGGGTTCAACGTTACTGTAACTGTCTGGTCGTTGTTAGAGTACACAGGTGGCTTTGCCAAGCTGTACGGATAGTTGATCTCAGCCTTTGAGCCGCTTCCAAACCAGTAAAGAGGTCGGTACATCAGCTCTTGGAAAAAGCTCAAGTTAGCTGTAGAGAAGTTGGTTCCTGGCGTCAAAGGAAAGATATAGTTAGGATTTGCCCCCGGACCTTCAGCAAAGGTCGCAACGCCACCTTTGACCTTTGTGGTGCTTGAGCTGCTGCTTGAAGACGGAGCTCCAGATCCGCACGCAGCAAGCGTTATAGCTGCCACAGTAGTTGCGATAACGGCGCTACCTCGGCGCCTTATATTCTTCTTCATTTTCTCTAGCTACCTCCCCAGACAATTGTGGTAAACAACAAGTGTCACTTTTGTGAACGTAAGTGATGTTACATCGAATCTACAAATATGTTGTAACAACTTACAGATTTTATACAGCAACTTTATAAAGTTCTTTTTACCATAATAGAAGTCTTACTGTATAAGAGTGGCTCTAGCAGGTGATATGCGGACAATGACGATACTTAGAATAAATGTTTCCTACCGATTTGCTGAGAATAAGCTGAAAACGTGAGTAATAATATGTTTACTAAGTCATGGGGGAGTGGAAGTCTCCCGATACTTCAACGAAATTCTTAGCCAGCACTCAGCTTGAAAGGCGACTATGTATATGACAACAACAAGTGGTAAAACACTGAACCTCCCGCACGTTGCCGACGGTTCCAGCCCCGTCGGCAACGTGTTTTTTTGAACGTCAATATGGAGGAGAGGTTCTCAGGTGTTCGCTTGAGTTTATGGGGTTTAGAGCGCGAGCTAGCCTACGTTCCTGCGTTGAAGCGACTTGCGACTCTGCTTATTTGAGTACATTTGCGCGTCGGCTACAACGATAAGGTCGTTGATTGCTACGGAGCCTACGTCGTCACTTGCATATCCAAATGAGACAGGTATTCCGTTTTCAGTGAAGACCCTCCTGAGACGTGTAGCCATTAGTTCCGCAGATGCTGTGTCGGTATGAGGTGCTAGTATTGCAAACTCGTCTCCTCCAAGCCTGGCGGTAAAGTCTATCGCTCGACAGGTATGTCCTAAAATATTTGCAAACCTCTGGATGTGCTGATCCCCGGCTTGGTGTCCATAGGTGTCGTTAACGGTCTTTAACCCGTCTAGATCCAAGACGAACACCGAGACTGGCATTGGATAGCGTTCACGTCGTTTTTGTTCTCGTGATATCGCCAAAGTGAAGCCATGGCGATTTAAAATACCCGTCAGTTCGTCAGAGGATGCTTTGGTCTCTACAAGATCTAACTTCTGAGTAGTTTTCTGTAATGCAGAACGAAGTTTGAGAGCATTCTCGCAGTGTAGCGCTAACATCTCTATCGTCATAACTAATCCATTTTCAGGTAAAGCCATCTTCGAGTTGGAGTAAAGGCACACTAAAAACTCTTCTTTATCTACCTCGAAACTTCTAAGATAGACGCTCTTTATAGGCCCATAAGAAAGCAACTCATTGGAGAACTCAACGTATGGCGGATTGGCTATATAGTGTACATCGACTTGATAGCCACGACGTGAGCCTAAACTTGCGCCCCGACCTTCTAGACGCTTTACTTTAGGTAATCTTTTTACAGTTAGAGTGTCGCCTGCTCTTAGGAAACTTGGGGAGGATCTTACGATCTCAACTGTGGCTTCACGACTTTGTGAGGTTGATGCAAGCAGTACTCCTTGTGCTCCGCATGCGGTTCTGACTTGGTCCATGGCTGTCAGTATCGAAGTCCTAGACTCGTCGCCGGGTAGAAAGCCCTGTCGCATACCTTAACCTCCTACATATAATGTAATTACATGTATGGGATTTAACGTCATAAATGGCCAATAACTTAAGTGGTATTTCTTATCGAGCTGTAGATTCTTAGATGTTTTGAACCTTTTGGACTGTGTCTGAGGTATTTGACTCAATGTCTTTAGTATTTACTTATTTGTTTATCACCGTCTAGAGCCAGGGGAGGTATTGGTGGTCCGCAGTTGGTCTTAGGAAACGTACCCTCATTTGAGCTTCAAAGCGCTGCGTTGCTGCGGGAAGGAAATACCCTTGTCCAAGGAGCTGACTTTGCTTTATTTGAAGGAGACAAAGTAGTTGTAATGGGACGTAATGGGGCGGGAAAGTCCTCATTCGTCAAGATGCTTGCTGGGTTTGAGCGTGCGAGTCAAGGTAGGTTGCTTGTTGGTGGAGTTGATGCACGTTCCATGGATGTTCGTATGTTGAGACGTAGTGTTTCTTACGTGAGTTCATCCTTGCAGGAACGATTTTTGGGAAGTACTACCACTTTCGAGGTGGTGCTTACTGGCACGAGTGGTGATCTGGCTCCCTACTGGCGAAGTTACTCCGATGAGGCGCGTTCAGTGGCTGACGAGCTACTTTCGATATTCCGATTGAGCGAAAAAAGAAACCACCTGTTTAGCTCCTTATCACAAGGCGAACGACAAAGAGCGGTTCTGGCTAGAGCCTTTGCAAGGAGATCTCCTTTAGTAGTTGCAGACGAACCCTTTGTGGGGTTGGACTTGGTATCTCGTGACGAACTTATTGTCGCT
>JAJYGI010000016.1 GCA_021790735.1 Actinomycetes bacterium | reverse complement strand
AGAGGACGACGCTGCCGGATTTACTCGACTTGTGGAACGAGAAGCAAAACGCATCCTTAGGCGCAGGGGATCATTACTAATCACCGAAACACGACACGGATTTATCTGTGCGAACGCTGGAATCGACCGTTCAAACGCCGACATGGACACGGTAGTTCTCCTGCCCATAGATCCAGATCGCTCTGCACGCAAGATTCGAGCATCTCTTGCTCGTCACACAGGCAAGGAGGTCGCTGTCATCATAACCGATACCTTTGGACGAGTTTGGCGCAATGGGGTTACTGACGTCGCTATCGGAGTCTGCGGGCTTGGTGCTGTACTCGATCTACGAGGAACTAAGGACGCCAACGGGAGAGAGCTTTCTGCCACGGAGATCTGCATAGCCGATGAGATAGCCGGGGCCGCAGATCTTGTAAAGCCTAAGTCATCAAAGATCCCTGTTGTGATCGTTCGTGGAATCCAAAGGGAACACTTTAGAGATTCAAGTATAAAGAGCGAGGTCGTCCGACCTGCAAATGCAGATCTCTTCCGCTAGAAATTGCCGGCTACTGAAGCCTCATCCACTCAATGGTTGTCTTCAAGCCCTCACTTAGGAAAGTCCACGGCTCCCAACCTAGATGGTCACGCGCCCTTTCGATATCTAACGCAGATCGCAGAATCTCCCCAGCACGGCTTGGCCTAAGTATCGGCGCCTTTGTATAGCCCATCTGTCGGGCCATCTCTAAAAACAGTTCATACACCGTAGTCTCTTGGGATGTGCCCACGTTGATCACAAGTCCACCACCGAGATCAATCGACTTTATAAAGGCGTCTATCGCATCGTCTACGAAGATAAAGTCTCGTGTTTGGCTTCCATCTCCGTAGATAAAAACGTCATCGTCCTTCATCATCGCAGCTCCAAATATAGATATCACCGCAGACTCACCGTTAGGGTCCTGTCTTGGTCCATATACGTTTGACATTGCAAGAGCAGAGTACTCGATATCGTAAAGATCTCGATAAAGGTTCAGATAGTCCAGAACTGTCGCCTTTGAGATTCCATAGGGTGAGATCGGTGACCAAGCGTACGACTCTTGAGTAGGGACCGGTGCTGTATCTCCATATAGGGCTCCACCTGAAGCTGCATAGATTACCTTGGCAACTCCCGCCTTTCGAGCGGCCTCAAGCACTCGTATCGATCCTAACAAGTTCACCGTAGCATCGTAGTAAGGGTCGATCTTAGAGCTCCTAACGTCGATCTGAGCAGCTAAGTGCATTACCACATCAGGACGTCTCTTGTGAACAAACTCCTCCAAGGTGGCATCACAGATGTCTAACTTGTGAAAGGAGAATCTCGCGTTCTTCTGAGCGCGAGCCGACGCTAAGTTGGCAAGAGATCCAGCCACAAGGTTATCGACGACATCAACGTCAATCCCTTCAGCGAGTAGTCTATCTACAAGATTGGACCCTATGAAACCAGCGCCACCAGTCACTAGAGCTCTTGAGATCCCCATCTAGCTGGGAATCCTTTCTCCAACAACCTGGCATCCTGGAGTTAGTTCAGCATACCTAGACACTACAGACCCATTTACGACGATCGATCCGGGTGGAACAATCGCTCCATGTCCAACGATCGAACAGTCGATAAGAGCGCCCTCGCCGACGACGGCACCTGGTAGCACTACAGAGTCTCTCACTGTAGCCTGGGAGCAGATAGTAACCCCTTCCTCCAATACAGAGTTTCTCACATCAACGATACCTTCGAAGACGCAGTCTCTCCCGACGTAGCTACCTTTGACAGACACAAGCGGATCCACCGATACAGATCCGTCTAAACCCTCCCCAGCACTTTGAAGTCCCGATAGGTCAGATCCCTTTATGTTTCCCTTCAATATGTCTAAAGATACCTTCAATAACGAGGCCGGAGTTCCTGCATCTATCCAATAACCCGGCATCTCAAGTGCAAAAAGCTCGCGGCGCTTCGCCAACTCTGGGAACACAAGTCTCTCCATCGATATAGGCACACCTACTTGAGCTACAGTCAGTGCTTCGGGTTCAAAGACGTAGGCGCCAGCATTTATCAAGTTTGTTGGAGCGCTGTCAAGAGCCGGTTTCTCCACAAAACTATGGACTCGCCCATGTTTATCAGATACCACCACACCGAATCGAGACGGATCATCGACTGGAGTAAGTGCGATGGTTGCCATGCCCTTACTCTTTTTATGGAACCTAACAAGACTGCTCAGATCAAAACTGGAAAGTATATCTCCATTTACAACTAAGAAGGTCGAATCGATCTGAGCTGTATCAACAGCCAAGCGCACTGCTCCAGCTGTATCTAGCGGTTCGCTCTCAACCGAGTAACGAAGTTTGACTCCCATGCTTTCACCGCTTGGGAAAGCCTCTTGAAACACGTCTGGGAGATACCCCAGAGCCAGCACTGCTTCCTCAACTCCGTGACTACGGAGGTGTCTTAGCACCCGTTCAAGCATCGTTACTCCAACCACAGGAATCATCTGTTTAGGTACGTCAATGGTCAACGGCCGAAGTCTTGAGCCAAAACCGCCCACAAGCACAACTGCTTTCACAGATAAAACCTCACCTTCTCGATGGGGACAAGCAACGTCCCAATACTAACCTGGAACAGAACCGCCTGAGGCAGAAGTTGAAGCCGATGTGGAAGAACCTTTCGGACTTTGGGTCCCTTTAGAGGCACTAGCTACAGTTGAAGAGGTAGACGCACTGCTCACCAAGGCTATTTCAGATGGAGGTTTAGTAGGACTTTGGCCTTTTGCAAGTATCGATATGGCAATTAATTCATCATTTTGAAACTTTACTAAACTCGGCGAGTGATAGATCGTTGGCGTCGTCACTAAAAGTGAGGGCCATACGTCATACGTCACCGAAGCTCCCTTACCTCCACAAGCAGTCTTTAGACTCACCGTTCCTTTCCCCGGAAAAGTAACCGAGGTTGAGGTAATCTTTATCGAGGACTCTCCGGACAAGAAGTTAGCTAGGTTTGCCTTAGAACCCGTGGCCGCTGCAGAGACCGGCGCGACCTCTATTAACCCGTTTCCGCTCGAATAGAGCCCTCCAGCGGTAGTTCGCGCTGCAGCAGGGAGACTCGGTTCATACTTGCCACAGACATCTAAACCGAAAGCCACTTTCCACTTCGTACCTATAGCGGGCAACGCTGACGTGGACGCCGTAGGTTGTATCTTCTCGTAGCGAGAGTAACCGATGATAAATATACCACCAAGAACGATCGCTCCTAGCGAGGAGTAATAGCCTATTGGGATCTGTTTTCTCACCTTTGAGGAACGACCTGACGCGGCCGCTCTTGCAACTTTTCTTGAAGCGTTCGAGTTCATTTGTCTACCAGGTTATCGACTTTCTTTGAGGTTACCTTCAACTAGATACTTTGCGCACTAACAGTGAGGTTAAGAACCTTAAACTAATCCCTAAAACCTCAAGAATAAGCAATGGTCCAAAAGAGTTCTTACTTTTTGCATAGAGCCACATAGAGCGATGGTGATGATACAAAGAAAAGATCGGTCTGCGTACAGAGCTTTCTCCTTGACTATGGACTACTGCAACCTTGGGATAGTAGATAACCTCAAACTTCAATCTTTCGACACGTTCGCACAGGTCCACATCTTCACAGTAGAGAAAGTACTTCGGATCAAACCCACCAACCAACCGAAATGATGAACCTCTAATTACAAAAAAGGCTCCCGAAACCCAAGGCGCGTTAACTGGTCGATCTAGATCGACACCGTCTAGGCGATACCACTTTGAAACTGGGTTCTCTCTCCAAAACAACCCCAGGAATCCGTGGACAAGCGAGACAAAAGGACTAGGAAACCTTCTTACGGAGGGATAACGATCTCCGGTGGCAGTAAAGATTTTAGGCGCCGCAATCGCTACTTGAGGAGAGGTATCAAGAACTCTTAAGAGTTCACTTACGACCGAAGAGGTCATCAAAATATCGGGGTTAGAGACGACTAGGTAGTCAAAGTTCGAGAGGTAGGAGGCGCCAAGGTTCACAGCCCTTCCAAAACCGATGTTCTTGCCGGTTGAAACGACTGTATAAGTAAATCCTTCTCTTTGGACCCTATCCTGATGGGAGACACAGGACCCGTTATCCACCAATACAACCTCGTGGACGCCGTCTCGTAGCAACTCAACGACGAGAGGTTCAACCTCAGAAAGCTCTTGGCCGTATACGACCACTACAGCTCCGACATAAGCGGTGGACATCTATGCAATCTCCCCTAACAACTCGATTAGAGAGTCCTCCCACTTTGGCAGTAGTGACAGTCCTGAGTTTTTAAGCGCGAAGTTCTCTAACACTGAAAACTTGGGACGCCTAGCCTTACGATCACTTGGCAGGTCTGCCGAAGAGATGGGATGCACCGTTATGTTCTCCAAAGCAACGACCTCTACCACCTTACGAACTACTTCGAACCAGCTAGCAGCTCCTTGTCCAGTAACGTGGTAGAGTCCACCGAGCCCGTAAAGCACCATCTCAAGCGACTTCTCTGCTAAGTCCTTTGCAACCGTCAGCGATCCAAACTGATCGTTCACGAATCGCAGTTCCTGTTCTTGCGAAATCAACTTCAACACGGTCTTTATAAGATTATTTCCGTATCGTCCAACGACCCAAGATGTTCGAAGACAAAGATCTGTCGGCCGAAGCTCTCGTTCCCCCGCTAACTTAGACTTACCATACACAGAGATCGGCTTGGGTTCGTCCCACTCTATGTAGGGAACGTTGGAGGAACCGTCAAATACATAGTCACTCGAAAAGTGCACAACCTTTGCGTCTATCTTCGATGCTGCTTGTACGAGATTTCTAACTCCAAGTGCATTCACGCGAAAAGCAACCTCGGGAAGGTCCTCGCAAAGATCAACCTTGGTCATAGCTGCAGCATTAAAGATAACGTCTGGAGAGAAGTCCCTGACTACGCTATCGACAGCTTCCCTATTACCAACATCAAGAGTCATCGAGTCAGTTGCAAAAAGCGACACTGTTTTAGCGTGGCTTGAACAGGCTTCGACAAGCTCTTTACCTAACTGCCCATTAGATCCTACTACCAGAACTCGCATCTAAAGGTTTTGACTCCAACTCGACACTCCTTCGGTTACGGGAGCCTTTCCCTTTAACGGTTCCCACCAAGCTCTATTGTCGAAGTACCACTGGACAGTTTCAGATAGTCCCTTATCAAAGTCGATCAAAGGCTCCCACCCCAAAGTGCTACGGATCTTCGTCGAGTCAAGCAGATATCGCCGGTCATGAGAGGGACGATCCGGAACTAAAGTCTTCAACGACTCAGGTTTGCCTAGGAGCGACAGAACTTGGTCCGCTATCTCGACAATCGACTTCTCCACTGAGGTCCCGACGTGGTAGGTCTCACCTTCCATACCCTGTTCGATCACCAAGTCGATCGCTCGAGCATGGTCTAACGCGTGAATCCACTCACGTCTATTGTTCACCGAGGCGTAGAGGGGTAACGGTAGGTTGTCGAGAGCGTTAGTAGTGAAAAGTGGAATTATCTTCTCTGGGAACTGATACGGACCGTAGTTGTTCGCACAGTTAGTTATAGATATCGGAAGTCCATAGGTATAGTGATACGACCGTACCGCATGATCACTCCCGGCCTTCGATGCGTTGTAGGGTGTCCGAGGGAGGTAAGGGGAGCTTTCCGTGAAAGAGTCAGTAGAGTCAAGTTCCATATCACCATAGACCTCGCACGTAGAAACGTGATGGAACCTACC
>JAJYGI010000004.1:944-5762 GCA_021790735.1 Actinomycetes bacterium | reverse complement strand
CCGATTCTCCAACCGATCCCCTAAATGTCTCTAATCGGCCGCTAGGCTCACCGGCAAGATCAACAAAGTCTCTCAACATTGCCTCTCCAGTTGCAACGGAGATCAAATTAGAGTCCCGTCCAATTAACCTGACTGAAAAGCTCTTGTCATGGACATAGGTAGACTCTCCATTGCAAAATGAAAGGCTCGAAGCTAGAGAAAGAGGCGTTAGTTTTGCCAGCTCTTCGAGGACACCGTCTAACTCTTTGGTAAACACAACGTCATTTAGTAATGCATAGACGAATCGATGGGTGGCATCTACATCAAAGACTCCGCCTCCAAATAAGCTATGACGTTCACATACCCTGAGGGTGACTAACTCCGAAAGTTCTCTAAGTGATACCCAGTACGGAGTATCTGGAGTAAACCGGCCAAGGCGAGAACTTAGATGTGCCACTTCGTCAATGGAGTCCTGCATTTTAGACAAAGTGATCGAGCTAATGCCATTACCTAGTTGGTTTGCAGCACAGCTCTCATCTACGAGCTCATGAAAGCTCTGCACTAGGAGGCGAGTAGCGTCTATAACACCGCAACAGACACCTTCTTCTATGCTCAACTTCCGAGACGATGTCGCTGGCTCATTAGTGTATCCTTTAGTGTCCGTACGCAAAAACTGTTCCTTTCAACAAAGGGCCACCTCCACATCACCCCTGGTAGTCATAACATTACTACAGGTGCCTTAGCTCCTGCCAGCTCTTTTGGAATAATTATTTTACGACGACACGATGGACTATCAATATAGGGACTCCACCACGCTCAACCATACAAGCTAAGTGTTCGTCCGAAAAGTCGTACACTTGGCATATATTAACAAGCAAGAGAGGCGCATCAAGCTATGTCACAGGACAACGTAAATGAACTAGTATGCACAACCGAGAGCGTCGGTAAGTTTGTTTTCTACGATGGTGAATGCCCAATCTGTAAAAGTACCGTTAAGCTTGTGGAGCATAGCTCAGTAGGAGTAGGGTTCACCTTTGTACCTTCATCGAACCTCGAAGACCTAAAGGCACATGGTCTTACTAGATCGCAAACCGATAGATACGTTGCGATGGTTGACCAAGAAACACGTAACGTCTACCTTGGGGTTGATGTCTTTATACTAATGCTCCTCAACTCACAGTTAAAGCCAGTCCGGATACTTGCTCGCTTACTTACGCTAAGACTGTTGCATAAAGTAGCGTGCATTGCCTACGATTGGATATCTCTACACCGACACGAGATCTCTAGATTGATATGCACCGTCCAAAAGACATGGACGGTCACAGTAGGTCTTTTAGACCACCTGAAAATCGATCAATAAACAAACAACATTTGAATACAGATGGAGTTTTCTTTTAGACACTATTAGAAGATTCAGTGGAGGGTTCCTCATTAAATGACATGCTCTTTACCTCGTGTATCGTCTTCCTAAACGACCATAGTGCGACTCCAAACAGCAGCAAGACCGCTAAGAAAAAGCCTACTCCTATATTATGCAGGTTATGAATGTGAATCGGCGTGACTACTTGAAGAGAACTCAACACTTGGGGAAAGACAATACCGAATACGCCGACGACTAAAAAGCCCACTCCCGCTCCCACTAACGTGCGTGCACTCATCATTCGGGCCAGATAAGCCTTTGCCTGAGTTCCGAGTTGCCGTCGCTGCATCCACGCCCCAAAAAAAGAACCTAGAACTATCTGCATTATCATAGTTCCGATACCAAACAGTGCACCTGGAAGCCAACCGACGTAGCCGTTGGGCATCTCAGGAGCCAGAACCGTATAGATAATCACAGCAAAGGCACCAACGCCCCAGCCTGCGATAAAACCGTGCATCAACGGCATGTACCAAGGCAGATCCTTTGGTACCACGGGCTCAGGGTGGTCATGTTTTCCAGATAACTCGGCTTTTATATCCCTAAAGGTGAGATGGAGGGGGTGCCCACGTCTCAACACGTGAAGACCTGACAAAGCCATCACGAGACCAACCACCACATATATCTCAAAGTTCCACCTAAGCGCATTATCGAAACTCGTTAGTGCAAAGTAAGCTAACTCCGAGACTAGAGCTCGCTGGAAAGTAAAGGCCAAGGAGAATAAGAAACCTACTCTCCGACCTCCTTTCGATGAGTAGCTACCCACGGAGTAAGAGAAGGTAATCGGCCAGGTGTGCTCATCAGGCGTAACTCCATGAACCATGCCTAAAAGTACAGCAGTCACTAAAGCTAATGAGAGGGACCCTCGAGATGGATTGAATAGGTTGATGACTGAAAGCACGGTTCCTCCCGTAGTAACTTCTTCTACAGAATGATAACGATTATCATAATACGTTATTCCCGCACATTAGTTTATCTACGAGATCGTTGGCAGGTCGAGCAGAGCCCCACGATGTCAAATGTGTGACTCACCTCAGTAAAGCCGAACTCTCTGGCTACCTCGGCAGCCCAACGTTCGGCTTCTTCATTGTCAATCTTCACAGAAGAACCACAAGACTTACAACGCAAATGGTGATGGTGAGAGTCGTCTTCGCAGGCACTGTAGATGACCTCTGAATCGTCGCTACGCGTTGCAACTACTGTACCTAAGTCGATTAAGTGTTGGAGGTTTCGATACACAGTCGCAAGACCAATACGCTCTCCCTTGTCGTTGAGCTTCCGGTAGAGCTCTTGAGCGCTAACAAATCCTCCCTCTTGAGTTAGTGCGGTGTAGATCATGTCCATCTTGGAACTCTTTCGTGTAGTTACCTTAGACGCCATCACTCTTCCGTTCTCAAAGCTAGCACAACACCACGTAGACCTTGAAGAGGACAAGCACATATCCTCATCAAAGTCATCAAACAGCTTAGCCTTCCACTTCACTAACTTGATTTATAAGAAAACTTCGGGAGATGATCAAGAGCCGCCTATCCAACAACTCGCTTTCGAAGTCCCCTTATCGATATCGCTCCAAGAAGAGTGGCAAAAACAATCAATGCTAGATATACATATGCGACGTTCATGTGTGGAACTCCTGTAGTCAATGCCGCCCGAAGACCTTCATTGATGTAGACCAAGGGATTGATTAGGACAATATCTTTCAACCAAGGAATAGGTGTAAGGGAGGCCCAAGGGTAGTAGACCGCACCGAGAAAAGTTATAGGAAGAACGATAATTGCAAAAATAAGTGCAACTTGGTTCGGGGGAATCAAAGTACCTATCGTAAGCCCTAAAGTACCCGATACAACTGCAGCCAAAGGTACCAACGTGATCAACATAATCCAGTTGATGTGGAGGTGTACAGGAGTAGCGGGCACAAACAGTACTATCGGGAATACGACTACTCCAGCAAAAATTGCCTGGATAGCTCCAGAGAGAATCTTCTCAACCGCTAATCCCCAAGTAGGAATAGGGGCCAAAGCTCTGTCCTCTATCTCTTTTGTATAGCCAAACTCCTGAACTAGCGGCAATGCTACAGCTTGTATCGCCTGAAAGATGATAGAGATACCCACCACACCAGCCACGAGTAGTGTAGAGAACTCAGCCTCTTTACCTCCAGCACCTCCAACCCCCTGTCCGATTTTCGGGAACACGTAAGTGAAGATGAAGACAAAAAGTAAAGGTTGCATTACCACTCTAACTACAAAAAAGATCGCCGTCTTTTTGAGCACAGCTAGATCTCTCCCTAAGAGCGCTAGAACAACGCGCCCATAAGAGAAGATAGAAACCGAGCGTTCTCGATCTGTAACGTACGTCGTAATCCCCTCCACCTAATCTCGCAGCTCTTTCCCAGTCAGGTTGATGAACACCGTTTCCAACGAAGGTTCAACAAGTGAAAGGTCATAGACTCTAAGCCCCAAAGCTTCAGCAGCGCTTACCGCCACAGAGATCAACTGGGAGACGTTATGTCCGACCATCTTTAACCCTCCATCTGAGGCGATGATCTTAGTCGTCGAATCGGCTCCTACTTCAGCAACCAACTTCTCGACCAAAACGGTCGAGTTTCCCGCGACCTTCATAAGTAGCGACGAGTCACCACCGAGATCTCTCTTGAGTTCCAAAGAGGACCCTTGGGCTAAAAGCCGTCCATGATCCATAATCGCGATCCGATCACATAACTCGTCAGCCTCTTCCATGTAGTGTGTGGTAAGCAACACAGACTGCCCTTCTTGGTTCAACTCCCGGAGAATCTCCCAAAGAGCTAAGCGACTCTGAGGGTCAAGTCCAGATGTCGGTTCATCTAATACAAGTACAGTTGGACTATGCATTATGGCTCTAGCAACCATCAATCGTTGGGCCATTCCACCAGAGAGTGCCGATACCGGCAGCGAAGCGCTCTCAGCAAGTTTAAATCTCTCAAGTAACTCAGCGGCCATCGATCTTGCCTGCTTTTTCGCAATTCCGAAGTAGCGTCCATGAAAGTACAGGTTTTGGATCACGTTCAAGGAACGATCCAAGGTATTGGACTGCGGAACTACACCGATCTCTGACTTAGCTTCAGCTGGATGCGCAACAACGTCCACCCCGCCAATGTAAGCATATCCAGAGGTAGGAAGGACTCGTGTGGTAATCATGCCACCTGTAGTAGTCTTACCGGCTCCATTTGGGCCAAGTAGGCCGAGAATTTCGCCCTTTTTTAACGTCATATCCAGATCGTCTACGGCTACGTTTGCGCCATAGACTTTTCGCAACTTTACCGTCTTTACAGCGACGTCGTTATCAGGAGCTGAGGCATACACAATACCTATACAGTATATAGCTGAGTCAAAACCTAAGAGCGGCAAGACGGCACTTTGTGGACAACTCTATAGCTTGAGAAACGT
>JAJYGI010000004.1:0-934 GCA_021790735.1 Actinomycetes bacterium | reverse complement strand
AATTACGAAAAAGAGATTTACCCTGGAGGCTCTTTGCCAAACTCGCTATCTAATATCGACAAGAAGCTCCAAAGTGGTCATCGTCGATTCGGAGCATACGTATGTAGCGGCCACAGCCCTTATGCAACCTTGCCGAAATCCCTAGAAGAACAGGTATTCCTGGAGACCTTTGGCAACACAAAAATAGACATGGAACGAGCGTATAGTCCTTATGAGGCTCGAAGTTTCTTTCTGTTTGTCTTTGATCACAAAGAGCATACACCGGCTGCCGTGGCTCGTATAGTCGTGCCCGAAAGCATACGGAACGCGGGTACAAAAACAACAGACGATCTTGAAGAGATCTGGCAAACCCCTGTGAGTGAACTCGACTGCGGTGGGGTTGCTCTAATCCAGCAACCTTACTGGGATGTAGCCACTTTGGCGGTGCATAGGCTATATAGAGGTATAGCGAAGGCGGGTCTCGTGTCCCTTGGAATATATAACACAGTCATGACCTCTGCTATGTACTGCGGCGTAGATCTTATCGTTGCGGTTCTTGACGAAGCTGCGTACCGAACCGGAAATTGGCAGTACCACAGTCCATTTTCACCAATAGATGGATTAGGCCCATCCCCTTATATGGGATCTGCCTCTTCCATACCGGTTTACTGTCGCTTCTCTGCGGTAAAAGAGCGACTTGAGCAGGTAGATCCTAGTGCCGCAAAGGTTCTCTTCACCGAAGATAACATCGGCGAACTAATAGAGCACGTAGATCTTGTAGAGGTAGAGAGAGTTCACAGAGAGATCAACAAAGGACAGTCTCACGTCTTAGATATCAAAGGTATCGAGAGTTACAACACAAACACGAAAAGTACCTTCTCTGAACCTAAGACGAATTAGATCGAGTTTTCTCGTGAGTTAGATTGTAACTCAAGAGTTTTACGTTTATTCATCA
>JAJYGI010000021.1 GCA_021790735.1 Actinomycetes bacterium | reverse complement strand
CCGCTCCGGTGGCGTACCCTGATCTTTATCGGGGTAACACCCAGTCCAAAGTGTTCCCTAATGCGGTTCTCGACATAACGTAGGTAGCTAGTCTCGATCTCTTTAGTTGCAAATAAAGTAAAAGTTGGAGGATCAGTAGCCCCTTGCACGCCGTAGAGAATCTTGGTCTTTTTCGGAGGGTGATTTACCTGCAAAGACACGATCAGCTTATTTAGCTCTCGCGTAGGTACTCTCTTTGTATAGGCCGCGTTGGCCTCTTCGATAAACCTCCAGATTCTATGGAGATTATGCCCGCTAAGTGCCGACACTCTCAGCGGCTCCATGTAGGACAAGAATCCCAACTTCGACTTGACGTCTCCATCTAGTGATAGTTTCTCATCTTCGCTCAGAAGATCCCACTTATTTAGCAAGACAATCGCAGGTGAGCCAGAGAGGTCGATACGCTCAGCGAGACGTTGGTCTTGAGCTGTAACACCGTCACGAGCATCTATCACAAGAAGTGCGATGTCGGAGCTATCAATAGCCTGTAGAGTCCTCACCATCGAGAAGTACTCAGTACCGTCGCTACTCTTGGACTTCCTTCTAAGGCCAGCGGTGTCTACGAACCTGTAGCTCAACCCATCTTTCTCAACGAAGGTATCCACAGTATCGGTTGTTGTGCCCGCCATATCATGAACAACAGAGCGTTCCTCCCCAACCAGTCTGTTGAATAGGGTTGACTTTCCTACGTTGGGACGACCCACAAGAGCAACCCCAATAATCTTTGCGTCTCCCTCGTCAGGTATACCTTCGTCAACGACATCGTCTATCTCATAAGGAGCGTCAACCCTACGAACGATCTCATCTAGTAGATCACCTGAGAGTCTTCCATGCAACGCACTAACTGCGAGCGGTTCACCAAAACCGAGTGATGCAAACTCCCACATCTGAGAGCCCTGCCTATCTGAGTCGACCTTGTTGGCTACGACTAGCACCTCACTAACGTTAGCCCTGTGCAACATGTCCCTGACCTTTAGGTCTTCCTCGGTTACCCCCACTGAAGCGTCGACAACAAAAAGTACTACGGCCGCTGACTTGATGGCCTCTTCGGACTGTTTAGAGACTTTTTCGTCTAGAGTACTCCCGCCCTTCAGCCAACCTCCTGTGTCGACAAGAGTGAAGACTCTACCAGCCCACGAGACATCCACCTCTTTCCGATCCCGAGTAACCTTTGGGATCTCTTCAACTATAGCTACTCGTTTGCCTACGAATCGATTGAACAACGTCGACTTGCCCACGTTGGGCCGTCCAACTACTGCTACCTTTGGCAGCTCCACCTCTTTACCTCTCAACCTATGTTTTCACCCAAACGCAGCGATATTGGCTTTCGCCTCTTTAGCACCCGAGCCAAAGAGGCCCCGTCTGTGGGAATAACTTCAACTTGTCTAGGCAACTCTTCAACCAAGACACCATCTAAAAATCTACCTTCATTTAGACATACATCGGGGAGGATGTAACGATCGCCCATAGGCTCGTTCTCCAATACCTTCGCCACATCTTCGCCAGTCATAAGTCCAGCTACCTTAGCATTACCCCCAAAAAACTCATTTACTACCTCCACCACCCTTACCCCTTCAATACCGGCTTCGCTTAGGACCTTGTCCAAGAGAACTTTTCCATACGAACCGGTTAGAACTGCCGTAGAACTTGACGTTGTTGATACGTCTCGCCTTCGACCTTTCGGGGTTCGATTCGGACGATACTCTCCTTTGGGAACGCCGTCGACGGAGGCAAAAAATCCAGCTCTCCTGCCCCACGCGTAGTCTTTATCACCGAAAAATGAAGCCTCAAACGCCCTGAAGATACCTATACCATTTTCGTGCTGCGGAAATCCATCGTACTCCTCAAGGAGAGGAAACTCTCTTTCAGCTACGACGTAGATCTCATCTGAAGCATATACCATTCGCTTACCAAGCGCGGCTAGGAACAGCTCTTGGTAGCGTTCTACCGTATCTAACGCTTCGTTAGCCTCTTCTTTGTTCATAGCTCTCATACGTGCTTCGTTCGAGTACTTCGAGACCCCAAGAGGAACTACTCCAACGCTGGATAGCGATGGAAACCTTACCGCAATCTCAGCTAACGTCCTGTCCAGCTCTATCGCGTCGTTGATCGACGGACACAGTACTATCTGACCGTGTACCTCTATGTTGGCCTCAAGTATGGCGTCTAACCATCTAAGAGAAAGTGCGCCTCTTTTATTGCGCAACAGCTCCGAACGAAGCTCTGGGTTTGTTGTATGGATCGACACGAACAGTGGAGATAACCGTTCTGTCACGACTCTCTCCAAGTCTGCCTCGGTAAATCGCGTAAGAGTCGTAAAGTTTCCATAAAGAAATGAGAGTCGGTAGTCGTCATCTTTTAGGTAGAGGCTGCGTCTCATTCCCTTAGGGAGCTGGTAGATGAAGCAGAACTCGCAGTGGTTGTCGCAGGTACGCACTCGGTCAAAAAGTGCAGAAGAGATCTCGATCCCTAAGGGCTCTCCAGAGGTCTTTTCAATCGTCACGCTAAAGTTCAAGCGGGAACGTTCTATCTCAAGTTCAACACTGGACTCATCGACAAGAAGTTGATACTCTATGATGTCTCGAGGAACCGCACCGCCTATAGATAAAATCTTATCTCCAGGTAAGATACCTGCCACATCTGCCGGAGAACCGCTCGATACATCTACTACGGTTGGACTCGACACACAAATAGTGTAGAGGAATTGGCTAGTCTTGAAGTAGTGAATGTGACTAAAGTATATCTTGCTGAACCTAGAGGATTTTGCGCAGGAGTAGAGAAGGCGATCAAGGCTTTAGCGTGGATGGTACGCGTGCTGGAACCGCCGATCTACTGCTATCACGAGATCGTTCATAACCAAGTCGTAGTAGAACGTTTCAAGGACTTAGGCGTAGTATTTGTTCAGTCCATCAGTGACGTTCCCGCTGGGGCACCGGTCATGCTGTCAGCTCACGGCACAGCCCCTCAAGTCGTCAATGAGGCCTTAGATCTCTCGCCTCTAGTGGTAAACGCTGTATGTCCACTTGTAACAAAGGTTCATCACGAGGTTAGAGTACGTGCTCAAAAAGGATATGAGATCATATACGTGGGACATAAAAACCACGATGAGGCGGTAGGTACATCAGCTGTAGCACCGTCGGCGGTTCACCTGATCGAGTCGGTCGAAGAGTTCGAGTTACTAGAAGGTATCGAATCAGAGGTAGCCCTGGTCGCACAGACTACGCTTGCGATGGACGAGTGGGCCGAGATCCGAGAAGAGGTCAACAGGACCTACCCAAAGGTATGGATGCCGTCAAAGTCAGACCTATGTTTTGCAACAACCAACCGTCAAAGTGTACTTAAGTCCATGGCCAATAGGTGTTCTACAGTTGTCGTTGTGGGTTCTGCAAACTCTTCTAACACCGTCGCTCTAACCAAGGTAGCCACTGCTTCTGGCGTGGCTCGAGTAATCAGAGTAAATACCGCCGCCGAACTCCCAAAGGACATCTCCGGAGTCGTAGGCGTAACTGCTGGCGCTTCAGCTCCAGATGAGTTGATCGACGAGGTCATAAGGACACTAAACCCTGCTCAAGGAGTCGAGGTAGTCACAGAGACCCATGAGGATGAGTACTTTCCACCTCCGCCAGAGCTACGCGACCTTATGAAGAACCTGTTCAACCTCGCCTCAGTGGCCTTTGGGAGAGAGATCGGCAAAGAGCCCACTGTTCTTTCAAACGATCGCAGAGACAAAGCCTCCGACGTCTTATTAGGGCTGACAAAACTACCCAGGTAACTCTTAGTACAAGGACCTAGTCGATCTCACGCACGGAAAACTCTGCTCTCTAAAGAAGAGATGTCAACAACCGCTTGATCAACTACTCGGAGTAACTTAGATAATCAGTCAAAGCTATCTGAAGTGGTAGAGATCTCAGTAACTCTAGACTTGTTTGAGCCCAGTTACCATCACTTACAGTCAACACCACTTGAGGCGGAAGAGCTCTCGACGGCAGCTCAACTCACTTGAAGTGACGTAGTTCTTAAATATGATCACTCCCGGTAATCAAAGTATTCAAGTACACCACTCACAGTACCGATAACTAATCCATAAGCGCTCATACAGCAGAGGTTATGAAGATGCGATGGAAAAATCGAGGATTTAAGAGACGGTGGAGCAAACGGGTAAGTGCAGTGGGTATCACAGCGATACTCTTAACATCCGCCCCGTACTGGTCACACTCAACGACAATTAGTAAAAGAGCACCACTTGGCAAGGCAACCAACGAAGCCATACTGAAGCCTACAAAGCTACCTTCTTTCGCTACCTCATCGGTTGCCATAGCTCCAACTCCAAACAACGGCGGCTACTGGTTAGTGAGCCCTGATGGAGCGGTAACAACTTACGGAAACGCAGGGTACTACGGCTCGATGAGTGGACATCCCTTGAACAAGCCTATCGTGGGCATGGCTGCCACGCCAGATGGCAGAGGTTACTGGTTGGTCGCCTCAGACGGAGGTATATTCACCTTTGGAGACGCTGGATTCTACGGCTCGATGGGCGGCCATCCTCTAAATAAACCCATAGTGGGCATGGCAGCCACGCCAGACGGCAGAGGTTACTGGGAGGTCGCCTCAGACGGAGGTATATTCACCTTTGGAGACGCTGGATTCTACGGCTCGATGGGCGGCCATCCTCTAAATAAACCCATAGTGGGCATGGCGGTCGACTCTATAACGGGCGGCTACTGGGAGGTCGCCTCAGACGGAGGAGTATTCTCCTTCAACGCACCGTTTGAAGGGTCAGCCGTCGGTAGCTCCATATCGGGTTCGGTTATGGGAATGGCACCTAGTGCGGGAGGTAACGGTTATTGGATCGTAGGGAACAATAACGGAGCGATTAACTTCCCCAACAACTCCAACGCGTCCTACTACTCAAGTGCTGCTCCTCAAACATGGAATCGCTACAACCTCGCTCCCGACAACAACGTAACAGTGCCGTACAACGACTCCTTGATCCCTAATCTAAACCCAGCTCCAGCTTCTGTAGGTTACAGTTACTTAGAGACTCAAGGAGATCAGTTACCGATTCGCTGGAACCCTTGTCAAGTAATTAACTACCAGGTAAATCTAACCTTTGCACCTTCTGATGGCCTTTCCCTTGTAGAGCAGGCCTTCAACGATCTTTCAAGTGCAACAGGCATAACCTTCAACTACGTCGGAACCTCCTCTCAGTTCCCATCCCAAGGACGGTCAGTCTTTGCTAGCGGACCTAACGGATCTACCGTCTGGGCCCCCGTTCTAGTAGCTTGGGAACCTACGGGCTACACCGACTTCATGCCGTCAGGTGGCGTAATAGGCGAAGGTGGTGCTACACCCGCCTGGAACGGCCAGCAGTGGGTATACGTGACTGGAGAAGCCTCCATTACGTCTTCTTACGCACTATCTCAGGAACAGATCGTCTCTCTAGTCCACCATGAACTAGGTCACGTCCTAGGGCTCGGGCACGTTGCAGATCCATCTGAAGTAATGAATCCAGTAGATAACGGAAATGCTCCAACCTCCTACCAGTGGGGAGACCTACTTGGCCTTGCCCACCTCGGTAAAGCGGAGGGGTGTTTAGCAGAGCCCAACGCTTAGTCGCTACAAACAGACCTCACATCACCCAACACAGACCCCTAGCGCTCGTCTCCACAGGCGCTAGGGGTCCTCTCATTCAAGCTTCATACGCACCAACTCACAGCCCCGAAACAGGCAGTACTTAAATTACCCACT
>JAJYGI010000041.1 GCA_021790735.1 Actinomycetes bacterium | reverse complement strand
CTTAGGCGCAGAGGTTTTGCCTTACTTTGACTCCATGTTGGTGAAGTTGACATGTCGAGGGCGTGACTTCGAAGAGGCTTTGGAGCGGGCGCTGCGAGCTCTCGATGAGTTCCGTATTCGGGGTGTGTCGACGAATATAGCCTTTCTAACAGCGTTACTCCTTGATCCAGAGTTTCGAAGCGGTGAGTTCGATACCGGTTTTATCGCATCGAAACCAAACCTTATGAAGTTTCGCTATAGAGCTGATCGAGGTACGAAGCTTCTTGGCTATCTGAGCGAGATCTCGGTGAATAGACCGAACGGTTCTCGTAGTTCAAAACACGTGGACCCGTCGTTGAAACTGCCATCTATCGACCTTTCACAGCCGGTGGTTAGTGGCTCTAGACAACGACTAAAAGAGTTAGGACCTTCGAAGTTTGCCGCAGCGCTTCGGGAACAAGAAGCTATTGCCATCACCGATACGACGCTTCGCGACGCTCACCAGAGCCTTCTTGCAACTCGCCTCCGAACTATCGACATGGTGAGGGTCGCTCCCTATATCGCTCGTCTGACTCCTGAACTTTTGAGTCTTGAGGCTTGGGGAGGTGCAACTTATGACGTTGCGCTTCGGTTTTTACATGAAGACCCTTGGGAACGATTAGCTCAAATATCAGAGTCTGCTCCCAATATCTGCATTCAGATGCTGCTGCGTGGCCAAAATACCGTAGGGTATACACCCTCAGCACCCGAGGTAGGGGAGAGGTTTATTCGAGAGGCCGCCCGTGGTGGGGTCGATATCTTTAGGGTGTTTGACTCCTTGAACGACGTTGAGTCCTTTCGACCCTCCATCGAGACCGTTTTGGAGGAGAACAAGCTAGCGGAGGCGAGCATATGTTACACGAGTGACATGTTAAGCCCTGCGGAGCGTCTTTACACTCTTGACTACTACCTGCGCTTAGCAGAGAAGCTCGTCAGCTACGGAGCTCATGTACTTTGCGTTAAGGATATGGCCGGACTCTTGAAAGCACCGGCTGCGTCGGTACTGATAGACGCACTGCGGCAAAGTTTTGATCTCCCCGTTCATCTCCACACCCACGATACCGCTGGTGGCCAACTTGCCACCTATTTAGCCGCAGTTGAGGTGGGCGTAGACGCGATCGATGGAGCTGCAGCCACTATGGCTGGGAGCACGTCTCAGCCACCTCTTTCTGCCATAGTGGCTGCAACCGATGGTACCTCCCGAGCTAGTGGAATAAGTCTTGACTCACTTTTGGTCTTAGAGCCGTACTTTGAGTACGTAAGAGCTATGTACTCCCACTTTGAGGCGGGTCTGAGTTCTCCTACCGGAAGGGTCTATCTCCACGAGATCCCAGGTGGGCAGCTGTCGAACCTTAGACAACAAGCTATCTCTTTGGGTTTAGGTGAACGCTTCGAAGAGATTGAAGTTATGTACGCTGCCGTTAATAAGATATTGGGGAACATTGTGAAGGTGACGCCGTCTTCCAAGGTGGTCGGCGACCTTGCGTTGCATCTCGTTGCAACCGATACAGACCCAAAGGAGTTCGAAGAACATCCCGAGGCCTTTGATATACCAGACTCGGTGATTGGTTTTCTAAATGGAGAGTTAGGCACACCTCCAGGGGGATGGCCTGAGCCTTTTAGAACAAAGGCTCTGTCGGGTAGGAACGTCAAAGCGAGTCAGACTCCAACACTGACAAAAGAACAAGAGGCGGCGCTCTTGGGTCCTGACCCAAAGTTAGCGCTGAGCCGTATAATCTTCCCAGGCCCTACGGAGGAGTACCTTGAGTACTCCAAGAAGTATGGAACGCTATCACTGCTCCCCTCGCCAGCCTTCTTCTTCGGTCTCGAACCGGGAGAAGAGGTAGCCGTGACGCTGGAGCAAGGTCTCGATCTTTATCTTGCAGTCGATGCTGTCGGCTCTCCAGACGCTAAAGGATACCGTGACGTCTACACAAGGCTAAACGGTCAACCTCGTGTAATATCTGTAAAAGATGAGTCTGTTGCCTCAAAGGTTGTCTCTAACATCAAGGCAAATCCGACAAATCCCAACGAGGTGGCTGCGCCCTTTACTGGAGTCGTAACGATTGAGGTATCGGTCGGTGATCAAGTTCAGATGGGTCAGACGATTGCAACGATCGAAGCCATGAAGATGGAGGCTGCGATCACGGCTCCCGTCGCTGGAACGGTTGAAAAGATCGTCCTCAACTCCGCTGTGCGAGTAGATGGTGGCGACTTGCTTTTAGTGATATCGTAAATCACATTATATGATATAGTTTTATATGAAAATTTATAGGTACTCTGAACAGGGAGTATTCGATAGCACCTAAAATTGTTCTCTTTTTAACTTGCAACTCCGGCGTCTTTAGTTCAAACTGAATTATAGCTATTTGCGTGTGTGCGAATATAGCTTGACCTACGTAGGGCGGGAATTTTAGGGGGAACTGAGATGAGTGATATGTCGGCTGATACCGTTTTGGACTGTAAGGGCCTGCAGTGTCCACTGCCTGTCGTAAAGACAGCGCAGGCGATCAAAAAGATTGAGGTTAATGAGGTTCTTGAACTTCTTGCGACCGATCCAGGAGTAGAGCCCGATATGAAGGCGTGGAGCACGCGTACTGGGAACGAACTTCTAAAGATTGAAAAAGAAGGAGACGTCTTCCATGTCTTTTTAAGGCGTGCTCGATAGCCGCATCGATGTAGCTCGATACGCGGTATTACTACCGCAAACCGGTAAAACACTCAATTATTTAACTATCAACTAATTGTCTAGGTAATTCTATTTGAAAAACGATATCTCATAAGGGGGAACTGTGTGGACAGACGAGGGTGAAGGCAAGGTCATGTACGTCCAGACTCACGGTGTAAGTGATCCTGGTAGATCAGCAACACCGTTTTTTTTAGCGGCGTCAGCAGCAGCAATGGAGGTGGAAGTTGGGATCTACTTCACTATGTACGGTCCCCAACTACTTCAAAAAGATGTGATAGACAAGATCGGACCTAAAGGAGATAGGGGACAGAGGCTCTCTTACTTTATCAAGCAAGCTACCGACCTTGGGGTGCGACTCTTTGTCTGCCAGCCGTCTTTGGACCTAAACGATCTTGCGATAGAGGATCTGATCGATGACGTCGAGATGATAGGCGGTGCTGCCTTCAACGACCTAGCTATGCGTGCAGACGCAGTGATCTCCTTTTAGCCATGAGAACCGTAACCGAAGATCCCTATATGAAGGTTGACCGAGTCGCCGGTCACGAAAACGTAGAACGTGCGAACAAGGTAGCACTAATGGACGAGGTCTTTGCCGATCCTCGGATCTCTCACTATCTATATGGATGCTATGAGTGTGGGATATGTGTTGCGGCCTGTCCTTCTGCTCGTTTCTATGACTTTAGCCCAAGAAGGATCGCACAAGCTGCGGCTAGAAGAGACATTGATCTGATGTTTCAGCAGATGGAAGAGGATATCTGGGAGTGTTCTCAGTGCTTCTCTTGTCTCAGATGTCCGAGGGGAAACAACCCCGGTGGCATCATTACGGTTATGAGAGAGGTCGCTGTGAAAAATGGATTGCACTCTGCCCAAGAGGCGCTGCACGGGTACTCAAGGATCATATTCAAGATCATGTCCACCGGTACTCAGGTCTCTCCAGATATGTTACAACCAGATGCATTCCCTGACTGGGGTCCAGAGGTAAAAGACGTATCTGAAAATCTTGATCTCTGGAGGCGTGCCCTTCCTCCAGAGACACACCACACAACAAAGACTGGTTGGGCTGTAGCGGACAAGACGATAGTGGAGCTCTATCTCATTTGGCTTGAGACGGGGGCTCTTGACATGATCAAGCAAGTTGATGAGGGGATCCACATGATCTTGGAAGAGGTCATGGAGGAGAGATTGGAAGACGAGGGTATCGAGATATGACACAGATAGAACCAGTTCAGCTGCTTCTCTCAAAGAAGGAGCGATTTGACAGAGAGCCTGACCGAAGATCGGCAGACTTTCACGAGTTGCTGTTCGACCTTGAGAGTCGTGGTGAGATTGAAGTGCAGCGTGTCCAAGGAGACTACGTTACTGTTCCAACCAAGTATGGAACGCCTAAGAAGATTCAAAAAGGGCATTTATGGCACCATAAGTCATGTGGCCAATGCGGACATATTCCAGGTTACTCTACTTCGATATTTTGGATTATGAGGAAGTTGGGCTACGACTACGAGGATCCTAGAGACCAGACCTCTTGCACTGCTTGGAACTACTACGCTAGTGCTACATCTAATCAGGCGGCTCAGGCAGCGGTTGCACTTAGGAACTTCGCAGCAGCATATGAAACTGGATACTTTCCTCTCATCCACTGCGGTACCTCGTACGGACACTATAAGGAGGTTCGATCCGAGCTACTACACCAACCGGAGCTTCGCAATCAGGTAAGAAAGGTCATGGAAAAGCTTGGAAAGCCGATGGTGCTTCCTGAGGAGATCGTTCACTACTCTGAGTGGCTCTATGCAATGCGTGACGAGATCGCTACCAACCAGGTGCTGAATCTGAAAGACATAGCCGTTACTGTGCATCCAGCTTGTCACTACTACAAGCTTGTGGAAGGGGACGCTATCTATGACCCTGATGTATACCACGGTCAAAGAACTGCAGCGGTTAGTGGACTAGTTCAGACGTTGGGGGCGGATCTTCGTTCATACTCAACGTTTTTTGACTGCTGTGGCTTTGGTTTTAGACACATCTTGGTTCAGCGGGACTTTACTAGATCTTTTGCGACCTTACGCAAGATCGAAGTTATGAAAGAAGAAGCTAACCCCGACGTGGTCCTAACTCATGACACTGGTTGCGTTACCGCCTTGGACAAGAGCCAGTTTGCGGCGCAAGCACACGGGCGAGACGTTGGAGTGCCTGTAATGTCAGAGGCTCAGTTTGCTGCTCTAGCTATGGGGGCGCACCCCTATAAGGTATGCCAACTCCATTGGCACTCAACCAACTATAAGCCCCTCTTAGAGAAGATGGGTATCGATTGGAAGGCCGCTTGGGCGGAGTTCGAAGAGGAGCTTCAGCATCTGAAAAGTGGCGATAAGGAGTTCCTCACGTGGGAGGACGTTGGTGTTTAGTTCGTTATTGACTTCGGGAAGGATTGGCACGTCAGTTGAGTGAGACGGTTTTAGTAGTTGGTGGTGGGCCAGCTGGTCTATCAGCTGCAAAAGCGGCTGGGGAGCTTGGAGCACCTGTGGTGGTAGTCGAGAAGCTTCCTTATCTTGGAGGCCGACCGATAGAGGAGAACTACGCCTCGTTGACCCCGTACCTTGTGGGAGCAGAAGAGGCTCTGGCCCCGATGATTCAGGCGGTGACCGAGGGTCCAAGTACAACTGTGATGTTGTCGTCTACTGTCATGAGCGTTACGGGCGAAGCTCCAGAGTTCAAGGTAACCGTCGAAGGCCCTTCAGGGTCGACGGAGCTAGAGGTTGGAGCGATAGTTGTAGCGACTGGGTTCCAACACTTCGATCCAGGTCGAGAGACACAACTATATGGGTACTACGAGTTTCCAGACGTTGTGGCTCTTCAAGACCTTGAGGCGATGCTAAAGGCGGGGTCGGTGACCCGGCCGTCCAACGGAGAGGTTCCAAAGCGAATCTGCTTTGTGCAGTGCGTCGGAAGTCGCGATCGTCAAATCGGAAATGAGTACTGCTCAAAGGTTTGTTGTGGAGTCGCTTCTAAGGAAGCAACTGAGATAAAGATGGCGATTCCAGACGCCGAGGTGTTCATCTTCTATATAGATATGCGTATGTATGGCTACTGGGAGAGTCAGATCTACTGGCCAGCTCAAGAGAAGCATCACGTTCAGTATG
>JAJYGI010000090.1 GCA_021790735.1 Actinomycetes bacterium | reverse complement strand
TATCTCGAACCCCGTGGAGATCGCTTCATCTGCCAATGACACGAACGATCTTTGCTATCCGATTGGCATATTTTTTTACTTGGTGTCAAGTTTGTCACGTAGAGAGGTCTCGCCTGAGACCTTAGAGACTTTGAGGTTAGTTACCTTACGAGAGGCAACAACTACCAGAGTTGGGGAAGTTGATAGCTTCTACCGCGAGAGCAACCTTAATGCAACGACGAACGATACATCCATGACAAGGAAACCAGAACTTTTAAAGTAAAGAGGGAAGGACGTCTGTACGACTTTCCCTCCAGCCTTCTTCACCATGACTCGAGCAGCTGTCCATTTAGAAAAACATTTGACGTATCAAAACCTCCAAGATCAGGTACTTCAAGTACTACCCTTCTATACCTAATAGGCGATCGCAATCGAGTCGCAAACAATCGTCCCTCTTCCTCCACTGCTAGCTCCAGCAGCAGCTCTCCTACTATCTCGTTCCTTCTCCGGTTCAGCTCTTTAGTTCCTACTTCAAAAACCTAACCTAACCTAAGGGCGGTCCCATCACTTATCTCTGCACCAGCAGCTGCCTAAGCTCGTTCGACCATAGGCAGAGGAAACCGGCTCATCACTTTAACTTCGAAAGAGCAACATTTAGCTGCAGCACATTGACATAAGACTCACCAAGAAATCCAAATTGCTTGCTAACCGTATACTTCCTAATGAGGTTGCGAAGGGTAGTAGCTGGAATCCCCCGAGCCTTAGAGACCATAGGTATTTGAACAAGTGCAGATTGAACCGACACGTCAGGGTCAACTCCGCTACCAGAGTTTGTTACAAGCTCCTCGGTCGGCCGAACACCCAATCTATGCCACATCTCAATCGCCTTCTTCGTCTGTTGCTGCAAGACCTTAGAAGTCGGGCCATAGTTAGAACCACCTGTTGCTAACGGAGTGTAAGGATCTAGGCGTCCGTGGAAGAACTTGGTACCACCCCACTGTTGGCCTACCTCCATAGATCCATAACTCGTTAGAGATCCATTAGCTTGGTAAGGAAATACAAGCTGAGCAACGCCTGTCTCTAGTAACGGATATCCCACTCCTAAAAGCACGAGGAAGACCAGAGACACTAACACGGACCGGATAAACTGCTTTGCCATTAATAAACCCCCAGAGCTGTAATGATGATGTCGATTAATTTGATTCCGATAAAAGGTAAGATGAGACCACCTACTCCATAGATCAGCACGTTACGTCGAAGAAGGGCAGACGCAGTGGCCGGGCGGAACTTTACGCCTCTAAGTGCTAACGGAATAAGAGCAACGATTATAAGCGCGTTGAAAATGACGGCTGAAAGAACGGCGCTAGTCGGACTATGCAATCTCATGATGTTCAAAGCCTCTAGACCTTTATATCGACTCACAAATAACGCCGGGATAATAGCGAAGTACTTGGCGACGTCATTGGCTATGGAAAACGTGGTAAGTGCTCCCCTAGTTATAAGCAACTGCTTCCCAATCTCCACTATGTCGATCAGCTTGGTTGGACTCGAATCAAGATCAACCATATTCCCAGCTTCCTTGGCCGCAGTGGTACCGCTGTTCATGGCCACCCCAACGTCCGCTTGAGCCAGAGCTGGTGCATCGTTCGTTCCATCCCCAGTCATTGCAACTAACTTTCCACCTTCTTGTTCCTTTAGGATCAGCGCCATCTTGGCCTCCGGAGTAGCTTCGGCCATGTAGTCGTCTACTCCCGCTTCAGAGGCTATTGCCGCTGCTGTAAGCGGATTGTCTCCCGTTATCATTACCGTTCTGATACCAAGGGTTCGAAGCTGTTCAAACTTTTCACGAATACCTTGTTTGATCGTATCTTTCAGCTCAACGACACCAAGCAAACGATCGCCATAAGATACAGCCAATGGAGTTCTTCCCTCTCTGGCTAGACGGTCACTTATCTCGTCCAACTCCTTCGGAACCGATCCGCCAAGAGATATCACCCAGTTCTTAACCGCGTCCGTCGCTCCTTTTCTAATCATCCGACCATCCAGATCGATCCCAGACATTCGTGTCTGTGCCGTAAAGGGTACAAAGCTATAAGACGAACCTAAGTTGCGTTCTCGAATATTGAACCGCTCCTTTGCTAACACCACAATAGAACGTCCCTCAGGGGTCTCATCAGCTAGTGAAGCCAGTTGAGCCGTCTCTGCCAGCTCTTTCTCATCGACTTCACCAAGCGGATAGAACGCTGATGCCATTCGGTTCCCCAACGTAATCGTTCCGGTCTTATCCAAAAGTAAGGTTTGAACATCCCCCGCCGCCTCAACCGCACGACCTGACATAGCAAGGACGTTTCTTTGCACTAAGCGATCCATCCCTGCAATTCCGATAGCTGAAAGCAGTGCCCCAATGGTCGTTGGGATTAAACAGACCAAAAGAGATATCAAGATAACAACGGAGACCTGGCTATGTGAGTATGACGCAAAAGGATCGATAGCTACCACCACCGGAATAAAAATCACCGTCAACGCCGAAAGTAAAATAGTGAGAGCGATCTCGTTCGGGGTCTTTTTCCGGTTTGCACCCTCGACAAGGTTGATCATTCGGTCTAAAAAAGTCTTGCCTTGTTCCGCAGTGATTCTAATCACAATTCGGTCGGAGAGTACCTTAGTGCCACCAGTCACAGCTGACCGATCGCCACCTGATTCCCTTATGACAGGAGCCGACTCACCCGTAATAGCAGACTCATCGACCGACGCGACGCCTTCAATGATCTCGCCGTCTGATGGAATGACGTCGCCCGCTTCACAGACAACAAGGTCACCTCTTTGAAGTGCTGCTGATGGAATCGACAACTCGGAGCCATTTTCACCCACCTTTCTCGCATTAGAGTCAGTTCTCATCTTCCGTAACGTATCAGCCTGCGCCTTTCCACGACCTTCAGCAACAGCTTCGGCAAAGTTAGCAAACAGAACAGTAAGTGCCAGCCAAGCCGTGATGCTCCATGTAAAGAGTCCGCCTTTCACGAAAGCTTCGTACAAAGATACGAGGGTTCCTACAAGTACGACAAACATTACTGGATTCTTGATCTGCTGTTTTGGATTCAACTTTAAGAATGAGTCCCTCAAGGCAGGCAGCAGAACCTGCTTATCCAATAGACCTCGGGTCCTGGGAATTCCATGAATCGACTCTTCTTCAAATTTGGCCTCTGAGACAATAGCCACCTAGAACAACCTCCCTTTCGAAAACTCCTCCGCAAGTGGACCCAGCGCCAAAGCAGGGAAAAACGTAAGTGCTCCCACTACTAAAATGACTCCAATTAATAGAGCGCCAAAAAGTGCGCTGTCGGTCTTGAAAGTACCGGAACTGGCAGGTACTACCCCTTTAGAGGCAAGTGTTCCTGCTAAAGCAAGAGATGGCACGATCACACCAAAACGTCCGAGCCACATCGCTATAGCTCCCATGATGTTATAAAACGCGTTGTTCGAAGATAGTCCGGCAAAGGCGGAGCCGTTGTTATTCGCTTGCGAGGTGAACGCATAAAGTATCTCCGTGAACCCATGAGGTCCCTTATTGAGAGTCGCATCGGTTGCGGAAGGTACCAGCATCGCTACACCTGTCAGTACTAGGACAGTTATCGGCATTACGAGAACCCCCAAACTTGCTAACTTCATCTCTTTCGCTTGAATTTTCTTTCCTAGGTATTCAGGTGTTCGACCGACCATTAGTCCCGCTATGAACACAGTTACTATTGCAAAGAGCAAGATCGTATACATTCCCGAACCCACACCACCTGGAGTAACTTCCCCTAGCATCATCCCTGACAGAGCCATCATTCCGCCAAGAGGTGTATAGGAATCCATAGACGAATCGACAGAACCTGTCGAGGTCTGGGTCGACGCTATATTATAAATTGCCGAACTTGAGGTTCCAAAACGTGACTCTTTACCGACCATGTTTCCTACACTTTGAGAGTGAAGCCCTGCAGCACTAAGTGCGGGGTTGGCTCCGTGTTCAGCAATGATCGTTATACCCGTCCACACGATAAAGAAAACAAACATAACACCAAGTAGTGCCAATCCTTGTCTAACGCTTCCAACCATCTTGCCAAAGGTATAAGTGAGGGAAAAAGGTATCGCAAGGAGGAGGTAAACTGAGAGCAGATTCGTGAGGGGCGTAGGATTCTCGAATGGGCTAGCTCCGTTCGCGTTAAAAAAGCCCCCTCCATTGGTGCCTAGCTGTTTAATCGCTTCCATCGAAGCTACGGGGCCGCGGGGAATTGTCTGTGTCGCGTTGTTCAGTACATTGTGAACGGTTACGGCTCCACTCAGGGTCTGTACTGCGCCTTCACCTACAAAGATCACGGTAGCCAACGCCGCAATTGGAAGCAGAATGTAGAGAACACCTCGAACAAGGTCAACCCAGAAATTACCTATAGTGCTAGAGCCTCGGTTAGAAAACCCACGGATAAGAGCGATCGCCACCGCAATCCCCACAGCAGCACTTACAAACTGTTGTACAGCCAGCGCTGCCATCTGCGAAAAGTAAGACATCGTCTGTTCACCCGCATAGTTCTGCCAGTTTGTATTAGTCACAAACGAAACAGCAGTGTTAAAGGCTAACGCCGGTGTCACGGCCTTCATATGTGCCGGATTCAGAGGTAGAAGGTTTTGAACCCTAAGAATAAGATAGGTAATCAGTAGCGATACCAGGGAAAATATGAGCAAGGAAGCGCCATAACGCTTCCAGCTCTGACCACCTTTAGGGTCAACTCCTAAGAGTCTGTAGATAGGCCTCTCTACAGTATCGAGCCACTTTAACTTCCCACTATATACGTCCGCCATGTAGGCACCCAAAAAGCGCCAAGTTATCGCCAACGCTACTACTAGGACTGCAATCTCTAAAACTGCGTCCATTAGAACCACTCCGGCTTGAATAAAGACACCCAAAGATAGACGAAAATCACAACTGAAATGATGAAGAGAACTACGTTTGTCATATTTATGCCTTATCTAACGCTTCTATAACCAACAACATCAAGGTAAAAAACCCGACTGAACCGATAACAACTATGAGATCTGCCATATGAGTAACGTTAGGTTTTACCTTGTTAATTACACATAAACGCAGAGCATGAATCCGTCAATAATTCGTTAACAGCGTCGTCATAGAGAGCAGTTGACAACACTAAAGCTCGTACCGAAGAGGATAAGCTACTGTCGTGCTCGATAAAAATCAACCAGTAAACGGTCCGCTTACGGGAGTCTTAGTCGCTGACTTTAGCAGGGTTTTAGCAGGTCCATATGCTACCATGATGCTGGGCGACCTCGGTGCAACCGTTATTAAGGTCGAGTCTCCCTTAGGAGACGACACCAGAGCATGGAAGCCGCCCTCTCTAAACGATCAGGCAACCTACTACCTCTCCGTCAATAGAAATAAAAAATCGGTGCAGCTGGATCTAAAAGATAGCAGCGATCGCTTACGCGCTCACCGACTGGCAAAAGCCGCCGACGTCTTGGTTGAAAACTTCATGCCAGGTTCGCTTAAGCGCTATGGACTCGACTATGAGACGGTGGCGCGAGATAACCCATCTATTGTCTATGGAACCATCACCGGCTTCGGAGATGGAAAAGGAAGTACGCTTCCAGGATACGATCTAGTAGCGCAAGCGGTCTCAGGTCTAATGAGTATCACCGGACCAAAAGACGGTCTGCCTTACAAAAGTGGTGTCGCCATCGTAGATGTAGTGACTGGCCTTCATCTCGCAGTTGCAGTACTAGCAGCACTAGATCTTAGAAGTCGTACCGGAGTCGGACAGCATGTATCGGTTAACCTCTTAGGGGCAGCGCTTGCTGCCATGGTTAATCAAAGTTCCTCCTATCTAGCAACCGGTGTTTCTCCAACTCGTATGGGAAACGCCCACCCTAGTCTGTTTCCATACGAACCTTTAAAAACGATGGACGGATACTTGGTCGTTGCCGTGGGCAACGACTCCCAATTCGGACGCCTCTGCGACGCTATCAACGCCTCCGCCTTGGCAACAGATGAACGTTTCCGCACAAATCAGCAAAGGGTATTAAATAGAGAAACTTTAAAACCTTTAATCGAGGAACGTCTCGCCTCAGACTCAGCATCGAACTGGTCTAAGATTTTGACAAACTTTAAAGTACCATGCGGTCCCATTAACTCTATAGGTGAAGGAGTTGCCTTAGCTGACGCATTTGGATTGGATCCTGTCGTACAACTGATCGACTCTAACGGTATCACTACTCCATCAATTAGCAATCCGATGTCGTTTTCAAAGACGCCACCAACTTATCGTAATGCACCTCCACAACAAGATGAACACGGAGATCAGATTCGCAGCTGGTTAGATTCATTAAATGAGGGGTGAGTAAGCGCTAGTGAGAACAACAAAGCCTCATAATTACATACTTGCAATATTGGCAAAGAGCGTATAGTTGTTTAAAAACGCCAGATACACGGTACCCGTAGGACCACTTCGATGCTTAGCAACGATTATTTCTGCGGTGCCTTTTTCAGGCGTCTCAGGTGAGTAGAGTTCATCCCGATAGATGAACATTACGACGTCTGCATCTTGCTCTAGCGAGTTATGCACGGCAAAACTATTAGCAAAGAAACTATTTGTCTCAGGAACCGAAACGTCAAACACTGGCTCAAGTCCAAAGTCGGAGATCTCTGAGATCTCATCTAAAACCATATCGCTCTCCTCGCGAATCAAAACGGATGAGTCGCGGTAACATCCGTCAAAGGTTGAACGCACTGACTTCGGGCCGTCCCTACTTATGACATCATCAAACTTTGAAACGCCCGAGAGGATAAAAACCCGATCTCCTTGTGTAAGATCGCCAAGACTACGCCAACCCAAGTCAGTAAAGAAACGGTGGTTCTTGGTGGCTCGAATAGACTTACCCGTTCTCGTAGTTAGCGTATATGTGTGTTTTACTCCAGTCATGAAGATCGCAGAACTACTTGCGTTCTTAAATCTCCTAGAGTTCTCATCAAAACTACTGAGTCGCACATTTTGAATACCTTTTAACCAAAGAGAACCTATGGCTGCAAAAGACCCATCACCCAGTGCCAGTACAGAATCCCCTCCAAGACATCCCGACTCTCGTAAATCCGCCAACTGAGGTCTTTTATCTGATCGCGCTTCAAGGTTTCTTGAGAGCTGCGATAGTGCTACCACTGGAACGTTTAGTTCTCGAGCGAGGATCTTCAATCCCCTTGAGATCTCCGATACCTCTACCTGCCTCGACTCCACATTTCGTCTTCCCGACATTAGCTGCAAATAGTCGACGATCACCAAACCCAAACCCTCACGTGCTTTGAGACGACGAGCTCGAGCTCTTATATCCATTACGGTTAGGTTTGGGTCATCGTCTATATAAATCTTGGCTTCCGCCAATCGACTGATAGCGCCGTGGATCTTCTCCCAATCCCTATCAAGGAGACGCCCACTTCTTAGCCGAGTCGAATCGACCCGGGCCTCCGACGCAACCAGACGCTGCGTCAGCTCAAGATGGCTCATCTCAAGAGAAAACATCAGAACCGGTACATTCGCCTTTTTCGCAACGTTTACACCTAGACCAAGGGCAAAGGAGGTCTTACCCATACCTGGTCTAGCACCAACAATTAATAGGTTTGACGGATGGAGACCTGAAAGAATCTCATCCAGGTCTATAAATCCCGTAGGAACCCCCGTGACACCCTCTTCACGACCATAAAGCGCCTCAAGGTCGTCGAGAGTTTGCATTAGCACCTCTCGAATTGGCAACATCGTCTCTGCAGAGCGATGCTCCGCTATCTCAAAGATCTTGGCTTCCGCTAGATCAACGGCTGCCGCCACGTCTTCAGGTAATGAGTAAGCCAGTTCCGCTATGTCTGTTGCTGCCTTGATAAGTTTTCGCAACAGCGAATACTCTTCAACGAGCTGAGCGTAGTGTGCAGCAGATCCAATCGCAGGCGTACTAGCTTGTAGCGCCACTAGCGTCTCCATGCCACCTACCATATCTAAATGACCGTGTCGCCGGAGCTCCTCTGACACCGTCACCACGTCGTTTGGACCACCGTCTGCGTGCAGAGTGGCCAAAGCTCTAAATACGTGACCATGCGAAGGTTTAAAAAAGTCACCCTCACGCACTAATTCGACGGCTTCTGCCACAGCCTCTCGAGACAGCATCATCGCCCCTAAAAGAGACTCTTCAGCCTCTATCGAATGAGGCGCTACTCTTCCAAGTATTCCTTCGAGGCGACTAGGGTCAACATCTCTACCACTGAGATCCTTCGCCAAAGGACTTTCTCCCTCTGCATACTCACTACGTGCCTAGATCGAAAAGAACTACTCTGGTAAAACCTCTACGCTAAGGTGAATCTCAACCTCGGAGTGCAGCTTCAAAGGAATCTGATACAATCCAACTAACTTTATCGGCTCATCTAAGTGAACCGCCTTTCGGTCCAGCTCGATTTCATACTGATCCTTTAGAGTTTGAAGTATCTCATTTACTCCGACCGAACCGAACAGCTTGTCTTCTTTGGAGGTCTTTGCGTTAATTTTCATCGAGATACCGACCAGACGAGCTGCCAGTTCCTCAGCTGAAGTCTTGGCCTTATGATCTTTTATATCGCGAGAGTTACGCATAGCATTAGCTTGGTTGACGATACCTTTGGATGCGACAATAGCTCGACCCTTGGGAACTAAGTAGTTACGAGCATATCCATCTGCTACAGTTACAATGTCACCGCGCTTCCCAAGGCCGATGATATCACTTCTAAGTACTACTTTCACTCGCCCTCCGTATCCTCATCTTCGTCGTCGCTCGCCACAAAGACATCCTCATAGCTGGGTTCCTCGAATGGAGTCTCTTCAACATCAACCTTTGCTACCGATCTAGACCGACTGCGTTCAGCCGGCGTTCGTTCTGTATATGGAAGAAGCGCAAGTTCTCTGGCCGTCTTGATAGCAATAGCAATATCACTTTGATGTTGTACACAGTTACCCGTAACACGACGAGCTCGAATTTTTCCACGATCACTCATGTAGCGCTTCAAGGTGTCAGTATCTTTGTAATCGATCCAAACTTCATGGCGCGCACAAAATGTACATACCTTTTTCCGAATCTTTTTAGTTTGCTCTTTTACAGCAGTCCGTCGAGCATTTTTGTCTGTATTCTTACCCATCTTTAAAAAGGATCCTCTTCATAGTTGTAACCCACTGAGGCTGTGTCCTTGCTCCCTTGAACAGCTTCACGACCTCCTGACTTTCGTTCGTTCTTTACCACTGATCCAGTAGCCCACCTCAAAGATAAGCCAACCTCATCCGCAACAACACTGATCCGAGAGCGCTTTTCGCCCTCAGGCGTCTCCCATGTTCTTTGCTCTAAACGCCCCGTGACTAACACCCGTGAACCTCGTTCTAGTGACTCGCTAACGTTCTCCGCTAACTCACGCCAACAGGTGACATCAAAAAATGATGTTGCCTCCTCCCATTCTTGAGATTGAGGGGCCTGCCATCGACGATTCACCGCAACAGAGAACGACGCAGAGGCGATACCTTGATTAGTAAAGCGAAGTTCTGGTTCTCGAACCACATTACCTACAATGGTAACTGTATTTCCGTTAGACATCTCTCAACTCTCTCCCCACTATGCGTGGTATTTCAAAGCTCCTAGGCCGAAGTTTGCGAACCTGCTAGAAACTTGGCTGCGACTTTTTCAGGCAGCCGAACTATCTTGTGACGAATAATTTCATCAGATATGGAAAGAGTCCTATCAAGTTCCGCAACTGTATCTGGGACTCCTTGAATTCGGACGATAACATAGTAACCTTCTCGGCGATGGTCGATCTCGTAGCTAAAACGTTTTCTACCCCAACGCTCTACGCCAAAAACTTTTCCTTCTCTTGAAGATACTACCGACTCAACTCTCACCAAGTACTCATCGATCTGCTCATCCTCAAGCGAAGAATCTAATATAACTACTACTTCATAGACGCGCAACTAAAACCTCCCATGGACCTCTTTCAAATTTTGAAAGTAGGGCTCTTAACGAGCAGGATCTAAGAACAACTATTGTAGCAAAGCCTAAGTTAGGATCAGGCTTGAAATTATGAAGTTGTAACATCAAGAGTTGGATCTCGACGTTTCAGTCTCTACCAATCGCATGTTTTTGAACCAAGTGGTTCCAGAGACAGTCCTTACAGACCTCCACCTGATACATATCAAACTTCTTTGAACGCACGGTCTCTTCTAGAAGGACACCGTTTGGCACTACCTGACCTGAAGAAGGTAGTCGTGCGCCAAAGGCAAATTCAACGTAAACTAAGCTTTCAGCTCCACATATTGGACAGGGTTTTGAAGCGCCCTCGCCAAAGTTGTCCGCTACTCGAAGTAACTCTTCTGTAGCATCACAGATCTCTTCCTTGCTAACGCGTCCCGAGCGGTAGTCACGAATCAAGTTCTCACGCAAAAGTCGATGATCTACGGTGCCAGTACGCCTTGACACATTTAGTGCATCGCCGTTACGTCCATAACTTTCCACATCTAAAAGGCTAGCACAGTTTGCGCCTAGAACTTTATGGAACCACTTAGTCGTAGTTCAAAGAGATACGAAGTGAGACTTACCATAAACCGGCTTCTATCGAATGAAACCAGCACGAAGCCTCTCCGCTCTCCAAGAACGAAAGCGTCTTCCTTAAGAGACTGTAGGGAACCGAATAGTCAAATATATCAGATTAGACTAACGGATAATATATCTAACCGATATAGTATATATGAACAATGAGATCCGGTGGAACTAGTCAGTATCTTGAGGCAGCTGTGATGGGTTTACTCGCGGAAGATCCACAGCATGGATACGAACTTCACAGAAGGATCGTCTCGGCGTTCGGTGCACTTTTTCATCCTTCTTGGGGGTCAATATATCCAGCTCTTTCAAGACTCGAACGTCAAGGACATATCGAGACGTTTGAAGAGGGCGGATTTCGATCACCTACGACGTCTACCGGTTCTTTGGGTGGGGAACTGGCAAGCTTTAGATCCGCTCTCAAAAAGGAACAAACCTCTAAAAGGCAGCGGAAGTCGTACCGGATCACCGAAAAGGGAACCCAGTTCCTTCAAGGACTTGTCTCCGGTATGGACGTATCAGACGATCGGGCATTTTGGGTAGCCCTAGCATTTTCGGATCGAGTGGGTGTAAATCGGAGACTGTCAATCGCTAACAGAAGAATTTACATACTCGAAGAGCGTTTGCGAGAGATGAAAGAGAGTGAGTTGCTTAATGGACTTAATATGCGAAGCCTCGCTCTCCAAGGACTCTACATGCGTCTTACTGATGAGTTGAGTTGGCTCGAACGGCTCTGCAAAGAACTCTCCGACTCCGAGGAGCTCGTGGAGTTGAGCAATGACTCAAGGACTTATAACGAAAATATATAGAAAGGTAGATGTTGATGGCTAAGATAAAGGTAGCTCTTGCTGGGATTGGCAACTGCTCAAGTTCACTCGTACAAGGCGTACAGTACTACAAAAACGCTGACCCTTCCGAAGAGGTGCCAGGTTTGATGAACGTAGTACTCGGAGGTTACCATGTCGGTGACGTTGAGTTTGTAGCCGCCTTCGATGTAGATGCGGCCAAAGTAGGTGAAGACCTAGGAAAAGCGATATTCAGCTCTAAGAACAATACGATCAAGTTTGCGAACGTTGAAGAGGTCGGCGTAGAGGTCAAGAGGGGTCCCACCTTAGACGGGCTCGGTAAGTACTATAAGCAAGTCGTTGAAGAGTCACCTCTTGAGCCGGTGGACGTAGTAGAAGAGCTACGGCGTTGCGGGGCTGAGGTGTTGGTTTCGTATCTTCCAGTAGGCTCCGAAAGAGCACAAAAATTCTACGCTGAAGCCGCTCTTGAAGCTGGCGTAGCTTTCGTCAATGCAATCCCTGTGTTTATTGCATCTGATCCTGAATGGGCACAGCGTTTTACGGATAAGAATGTACCCATTATTGGAGATGATATCAAATCTCAAGTAGGTGCCACGATCGTGCATCGAATGCTTGCCCGACTTTTCGAGGACAGGGGACTTGTGTTAGATCGAACGTATCAACTAAACGTTGGCGGGAATATGGACTTTATGAACATGTTAGAACGCGAACGTCTTGAATCGAAGAAGATATCAAAAACTCAAAGCGTAACGAGCCAAATTGATCACGGCATCGAATCAAACAACGTTCACATTGGGCCTTCGGATCATGTACCTTGGTTAGAGGATCGTAAGTGGGCCTATATAAGGCTTGAGGGGCGTAACTTTGGCGATGTACCCCTTAACGTCGAACTCAAGCTAGAGGTTTGGGACTCTCCGAATTCAGCAGGAGTAATTATTGACGCCTTACGATGCGCTAAGATCGCCCTCGATCGGGGTATCGGCGGACCGCTTCTAGGACCATCCGCGTACTTCATGAAGTCGCCACCTGAGCAGTATCGAGATAGCGTTGCTAAAGACATGGTTGAAGAGTTCCAAAGCGGAAAGATTAAATAACACTTTCACTGGTAGTTAAGACTAAAAAGCCTCACATGCTATGTGAGGCTTTTTAGAGTTCGTCTACTGATCGGACTGCGCGGACACAAAAGAATCGTCCAAGATCCTAATGGACAGACGGAATCGGCCTAACACGCCACCACTTAAGAAGTCTCTTGGTTACCTCATCCTTACCAAGGAGTCCTTCGTCAAGACGAATTTCCAATAAGTAATCCATGGCATCTCCTACGTCTTTGGAGGGTCCTACTCCTAAGATCGCCATGACTTCATTTCCATCCAATTCAGGTCGAATTGATGCGAGCTCCTCTTGTTCAGACAGTACTTGAATTCGTTCTTTGAGTTCTGCCATCTTTTCATGAAAAAATCTAACTTTAGTTTGATCACGGGTAGTCACGTCTGCAAGGGTAAGTTCGTTTAACTGCTCTAGTAGGGATCCAGCATCTCTGACATACCGTCTTACAGCTCTATCGTTCCACCCAGCTTTATAGGTATGAAACCTAAGATGAAGTTCAACTAACTTTGAGATCGACTCTATCTCTTGACTTGAAAATCGAAGGGCTTGCAGTCGTTTGCGTGCCATCCGAGCTCCAACTACATCATGAAAGTGAAACGAAACCCCAGAGGGGCCAATCTCACGGGTCTGTGGCTTACCAATATCGTGTAATAACGCCGCCAATCGAAGGATAAGGTCCGGTGATGTCTTAGATACAACCGCAATGGTGTGGGCCAAGACGTCCTTATGGCGATGAATTGGATCCTGCTCTAATGCTAACGCCGGAATCTCTGGCAAGAATACATCGAACAGTCCTGTATCGACTAAGAACCATAGACCGACAGAGGGATCGGGCAGCACAAGAAGCTTTGAGAGTTCCTCGCGTACCCTCTCTGGCGACACCACATTGAGCCTTTCTCTCAACTCAACCGCCGCATCGGACACATCTTTTGTCGGATTCAACGCAAAGCGGGATATGAAACGCGCCGCTCTAAGCATCCGTAAAGGATCGTCGTTAAAACTGTCCTCCGCATCTCCTGGTGTTGCGAGCTTACGACTAAGGAGATCTTGGAGACCACCATAGGGGTCGATAAGCTTTGAAGCAGATCCAGTCAGCTCCATAGCCATGGCGTTAATGGTAAAGTCTCGCCTAGAGAGATCTTCCTTGATTGAGGTTGAAAATTTGACCAAAGGTTTTCTCGAATTAGGATCATAAGACTCAGCCCTGTGGGTCGTAATCTCAAATTTACGTCTTGAAATTTCGATCGTTATCGTACCAAAACGTTTGCCAACCAACCACATTGTGTCTGAGATTGGACCGACAATGTTCTCAATCTCATCAGGTGTTGCGTCCGTAGTCAGATCGATGTCAGCGCTAGCTTCTTCTAGTACGCCCAAAAAGAGATCTCTTACAACTCCGCCTACTAGGTACAGCCGTTTTCCAGCCTTTTCGAAGGCATCCTTTAGCGGCTCGACTTCTCTTTGAAGATTTTCAATCACTTTAACACTGTTCATAACTACTCATCTACATATAGTAGGAAGTAGTTACACAATAATCGTTTGAAAATGAAAGCATAGTCCCAAGCATTCCTTCACACTAATCAACGCGAGATAAGTTTGGTTTATCTCTAAAACTATCGGACCGTCAGCAAAGTCGTTAAGAATATTAACTCACTCAAGAGGATTACGATCCCCAAGAGCTCGCCTTCTCGATTCACTAAGTGAATCGATGGTTTCATGAGAGACTTTGGATCGCACATACTCTTCTTTCGGAATGATCATTTCTCCAGCCAAGGCACCTACAGTTGCAGTTGTCGAGTCCCTTAAGGCCTCCATATCGTACCCGCCCTCGAGAAAGGCCAAGACCCTACCCCTAGGTACGAACTGGATGGCCCACTTGGTGAGATGGTAGAAGTCTTCCGCTCTTATCGTTAGGTTTGTTAGTGGATCTTTGAAGTGCCCGTCAAACCCTGCAGAGATTACAACCCAATCAGGACTAAAAATCTCCACGGCCTCTTGTGCAATCACCTCAAGGACCGCGCGAACCGTCTCACCAGAAGATCCTTCTGGTACTGGGAGGTTAAGGGTATAGCCAAATCCTTCCTCAGATCCAAGTTCTTGTACGCGACCAGTACCAGGGTAAAGTGGGTATTGATGGGTAGAGATATAAAGTACTCTATCGCTTCTGTAAAATATCTCTTGTGTGCCATTTCCGTGGTGCGCATCAAAATCAACGATGAGCACTCTATTACCTTTTTCAAGGAGTCGTCCCACTGCAACTGCAACATTATTGATAATGCAAAATCCCATAGCACTCGTTGAGGTAGCATGATGACCTGGTGGACGAACTACCAAGAAAGCGGTGTCAGCAACGCCTTGCTCGAGTTGTGATATCGCATCTAAACCAGCTCCAGCGGCAAGAACCGCGGCTCGCCACGATTGATCAGATACTGACGTATCACTATCAAGCGCTCCGCCTCCCATAAGGCAAAAACGTTGAAGTCCGATTAGATACTTCTGGCTGTGCACAACTTCAAGGCTCTCCGGGTCTGCCTCAGAAGGCGTAAAAAACTTCACTTCACTTTCTAGACCAGTTCTCCTCACGCCTTCTAAAACGGCTTCCAGGCGAGACGGGGACTCAGGATGGTATGTACCAGAGTCATGTTCAAGATATTGAACATGAGAACCTATTAAAACGACCACGTCTATAATCCTATTACGAAAGTGGCAAAAAGTTCGCTAGCCTTATTCCCATAGCGACGAATTATCTTCCGAGACAAAGAAAGACTATGTCCTTCAACGTTGAAGGAATTGACGTAAGGGTTTCACCATGGCCCGGCGAGATACAGTCATGTCTCGTTACATCACGATCTGGAGGAATACTCTCTGCGTTGTCTTTCTCACCCCTTGCAGAGATTAAAAAGGTAGCTGCGTCTTTGGGATACGAAAGTCTACTTTGGCAAGCCACAGATGAATTTACCGAGACAACCTGCCAAAGCTTAGGTTTTGACTTTAGGGATCGTCTCCACGTGCTCATATCATCGGACTTAAAACCAACTGTTAGGTACCGTCAAAGCAATACATTAACGGTAAGAAGAGCAAGGTCTATGGACATCGATTCAGTGCTTGAGATCGATCACATGTGCTTCGAGCCATTTTGGCAGCTTGATCAGCAGGGGTTAGAGGAAGCCGTACTTGCAACTCCAAGATCACGATATCGCGTCATCGTCGACAAGTCTGACTTTGGGTCGGTACTGGGATATTCAATATTTGGCCAAGGCGCTGGTTCTGGATACCTTCAGCGCATAGCCATGAGTCCTAGCCATCAGAGAAGTGGAGGAGCAACCTCTCTAATCGCGGACGGCTTCGGTTGGCTTCGGCGTTGGCGCTCACAAAAGGTGAGTGTAAACACCCAAGTAACCAATGAACGTGCCCTTGCCCTCTACCTTGGGCTTGGATTTAAGCTTCAGAGACAAGGGCTCTCACTATACCAATGTCCATCGTCTTAGGGGCTGTTGAAGTAAAGAGAACGACATTGAATCAGATGAGACCAATGAAATCTACCCTTTTTCGGCTAATGTCCGTCGCAGCCACTTTCTTTTTCATACTTATAACATCGGAAGTACTTTCATCCTCTCCGGCCTACGCTGCCACAACACCAAAATTAAGTGTTGTTTCAGCACCGGAAAGTGTACCTTATGGTGGTTCCACTAGCGCAACAATATCAGTCTCTAACTCGTCAGGATCATCTTTAGAAGTCTACGAAACACTCTATCCAAAGATTACTTCTAGGACCGCTCTGCTAAGTATGACGCCAACTTCGGTGCCAAGTGGATATCCAATATCAATCTCGCCTCCTACTCCCCTTTCCTCCTTAAAACGATCCGGAGAAAGTTCCTACGGCCTCACTCTCTCTATAGGCAATAGTTCATCGGCAGTTCTTAACATCTCTGGGTGTTCGACATCCTGTTCAGGCAACTATCCCCTCCAGATAAGATTGGCCAACTCCCAGACGGGTGTTGTCTATTCAGAGATAACAGTACCACTGACGGTTGTGGCAGCTAAGCCATCTAAGGCGTTGGGGGTTTCATTCGTCGTTCATTACATCTCGCCATCGTTCAATTCTCACACCTTCCACACGGTAATAGCGTTCCTATCCACCCACTCAAGTCTTCCTCTTTCGTTAATCATTTCACCATCACTACTAGTTAACGCTCAGTCTTCTGTCTCCCCTAGCGTACGCCAAGACCTAGTACTCTTAGAGAAGTGGTCGCAGCTCGCTGGTCACTCAGTTGTCACAACAACCTACGTTCCTGTTGACCCTACGTGTATCTCCACTTTGGGTGGATCAATCTCTTACAAGTCTCAGATCCAAAACGGCGCAAGCGTTCTTCAGTCATATGAGCGAAGCAGCGCGGCTAAAGTCTTCGCCACCACCGGCTCAGATGTCCCCGAAACACTTGATACTCCACGGCAGATCGGATTTACACATATCCTTATCCCACAGGCTTATCTCGATAATCTTGCCTTTAACGTCACCCCTACTGCACCTGTCACGCTAAGGTCGTCATCTGTTTCGTTGCTAGGCGTTGACTCTGTATTAACTCGGGAGTTCTCAACCGCAAATACATCTATGAGACGTGCACTATCTACGGCCGATCTCTCTCAAATTTACTTTGATGCCCCAAATGATCCATCCCAAAGAGCTATCGTTGTGAGCGTCAATATCTCAAACGCTACTTCAATGATAAATTTCTCCTCTTCTCTAAGGAGAGTCCTTACCGATCCCCTAACCGGTCTAGTTAGCTTAAACACGGCGTTTTCCATACCCTCGCACAGATCAGTATCCATGAGCCGTCTAAATCTCGCAAGCACAGCGACTAAGTCTTGTCGACGTCTTCCAAGGTCTGAGTTGGGTAAAGGCGCTCAATACCTTCAAACGGTCACCTCACTCAACACCAACATATCAAACAGACTGACACTTGAGAGATATCTCTTAGATGCAGAGTCGGCGGCCCTCACCAAACCAGAGTCAGAAGCCCTCATAGTCAAAGCAAAGTCACTTGCCAAGGAGGACTTTCACTCGGTCAGTGTAGTTACAAACAGTTCATTTACCCTAACATCAAGAAAAACTACGATTCCAGTAACAGTCACATCCAAACTGAAGCTCCCAGTTTCAGTCAGGTTGGAGTTAAAGTCACTAAAGCTCGAGTTTCCTCAAGGCAATGTAAAAGACGTTACCTTGAACCACCCAACCTCTACCATCTCATTCCCAGTTGCAGTAAAGACCCTTGGGAGTTTTCCGCTTCAAATCGTGGTACAAGCCCCAAACGGCGTTACAATCACAACTTCCACCGTTCGCGTAAACTCTGAAGCTTTCTCAATCGTAGGTGTAGCACTCACACTTGGCTCTCTTGGTGTATTTCTAATTTGGTGGGCTCGGAGCATCTCACGAAAACGTCGCTCTCGGCGGCCAGCGGGATCCTTGTAGTGCCAAGGACAACAATTAAAAGAAAAGTTCATGAAATGTTCAATACCTCATCGAACGCCAGAACAAACGCTACTTTTATGGCAGTTGGCACCGCAATATCAAAAGTAACCGGACTTATTCGTATTGTCGCTCTAGCTTACGCTTTGGGGCTGCGAGTGGGGGACGCATACAATCTCGCTAATAACACTCCCAACACCTTGTACGATCTCCTACTTGGAGGTATAATCGCTTCAACAATCGTACCCGTATTCTCCTCCCGACTAGCAACCAACCTCAAGGATCATGCATGGCGATCAATCTCAGCAGTGGTAACTATCTCAATCGCTGTCTTGGGCGTCCTAACTATCCTCTTTGAAATTGCAAGTCCTTTTATTATTGACGCCTACTCGTTCGAAAGATCTTCAAGCGCCCCCCAACAGACGGTCATCTTAGCCACACAGCTTCTCCGGCTATTTGCTCCGCAGTTGTTTTTCTATGGAGCCATTGCCATGCTGAACTCAACCTTGTACAGTAGAGGGCATTTCTCCACCCCGGCTTTTGCACCTATCTTCAACAACGTCTTCTCTGTCTTAGTTCTCCTAGTGTTTGCCACTATTTATCCTCATCCCACCGAAACCTCGGTGCTCGCACACCCTCTTGAGATGCTGATTCTTGGCGGCGGAACTACCCTCGGTGTCTTTATCCAGACACTAGCACTTTTACCTGCCATAAGACGCTACGCCCCTGAACTTAGGGTAAGTTTTGCCTACAAAGATCCCGCTGTTTTGGAGATAACAAAGCTATCAGGTTGGACCCTTGGCTATGTGGTAGCCAACCAACTCTCCCTTTTTGTCGTTTTAGCGATAGCCTTCGCACATCAGGGATACGTGACTGCCTACAACTACGCCTATCTATTCTTCCAGCTCCCTTATTCAATCGTTTCACTTTCGATTATGAGTGCAATTCAACCACAGCTCGCCGGTCTATGGGCGAAGTCAGAGCGAAACGAGTTTGCGAAGAAGTTGTCGTCTTCATTAAAAGCGGCGGTAACGGTCACGATCCCCGTATCAGCCATATACCTTAGTGCTAGTCAATTAATTATCTACGTCACTTTAGCTCACGGGGCTATGAGCCGAGCCGGGGCCCAACTGACAGCTAGATCTTTAGTTGGATTCGCCCTAGGGCTTCCGGGCTTCGCAGCATTTCTATCAATAAACCAAGCACTGCAGTCAATGAAAAAAAATAGAGCTGTCTTCTTTTTATACCTAATCGAAAATGTCACAAATATTTTATTGGCCCTTACCCTAACAAGCTCCTTGGGTATCTTTGGCCTCTCGTTAGCATTTTCGTTAGCCTACGATTTCGCTGCCCTCTTCGGTATTGTACTAACCTCAGTCATGGGCCTTCGATTAGGTTACGGTTCGATTCTACGCTCGTGGTTAAACTCTTTAATTGCATCTACAATCTGTGGTGCCGCTACATATCCATTGGCTAGATACGCCGCCCTACGAAGCGGTATTATGCTCTACCTACTGGCTGTATTAGTTGGAGTTGTGTCAGTTGCTATATTCCTTGCGGTTACGTACATAGCTAACACTGTAAGTTCAAGATGGGGGTCAAAGTAAATTGGGCAAAGTCGGGATAGTCACAGACTCAGCGGGCGATCTCTCAATAGAACAGCTTGTAGAAAAAGGCATTCGGGTTGTACCTTTGAAGGTAAGGATTGACGACAAAGAGTATATTGACGTGACTGAATTAAGCGCAGCTACATTTTGGGAACTCACCCAAAACAGTCACGAGCTACCCCAGACCTCCGCTCCGTCGATTGGTGAATTTGAGATGACGTTCCGAACAATGGCTAGTGAAGGCACGGATCAAATCTTATGCATAACCCTTTCATCGGAACTCTCCGCTACATATCAAAGTGCCATGGCAGCAGCCAAGAAAGTGTCACCTGATATCACCGTAAGCGTCATCGACTCCCGTTATGTCTCCTTAGCAGAAGGATTCCTTGCTATGAAAGCTGCTGACTTAGCCGATCAGGGTCTGTCGCTTGAAGAGGTCGTTGCCGAGATAAGGGCCTACGGATCTAGAATCCTTGTATACGGAACACTCGACACTTTAGATAACTTGAAGCGGGGCGGTCGCATAGGTGCAGCTCAGGCTCTTTTCGGATCGTTACTTTCTTTCAAACCAGTAATTGAGGTCAAAGACGGTCTGGTGCTTCCAGAGTCAAGACAGCGAACTAGGTCAAGAGCTCTAGCCTACCTCCTAGAAAAAGTATCGCAGAACGGGCCCTACGCTTGGGTTGGGGTCATGCAGGCACTAGCTCCCGAGACCGAAGAGTTTGTACAACAAGTAGCAGCTCGTTCTGGTTTAGAAACAGTCTACCTCACAACCATTGGTCCTATAATAGGCACACACGCGGGGATTCGTACCGTAGGATTAACTTTAGTTAAAGCCTAGTAATAAGCTAAGGAGAGGGTCAATGGATAACGATGCGACAAAACGTCAGCAGAGTGATCAGGACTGGGCTGATAAAGCCGCTGACTTAGTTGAGCAATTTGCGCTCATTATACGGAGTAAAGGCATCGAGCCGCTTTTCCGCCTTGGTCGTCTACTTAGCTACGGATTGATAGCAGTACTTGTTGGGACCGTTGTGCTTCTCGTCACTGTAACTGTTGTAGTTAGAGTCCTCACTGACTACGCTTTCGGACACCACGTATGGATCACCTACGTAGTTCTAGGTGGAATAAATCTCATATTTGGACTGTTCTTGATAAATAAGATGAAATCCTACGACCTTTAGGTTATCAGAGCTGGAGCTACCTTGGAACATAAAAAAGTGATAATAGTTGGATCAGGCCCTGCTGGACTTACAGCTGCCATCTACACTGCTAGAGCTGATTTAGAACCAATGGTAATTGAAGGGGAGCCCTCCTCGACCTCTGATCAACCAGGAGGTCAGCTTATGCTCACGACAGAGATTGAGAACTTCCCAGGATTTCCTGAAGGTCTTATGGGCCCTGAACTTATGACCAACATGCGAGCACAAGCTGAGCGATTTGGTGCGAGCTTCAAGACAGCGAAGGTTACTAAGGTCCTCTTGGACTCTAGTCCATTTGCCCTTTACACCTCGGACCAGCAAGATCAAAACGAGCCTGCACTAACGTGCGATGCTCTTATAGTTGCTACAGGAGCTCGCTCAATCATGCTTAATCTCGAAAGCGAAAACGAACTCATAGGACACGGCCTATCAACTTGTGCAACGTGTGATGGTTTTTTCTTCAGAGGACAAGATATAGCGGTCGTCGGTGGAGGAGACTCAGCACTAGAAGAAGCGCTCTTTCTGACAAAGTTTGCAAACTCAGTTACGATCATCCATAGACGTGACACGCTTCGAGCCTCAAAAATTATGCAAGATCGTGCCTTTAGCAACGAAAAAATAAGGTTCGAATGGAACAAGACAGTTACAGCGTTGCACAGCAAGGACTCCGTACTAACTGGAGTAACGTTGGAGGATACAGCAACCTACGAAAACACCATGTTAAATGTAACAGGACTATTTGTAGCCATCGGACACTCCCCTAATACCGACGTATTTAAGGGATTACTAGAGATGGATGACGCTGGTTACATTATCAGCCATAGCGGAACTCATACGTCAATAGACGGGGTCTTTGCCTGCGGTGATGTGCAAGACCACAAATATAGGCAGGCCATAACAGCAGCCGGATCAGGATGTATGGCCGCTATTGATGTTGAGCGTTGGCTTGAAAGTCAACACTAACCAACTTATCACCGTATAGCCTTGACAAAACAAATTGGGAGACAAAGTGAATACACATAAAATTACACAGCTAAATGATGCAAACTTCGATGAGTGGATAAAGACCGCTGACAAGCCAGTATTAGTTGATTTCTGGGCAGAGTGGTGTGGACCATGCAAGATGATCGCTCCGATTCTAGAACAGATAGCAGTTGAAGAAGAGGCTAGGGTAGGTATAGCAAAACTAAACGTTGATAACTCACTCGAGGTGGCAAGACGGTACGAAGTAATGAGCATTCCAACCCTGATACTATTCAAGGATGGCCAGGTAGCCAAACGAATTGTAGGAGCAATGCCCAAGAGTTCCTTAATGCGCGAACTGACGCCTCATCTCTGATAGACACAGACGAGATAACTCAAGACAAACAACAACGAACCACTCCATTTAAAAGTAATCGAGTAGGCGACCAAGGTCCTGAAGTAGCCGACATTCAACGAAGACTAATAAATCTAGGTTATCCAATTACAGACCCAATAGGAACTTTTGGAGAGAGTACGCATGAAACAATACTCTCGTTTCAGTCAACTCGGGGACTCCAGAGTCATGGGACGTGTGACAAAATCACTTGGATGGCGATTGTAGAGGCAGGATATACACTGGGAGATCGAGTACTCTACCTCAAACGACCTATGTTTAGAGGAGACGATGTATCCGAACTACAGTATCGAGTCGGTTCGTTAGGATTCGATCCCGGAAACTTAGATGGAATATACGGCCCTAAAACTGCACGTGCCTTGATAGAGTTCCAAGCTAATGTCGCATTACCTACCGATGGGATCTGCGGCCGTTCAACTGTCAACGAATTGAAGAGAGTATACGGTAGATCTTCGGAACACATAAGAGGTGTAAGAGAAAGGGCGTACTTAAGAACCCGCAATCTATCCTTAGATGAGGCTACAGTCGCAATAGTATCTTCACAACAATTAGAAGTATCTGCTGAGATACTAGCTCTTAGACTGAGACAAAACGGAGCACATTCCTTAAACTTGTCGTCAAATGAACAAAGTGAACTAGCACATCTAGCTAATGAACTCAACGCCGACGTCTGCATCCACATTGACTTTTCAACTTCAGGTGTGCAACTCGCCTACTACTCAGGATTTTCCTATACGTCACCAGGGGGTCAAGGTCTAGCGGAACTCATCGCTACTCAATTCGCGAACACACTACCTCAACTTGCGCTGACACTCAAAGGAATGACACTTCCGATCCTACGAGAAACCCAGATGCCAACTATTTCTTTACAGGTACAATCACCCACTACCTGGGTGACACAGTCCCCCATAATCGCAGAAATCGTACTGACTGCTATCACCAGCTTTCTCAAAAACACATCGTACTGAAATTCTTTCAGTACATTAATACACACAGAGAGTCCGCCACATCAAAACGAGCTAGATAGGGATATACCATCAACCTTTCAAGTTCCCTATCAACGCTCATATGGACCTCTAATTTTACTAGCCTAGAACACACCATAAAAACACCGCACGCGAACTCATAGCGCCATAACAACCAAAGAGTTATCCACACTCTTATCAACACCTGTGAACAACCCCATTAGTTAGAGTTATACTAAAGCTCAACTAAAACTTTAGTATCTCCAAAACCTCAGCTATCTATGGAGTACCGTTCTAAAGATACGCTCTAAGTCTTCAATGCTACCAAAGGTAATTTGAATTTTGCCACCCTGGATACCAGATGTACTTACCACACCCAACGAAACTACGACCTCTGTATCAAGATACTCCTGGAGCAAATTTTCAAGTTCCAACACACCTGGCGACTTCCGACCGGTTGACTCTGATTGGCTTTTCTGGAGAGTCTTAACTTTTTGTGGAGTTAGAGAATCACCACTTTCACGAACTTTACGAACCCGTTCTTCCACCTGACGAACCGACATCTCCGAAAGAACGACTTCTTCCGCAAGTTCTTCTTGAAGTTTTCTATCTGGAAGTCCCAGTATTGCCCGAGCATGTCCTGCTGATAGTTCGCCCGACCCAACTAATCTTTGAATAGATGGAGGCAGCTGTAGCATCCTCAACGTATTAGATACCGCCACACGACTCTTACCGACCCTATGAGCAACCTCGTCATGAGTAAGACCAAAGTCATCGATAAGTTGCCTATAAGCTCCAGCCTCCTCCAGCGGATTCAGATCTGACCTATGAAGGTTCTCTACGATAGCCCTCTCTAGGGACTCTTGGTCATTCGCTTCCTGAACAACCGCAGGAATACGGTCAAGACCCGCTCTCTTTGCAGCTCGCAATCGCCTTTCGCCGGCTATCAGCTCATATAATCCATCTCCAATCCGACGTACTAAAATCGGCTGTAGAACACCTATTGTTGAAATAGATTCTGCAAGTGCTGAGATGGACTCCTCTTCAAACACTCTCCTCGGTTGATATCGATTAGCTTCGATAGAAGAAATCATCAAATTCTGCAAAGATGATGACGAGTCAACTGTATCGTCCATTGGAATAAGAGAACTAAGCCCTCGTCCAAGACCAGACACCCTAGACATGACTTCTAACCTCCTCAGCTAACGATCGATAAGCAATTGCGCCTCTCGAAGTTGGATCAAAGACAGTGATGGGTTGACCGAAAGATGGCGCTTCTGATATTCTCACACTTCTCGGAATGATCGTTCTACAAACTATATCACCACAAAAATTACGAACGTCGTCTACAACTTGTTCTGAAAGCTTCGTCCTAGCATCATACATAGTCATAACGACATACTCAACACTTAGATCAGGATTCAAACTTGCTTGAACCAACTTCACATTCCTGAACAACTGTGAGAGTCCTTCCAAAGCATAGTATTCACATTGAATCGGAACCATCACTATCTTGGCAGCAGAAAGAGCATTAATAGTCAGCAGACCAAGTGAAGGTGGACAGTCTATGAAAATATAATCATATTCACCAACAGATCCCTCAATACTTCGCTTGAGTTTTGTCTCTCGGCTGAATGAAGATACTAACTCAATCTCAGCTCCAGCCAAATCAATAGTCGCCGGGACTACAAAAAGGTTCTTCACCTCGGAAGCTTCTGTCACATCCTCAATTGCAGAGTCTTTCATAAGCACGTCATAGATCGATAGCTCAACCGCCCTAGGATTGATGCCCAAACCCGTAGACGCATTTCCCTGAGGATCTAAATCTATCACTAACACTCTCTCACCCATCTCAGCGAGAGCTGCCGAAAGATTCACTGTTGTTGTAGTCTTGCCAACACCGCCCTTTTGATTAGCTACCGCTATCACATGCGTATCTTTAGCATCCACGTTTCATTCCCCACATCACATCGTTACACTCCTATACTACAAGACAATCTACCGCCACAGCGGCTTCAAGTAAATAACCATCCCATAGTTTCACGTGAAACTAAAACAAGTAAGTTATTCTTTCTGTTCACAAACAATCTATCGATCAAGAATGATAACCACTACTGATAGCCCAACCCTAACACCTTCACCAATGTTCCAAGCTTGACAGCTAGCTACCAAATCTCCGCATCTCCAAGCATCTGGGCTAAGGTTGCTAGCATCTTAAACAAAGACAGCACCACACCACGTTAAGTAAATTAAATCATAGTTTCGATACGTACCTATGGAACGTTAAACCTCCAATAAGTCGAGGTTAACAATTACAACGACCATTTACTTGACCAAAACAGACATCATCAATAGACATTCCTGAACCTTTAAACCTTCAGTCCGAACTCTTCCAGCAGGCAGGGTAGAGTAGCAACCTAAGCGGTTATGGATTGGTTTCTTCTCATCTATTAACCTAACGAAGCTCAACTTTATAAGTATCTTCCCTATCCTCATGCCAATCATCGAGATCAAACACCGTAACCTCCCCTTTCCCAAATTCCCAGACAGAAGGAGATGGCCAAGAACACTCCATCAGGGAGCAGAATCCCTGGGCAATACTAACATCGATGTGCATATAGATAAACTGGACGCCCAATCGCATCAGTCGTTCACAAGTCAGATCTCCCACCGCCCAAACTATCTCAGCAGGAACAACTCGCGGGCCGATCATCTTACGAACGTTCCTCCAGGTCAGGCAGTCCTTGTTCCAAGACGCAGCTTCGCTAGACTAAGACTATCTATCACTGAGAACTCAAATGTGCATCATATCTTCAAGCCAACAGCAAATACCGGATCACTCAAACTATCGCGAAGAAAGATCTCTACGTCTAACAAAGGACACGCTCAGTTCACAGACACTACTACAGTAAGAACAAGTAGGAGCAACGATCAAAATAATGGATTTTTAAGTAGTCTTTGAGTCTCTCTAGGAAATTTATCGTCCAGGACCTCTACTTT
>JAJYGI010000060.1 GCA_021790735.1 Actinomycetes bacterium | reverse complement strand
CGTGTTTGCCGCTTTGGGGTCTTTAGAGCTAGAGATACCGATAGCTGTGATGACCTACTATAACTTGATACACCATGCCGGAGAGGGACGTTTTGCTCAGTGGATGAGTGACGCCTCGGTGTCGGGCGCTATCTTCCCTGATCTCTCCTTTGAGGAAGGCGGTTCTTGGCGAAAGATTGCTCAAGAACGTGACATTGAGACGGTTCAGCTCGTAGCCCCTTCCACCCCAGACGATCGCGCGGCTATGCTTTGCGAGGAGTCTAGGGGGTTCGTCTATGCGGTAGGAGTAATGGGAACGACCGGTGAAAGGAGCGAGATCCAATCATCCGCACTTGCTATCTCAAAGAGATTAAAGTTGATCACTAACAAGACAGTCCTTGTCGGAATAGGTGTGTCTAACTCCGAGCAGGCTAAGGCGGTATCGGAGGTTGCTGACGGAGTCGTGGTTGGATCGGCGCTCGTGCGAAGGCTTTTGGAAGGCGAGGGTCCTCGAGGGGCGTATAACTTTGTTGCGGAACTAAGGAAGGCTATCGATAGCTGAAGATCCTGTCAAAGACTGTGAGTTGTGTGTCTTATCTAAACTTACTGAGTGGTTGTATGAAGACAATAGCGTAGTAGTTCTGTTGTGTGAGTCTTGCAATGTACCTATGGTAGTCCTTCGTGACCATAAAGTTGCAGTATCGAAAGAGACGAAAGACCATCTGATAGATGTCCTAACTCGGACAGCTGCTACGTACTTCGCTACCATGGAGTTCTACATAGATGAACATATGAGGCAGATACCTAATCACCTTCACGTGCATGCTCGCGTTAGAGTTGACCCGTGGTGGCGAAGAGAGCCGACTAGCTAGCTAAATTAACGAGGTTCTTAACGGGTTGATCTCCGCTTGTTGAGCTTTGCTCCAACTCTTCTTATTGGGAATCCAGTCCGTCGAGTACTTTTTGATCTACTGTGTTCCTCCATACGTTTTCTGATCAACTCACGACGTTCTTGCAGTTCGCGATAGGTAATCTGTTCGACACTTGAATCAAGGCCCAAGCTTCCCTTGAAGCCCTCCAAGTCTATGGGAGCTTCATCTACGTTCATCCCTATCTCTTCTGTAATAATCGCTCCGTACTTCGATGTAAAGTATGTCACTAGGTACATTATCTCTTGAAATATATCCACGTCCGGAGCTAGGAATGCTATCGAGGCGTTTAAGAAGAGCATATTTTTCACAAATAAAATGAGTTCCTTCGGAAGCTTCGCTCCGTAACCTAGGAGTGCTTTCGTGATATCTCTAATCTCGGCGATGAGTTCATCAGGAGACATTTGGGTTGGATCTTTAGCCGGCTGATCGAGCCCTAGGTCTTTGATTACTTCATCTATGTCGGTGTCTTCTGGGAGTGCACCTAGATCTCGTAGGGCTTTAACCTGCATTGCTACGTTGTTTGTGGTTCCACCGAACATGAGCTTCAAAAAAGCGACCCTCTTTTTTTCTTCTAACCTGCCGGTCATGCCAAAGTCTAAAAGGGCGACCTTGCCGTCGGGCTGAACTAGTAAGTTCCCTCCGTGGAGGTCGCCATGGAAGACGCCATAGAGAACGGCTCCCTCTAAGAAGGAGACGAGGGCTGCGCGCACCACTTTTTGTGTGTCTATACCAGCGTCATGCATAGAGGTAGCGTCGTCCCAGCCGTATCCAGATAGACGCTCCATGACGAGAACTTTTCTAGTCACGTATCGAGGATGTGGACGAGGTACAATGATTGATCTTTGTTCGGTCTCTGCGAGTATCTTTGCTATGTCCAACATATTTGCGGCTTCCAGACGGAAGTCGAGTTCTTCGACGATCGTCTCGGCGAACAGCTCTACGAAAGCTGGAGGATTGGCTAACGCTGCAACTGGAATCCGACCTACCAGTTGAGGAGCTATCCATGACATAGCGGCAAGATCTTTTCTGACTAGATCTGCAACGGTAGATCTCTGCACTTTGACGACTACATCTTCCCCGCTACGCAATGTAGCTAGATGAACCTGCGCTATCGAAGCAGCCGCGATTGGAGTCTCAGAGAAGTGAGCGAATATGTCTTCAAGCTCGGCGCCTAACTCCGACTCCACTGTCGAGCGGACGATCTCGAAGGGTTGGGGTCTTACGTGGTCACGGAGTTCTTTGAACTCTCGTACGAGTTCGTCTGGGAATAGTCCCTCTCCGGCAGATATTATCTGTCCGAGCTTTATGTAGGTTGGACCGAGAGCCTCGAAAGCTTTTCGTAGCCTTTGAGACATTCCTCTGCGGGAGTCAGCTAATCCTTTAGGTTTGTCAAAGATTTTCCAAGCAAGTAGCGCCCCGCCAAGTTTAAGCCCGGTACCAAGTACACGTTGAGTCGGTGGTAGCTTCCTGGTTCTAATGAGTCTAGGTACGAGCTGTTTCGAGCGCGTACGAAGATAGGGAGTTAACGGTAGCCACTCGATTTTATCAATGTCTAGATCCCAAGGTCCCTTTGGGGAAAAAGAGGCAATCCCAAAGTCTTTTGAAAGCGCCAGAGCTGCATCGGTTAGATCTTCTTTGGGTCCGTCGTCTAAGGTCACAATGTAATGTTAGTAGGAAGCTTTGAGAAGCTTCAAAGAATCTCCTGGAGGGTTGCCTAAAGTAGTGACTTCCGACTTATGGTTGCTTCCGTTGATCACTACCTGACCGTTACCTTCTCCATTAAATTGGTTAACGTTCATCTCTTCAACGTTTGATGTGTTGCAATGATGTATATGCCGACCAGCTCTTTTTTTGAGAGGTCGGCATACGCGATAGATCAAAGATTCATCTTGACCAAGACAAAGTTGCTAACTTACCTAGCTGGACCGAACACGATGCATGAGTTATGTCCGCCAAATCCGAATGAGTTCGAGATTACATATCCCGTTTCGAACTTGCGAGGTTCGTCAACTACGAGGTCTAACTTCATCTCACTTTCGATGTGCTTGGTGTTGGCTGTAACTGGAATGAGTTCATGCTCGAACGTGAGAGCGACAGCAATTGCCTCAAGGGCACCAGCAGATCCGAGCGCATGACCTAAAGTTCCCTTTACGGAGGTTACAGGCGGGCAGCTATCGCCAAAGAGCGAGTAGATCGCCTGAGACTCTGAAAGGTCATTTAATGGGGTGGAGGTTCCATGTGCATTTATATGTGTTATCTGCTCTGGAGTGATTCCAGCGTCATCTAGTGCAATTCGCATACACGCTTCTGCACCTTTACCTCCAGGTAGTGGAGCTGTGATGTGATGAGCATCCTCATTAGATGCGGTACCCTCGATCAGCGCATAGACGTGTGCCCCACGACTGATAGCGTGTTCATACTCCTCAAGTACTAATACTCCTGCTCCTTCTGCTTGTACAAATCCGTCGCGCTCCTTGTCAAATGGTCGAGAGATTCCACACGAGCTAATCGCAGTCATATTTGTGAATCCAGCTGTAGCTGCCGGAGTGATTGCAGCCTCTTGGCCCCCGGCAATCATTGCGTCGCATCGACCAGTAGCGATTAGGCGGGCAGCATTTGCGATTGCATGATTGGAGGAAGCGCAAGCGGTAGACGTCGTTTCACATGGTCCTCGTAGCTGGAATCGCATGGCTATCGATGCGGCTCCAGCGTTTGTCATAAGGAGAGGGACAAGAAAAGGTGTGACGCGATTATAACCACGTTGCTGCGCGAGAATGATCTGGTTTTCAAGACTCTCTAATCCCCCTACGCCAGTTCCCATGAAAACCCCTACTTTCTCAGAAGGAAGGTTGAGGGGGCCAGCGTCTTGCATGGCTAGATCAGCGGCAGCTACACCAAACTGATTGAATCTGTCGTAACGGCGAAGCTCTTTTGGACTTAGCCACGGAGTTGGGTCAAAGTTCTCTACACGCTTGACTCCAGCAGCGGAGGGCTTGAACAGACCCTCCCAAAACTCTTCCTTACCTATTCCCGCTACGGACACAGCGCCCACACCAACCACGGCAACCTTGCGGGTCGCTCTTAGACCCCCGTCTGGGTGATTGCTGTCCCATGTGAGACGCATTAGAGTTTTCCGTAGACGAGGTCGAATGCCTTCCCTACGGTATCAACGCCTTCGAGATCTGACTCAGGAACGCTGACGGAGAACTCGTCTTCTAGCGCCATTACGAGTTCTACTAGGTCGAGGCTGTCGATCTCTAGGTCTTCGGCAAATGTAGCTTCAGGAACCACTTTCTCAGGTTCTACATGCAGAACCTTTACTGCGCAGTCCTTGAACTTACTAAAGGCCTCTTCTTTATCCATGCTCATTTCCTTTCCTTTGCACATAGGGTGCTTCATTAGTATAAAGACTTGTATTTGTCGGCTAATTTATATTCCCATGGCCAATCCACCATCAATTGGTATAACGGCTCCGGTTATATAGCTTGCATCGTCAGATAGTAAGTATCCGACCAACGATGCGACTTCCTCTGGTCGACCGACTCGACCCGAGGGAATACTTTGAGTGATTGAGTGTGCTCTCTGTTCCCCTGCAGCGCGAAAGATCTCCGTATCAATCGCCCCTGGAGCTACGACATTAATAGTAATGTTTCGGCCTCCAACCTCTCGTACTAAAGATCTGGCCATTCCTATAAGACCTGCCTTGGAGGCGGCATAGTTGAACTGCCCTGGTGACCCCATAAGCGCCACTACTGAGGATATGTAGACGATGCGCCCGAATCGTTCCTTTAACATAGCTGGTAGAACGGACTTTGTAAGTCTATAGGCCGAGTATAGATTAGTTTGTAAGACATCGTCGAAGTCGTCGTCGCTCATCCTAAGCAACAAGGTATCTTTTGTCATTCCTGCGTTTGCGACTAGGAAGTTTATAGGTCCAAACTCTTTCGTTGCCTCTGAAAAAGCTACTTCTAACTCTACTTTGTTGGTTACGTCACATCTATATGTACGTAGACTTAGGTGTTCCTTTAGCGATGGATCAGGTTCGGTGTTGCGAAAGGTTGCAGATACTAAGTATCCGCTTTCGAGAAGCTTCTCTACGATCGCTTTTCCGATACCTTTCGTACCACCTGTGACGAAGGCGTGCTTCCTAGATGGTTCAGACACGTGAATCGGCTTCCCATCTTACAACCGCTGATGCCCAAGTCATGCCAGCTCCGAAGCCACTAAAGAGAACTAGCTGTCCGCTCTCGACCATCCCACGTTTTACTGCTTCGTGAAGCGCCAACGGAACTGATCCAGATGAGGTGTTACCGGTAGTGTCTAGAACAATCGCTGCTTTTGCCATATCGATCCCGAGCCGTTGGTTTGCAGCTTCAATAATCCTTATATTGGCTTGATGTGGCACAACAAGGGAGATGTCTTCGGGTGTCACGTTGGCCATCTCCATTGCTTTCTTGGCAGAGTCTACCATGGCTCGTACAGCTCTTTTGTAAACTTCCCGTCCTTCCATCTGCATATACCCGCCATAGTCACAGTACAAAATGGGCTGTGCAGACCCGTCGATGCCGAGGTCCCATCCTAGCAAAGACGAGTCGGGGGTTGCCTCCATAACGACAGCACCAGCTCCGTCGGCAAAAAGTATGGCCGTGGAACGATCGTTCTGGTCGGTTATTTTTGACAGTGTATCTGAGCCTATAACCAAGACTCGTCGTTGTCCGGTCACTATGAGAGAGTTAGCTACAACCATGGCGTATACAAATCCAGCACATGCAGCGTTTATGTCCATGGCCCCACCAGCGATTCCTATCCTGTCAGAGACGACTGCTGAGGTAGCTGGCACAGTTTGATCCGGTGTTGTTGTTGATAGAATCAAAAAATCGATATCTGAAGGAGATAGTCCCGCAGCCTTGATTGCACCTATGCCGGCTTCAATCGCGAGTTCCGAAGTGGTTCCACCCATACGTCTCTCTCGAATTCCTGTTCGCTCCGTAATCCAAGTA
>JAJYGI010000097.1 GCA_021790735.1 Actinomycetes bacterium | reverse complement strand
TCCATCGCTATCTACGACTCGTCCAGAGACTCTATCGATCACGACACTCTCCACCCTTGCCTTACCGGCTCAGAAGCACTCAAAAAACAAAATGCTAGACCTATAGCATCAACAACGTCTGGTGGACTTATTGGCTTATCCATTCCGAGCAGTCTCTGAACCATACTCTGGAGCTGCCACTTATCAGCCGAGCCATCTCCCACCAAAGACAGTTTCATCTCATTTGAAGACACCTGAGCGATCGGCAAAGATGCGCTCTGAGCTGCCATAAACGCCGCTCCCAGTGCCTGACCCACAGCCATAGCTGACTTAGCGTTAGTCTTGAATACAACCCGTTCTACAACTACCACATCGATCGATTGGCTTGCAATAATGCTCTTCAGTGTATCAAATATTTGAAGCAACCTTGAAGGAAGCGGGGTATCTTTGTTCGTTCGTATCACGCCTGCCTCCTGCACCTCGATAGCATGACTAGAGCGGCTAAGAATCGCGTATCCACACCTTGCTACGCCTGGGTCCACTCCTAGTACATACATATGTTCTAAAATAGCCTATAGCAGCACGCTACTGCGCACTGCAACAACAACGCACCACTCTCACTTACGACTGATACCTCTTCCTCTGATCGGTTGAGTTTGCGAAGCGGTTCCGTTACTGTTCAGGAGCCGCCATGGCTAAACCATCGCAAAGGAACAGCCTGCTCTAGCTTTGGCTGGGTTTATAGTTACCAAGTGCTCAGCTAGGGTTGCTCTGACAAAGAGACCCTCTGAGATCTTTAACACCACTACAGAGACACCGCTGAATGTAGGAGCAAATAAAGTTGCGGTGTGAAAAGATAGTGATGACTGAACCCATTGCCCGAGAAGAACTCTACTTGACGCTCTGTCAAGAACTTATAGAGAGATCCAGGTTGCGAGAGATCGGAACAAAAAAGCAACTGGGGTGAAATAGACGCATAGCTCGACTACCGACCTTCACACCTTTTCACTTTCCCTTCATTTTGGCAAGGGTTATTTAACGTATCGTTAGCGACTGAAAATGAGAGTCTCATCGTGGTAAAGTCGCAGAACTGGCTAACAATTGACAACTTCAACTGCACCTAGGAGCACTCCTCCGATGGTTACTGTGTGAGAACGGTGGTTCAGCCGCAAGGTCGCCCCACGACCTGTACCTCCGACAATGGCGCCGATTGTTAGATTCACTATCGCCTTACCCCAGCGGGTGTGAGCATCTTGCATTTAATATCTCCGACGGAGCAACACTACGAATCTAGAGGTTCGGGAGCTCTTGAAAGACGCCACACCTGAGGCACCGAGACCACCAGTAGCGTTGACACCACAATGTAGCCAGCTCCGATTTCGAGTACACCACTTCGTCCGACCAGATGCGAGAATGGGACTACAATCGCATAGCCGAGTGGGAGCAGGGCGGAACTGGCCAGCCAGTCAAAGCTCGTGACTTTTGACATGACCTCGGGTGGAACGTGGTTCTGCATCAGTGTACCCCACAGTGAGGAGAAGTACTCAAGACCCATACCAGACAGAGCCCCGGCGACGAGAACGTAACCGATCGATAGATGAAAGGCGAGAGCGAGAAGAATTGAGACCGTTGCGAACAGCGCCAGCAAACCAAGGCGTAGCGGTCGATGACTCCTGCTCCGAAAGGCCCATACTCCCCCAACGACACCACCGACAGCAACACTTCCCCAGATCAAGCCCCAGCCACCGGGGCCGCGGTAGTAGTGGATGGCCAGCACCGGCCCCAGGACTACCAACGGTGCATAGGCAAGAACGTGCCATAACGCGAACTGGAGATCAACCGTCCAAATCCAAGTCCGGTGCCGAAACGCACCCCAACCTTCGCTGATATCTTGGCGAAACGTTGACGCACTGCGTTCCAGATGCGTCAGATCGGGAGGAAGACCAACAAAGATCACGACTGTGCCGAGTGGCAAAAGACCTGAGAGCAAGAGCGCCCAACCAGGAAAGACAAGGGCTGCAAGAAAGCCGGCGATCGCGGGTCCAAGAATGTTGCCGGTGTTCCAATAGATGCTCCGAAGTGCGTTGGCCTGTTGTCGATACTCCATTGGAATGACGGCCTGAAACCATCCCTCAAAGGCCGGAAAGAACAGTGAGTACGCAAATCCTGCGGCGAGCTGGGCTACCAGGTAAATCCAAAGTTCTTGCAGCGCAAGGAGGCCAGCAAGTGCCATTACGACCCGCATCAGCCCAATGACCATGTCCGAGCCCATCACCAGAGGCTTACGCGGAACACGATCACCGATCACGCCTGCGAAGAAGAGTACCGCGACAGTGGCTAGCGCCTGAGCCCCCAATACATACCCGTAGTCACTAGCCGAGTGGAAACGGTCTAAAATAGTAAAGCTCAACGCCACTGGCAACATGCCGGAGCCGAACGAGGCTAGCGAGCGGGCAATGACCAGCCTTCGTACAACGCGATTGCCCCACACTTCGCGCGCCGACGTCACGTTAACCCCCACATTGTTCGCTCAAGAACTCTCAATCTTCAGGCTAGCCCTTGAGCTCGACGGGTCTTCCAGGTCACCCATGTAGAGCGACTCTTTCATTGAGTACGCCTTATAGCTGCTAACGTCGTTACGGATGATGACGGATTTTCTCTAAGAGATGGATGCTATCAATGGCCATTTAATCTGCGCACTCACGAACTTATAGACTGCATGGAGATGGACACCTGGAAGACCCCTCGTACCCGGTCCACTTCGTTTGTGAGGCTCCAAGTCCAAAGGTTCTCCTGATCCCGCCGATAGTAGAGGGAGATACCGAAGCAGCTGCTGTTATTTGCTCGGTTGACCAATGAGTTGACAATCTATGTGGACTCGTTGTTTTGGTGGACTTGATAATCTCGGTGATCTTTTCATCCCCGTGTAACCTTGAAACTCCCAACCGGGGAGCATCGGAGAGAGTACGTACTCCATTGAGAGAGACGTCTTTCTCACTTTAACATAAAGACAGACATCTAGCTCATCAGAGGTATCTCTATCTCTGACACTCTCAGTGGACATAAGAGCATTATGGCCCTTACAACCTCAACGGACGGAGCGCTTTGTTTGAGAGTGACCTAGGAAAGGAACTCCTTATCCGCTTAGTCCAAGGTGACAACATAAGTGGGTCTTTAACCGGTGCGCTTCTTGGTTCCTTATGAGTCTTTTACGCCTTGAGCTACTTTTGATATTTTCTTGGAGATTGTCGTTGCCTTTTCTTCCCAAAAAGTAGTTATACAACGACTAAAACAGGGGCGAAATACCTACTAGTTCCGTTACTTTGGGGGAACTCTGACGAGGGAATTAACTAAGCGATAAAGACCTTACCACCTCTAACAGCTCCGTAGATGACCTAAAGGTTAAGCCTGCTCGTGCACGGTGAGCATATCGTATAACTTGATCTCCATCAATTACAAATACCGACCTCCGGTAGAACCCTAAAGGACCAAGGACCCCAAAGGATCGAGCAACCTCTTTGTCGGTATCTGCCAAGAGCGGAATGGTTATTCCAACGCGTTCTGCGAACGCGTCATGAGACTCACTCGACTGCGGCGAGACTCCAAGTACCGTAGCGTTCAACTCTGTAAAGTCCAGAGCTGAACTTGAGTACGCGTTGAGTTGTTTCGTACAGACGGGGGAAAAATCCTCTGGGTAGAACGCGAGAACTAGCGGTGAACCCAAGTAGTCGCTAAGCGAATAGGTCTTTCCTCCAGTTCCTTTCAGCGAGAAGTTAGGAGCTACTTCACCGACCTCTGCTGTCATCTAGTCCTCGACAAGCTCTAGTATCGAGTCTGAGATATCGACGTTTGAGTACACGTTTTGAACATCGTCGAGATCGTCTAAAGCATCGATAAGTTTCAAGATCTTACGCGCTTCGATCTCTGAGTCAATCGGAACTGAGTTGGCGGACTGAAGAACCAGCTCACTTGTCTTACACTCCATGCCAGCGTCTTCAAAGGCGCCTCTAACCACAGCGAGATCGGCTGGTGAACATATTATCTCCCACTCGTCTCCCAGATCGACCACGTCATCGGCTCCACTTGATAGTGCAACCAACGTCAAGTCGTCTTCCCCGTAACTTTTAGACATGGTTACTATGCCTTTTCGAGAGAACTGCCAAGCTACGGCACCGGGTTCAGCGATAGATCCCCCGTTTTTAGAGAACGCAGACCTTACATCCGCGCTCGTCCGGTTGCGGTTATCGGTCAAACACTCGACAATGACAGCCACACCGCCGGGACCGTACCCTTCGTAGCTAACGGCTTCGTAACGAACTCCTTCTAGTTCCCCCGTACCTCGCTTTATGGCTCTGTTGATCGTATCGATAGGAACAGAAGCATCTCGTGCCTTTTGAAACATAGTGCGAAGCGTTGCGTTAGCGTTAATGTCGCCGCCACCCTCCCTTGCCGCTACCTCTATCTGTCGTATAAGCTTGGCAAACAACTTTCCGCGAGCTTTATCTTGAGCTCCCTTTTTGTGCTTTATCGTTGCCCATTTTGAATGACCTGACATATCTGCACTACCAATCCAAGTAACTCATGCCACAAGTACAGCTACCGTGGCCCTACAACACTTTGTAAAAAGTACTCGTGTAAACGAGCATCAGAGGTCAGTTCGGGATGAAACGCTGACCCTAAGTATCTACCTTGGCGTACTACAACAGGAACACTCTCATCCACACCGTCAAAGTTATACTGTACCGACGCCATCACAGTCACCTCCGCTCCGACCTTTTCTATCACTGGAGCCCTAATGAAGACCGCTTTCATCGGGGGCGGTGATATACCTAAGAGATCGAGATCGGACTCAAAGGATCGAATCTGTCTTCCAAAACCATTTCTTCTCACCTCAATATCTAGGTAACCAAAGCTCATCTGATCGGCTCTACCGTCCGTTATCGATCGCGCTAGCAGTATCAGACCCGCGCAGGTCCCAAAAATAGGGAGCTCTGGACGTGTCTTTAAGGACTCTCCGACTTGGGAAGAGTCAAGAAGTTTAGATATAGTTGTCGACTCACCACCAGGGAAGATTAGTCCTTCGATCGAGTCTAAGTCCCTCGGTGAAGTGACCAACTTCGGGTACACGCCAAGAGACTCAAGCATCTTGACGTGTTCTAAGAAGTCACCTTGGAGAGCTAGAACTCCTATATGCAAGAGCTACCAGCCTCGCTCAGCCAGATGCAGATCCACTTTGTCCATCTCAATGCCGACCATAGCGGGACCTAAGTTCTTAGAGACCTTTGCAACTATCGACGCGTCTTTATAGTGTGTCGTCGCCTCCACGATAGCGCGAGCTCGTTTTGCAGGATCGTTGCTCTTGAAGATCCCCGAGCCTACAAATACAGCTTCGGCCCCTAGTTGCATCACCAAAGACGCGTCTGCTGGGGTAGCTAGACCCCCGGCGCAGAAAAGTGGTACGGGGAGTTTTCCACTCTGGCGAATCTCCAAAACCAAGTCGATTGGGGCTCGGAGCTCTTTAGCCCAACCGTATACTTCAGAGTCGTCGGCCTGAGTTATCTTCTTGATATCTCCTACGATCGATCTAAGGTGAGTAACCGCCTCACTAACGTCTCCAGTGCCAGCTTCACCTTTGGAGCGAATCAAAGCAGCACCTTCAGAGATACGCCTAAGAGCCTCACCTAAGTTGGTTGCGCCACACACAAAGGGAATCTCAAAAGCCCACTTATCGATGTGATGAGCATAGTCCGCAGGGGTAAGAACCTCTGACTCATCGATGTAGTCGACCTGAAGGTGTTCAAGAATCTGGGCTTCTGCAAAGTGCCCAATACGCGCCTTAGCCATAACAGGGATCGTCACTGCCTCTTGAATCTCTACGATCAAAGCAGGGTCGCTCATCCTTGCGACTCCACCGTCTCTTCGGATATCAGCCGGTACTCTCTCAAGAGCCATGACTGCAACG
>JAJYGI010000075.1 GCA_021790735.1 Actinomycetes bacterium | reverse complement strand
TCACCCAAGGAAGCATCTACCTAGACCTACGGTTTCATCTAAATGGATCTCCGAGTGAGTTTTTTTCTCTTCTTGGGATCAACACCGCAACCGTCCACGCCTCATCACTTTTAGAGACAACTCAACCCTAACCGTGATCAATTTAACTATAATCAAGTCGCCCATTATACAACAAAATGCCACTGGTGAAGTGCTGCACCAGAGCCCCGTAACTTCCCGATTAATACCCCGTATTAGGCGTTCATAAAGACCAACTACTTCTAATAAGACCCACACATTAGGGAGTTAGAGAAAAGATGATAGATACAGAACCTTCAGCTATTGAGACGCTTGACACATTGAGTTTTGAATCAAAGCAAACCCGAAGTGAACTAGCGCTCGCTGGGATAGAGACCGTGTTCTTCGTGAGTATACTTATGCTAATCGTCACCTCATTTGTCATAAGTCTTGCACGACTCAGCTATGCAAAGGCAACGGTAGATAGCATCTCTTACAGCGCCTCTCGTTTCGAAACAATCACACTGTCTTCAGATCTTCCCACGTCGATCACAGAGGCTCAAGCGCTAGGGTCAAAGGTGCAAGTCGTAAGTACTACTGTTCCTAAAGCATGTTCTTATGTGACCGTCACCGCTCAGACGTCAATATCACTACTTCCAGTTCCCTTCTTCGCTAACGCATTTTCCGTGACGGTTCTAGGAAGCTCGACACTCCCAACTAACGCATACCAAGTTCCGCAAGGTTACGGATTTAACTGTTAGGGAGCATTGGTCATGAAGGGTTGGGGAAGACTTCCATCAGGAACCGACAAGGGGTCAGCACTTATCCTGGTTCCAACGTTGACTTTAATCTCCATATTGCTACTGGGCATTGGAGTCGATGTAGTAGCAGCTGTATTTGCACAGCGCTCGCTCGACAACCTAAGCCAGAGCTGTGCTCTACGGGCTGCTCAAGCCCTGAGCCCCAAGGCTTTTTATAGTTCCGGGAATCTAGTAATATCCCAAGGAGAGTTACAACTCGACCTCAAAAGTTGTCTAAGTGCCTCAGCCATCCCCGGCTCGATCTCTGTCACCTCTGTCGGTGCATCGACGACAGGAGAGTTGGTCGAGGTTGATCTAAGCGCGGTTGTACGCCCACCCTTGGTTCCATCGCTCCTAAAAGGCGTCTCAAGATTCAATCTAACTTCAGTCGCTTACGCTCAAGAGATCCCAACTCCAAAGTGACCGATGGGGTTACAACGCGGGCTAATAAGGTATTCGATATGCACTCTGACCTCTCTATAACCGGTTCCGCGATCTCACCCTACTCTTTAGCCATAGCCACCGCTACACTTGACCTACATCTAGAGGGAGCGAATCTAGCTGACGTATCCGACTTGGTTTCAATAACTCCAAGTGGCATCAAGAAACTAGACGTCAAGTGGCACGTAAACCTCGGATCAGTCATCACGACCTTTGAATCAGAGGAGCCTCTTCCGATAAGGAGCGCTGTTCGTATTTCAACTGCTGACAGAACGCTTCTTGTTGCCCCAAGACGTCTAACGCTCGACGGACTAACGAACTTTAGAGACTTTGGAGGGTACTGGGGAGAGAGCAGACACCTTAGTTGGGGCATCTACTACCGCTCAGAGAACCTCCATCAACTCTCACCAAACGACTGGAGTCTACTTCACCAGATTGGTATCACTAGAGTTATCGATCTCCGAAATCCATTTGAAAAGGAGCTACAGCCAACCAGACTTCCGAAGGAGTCGAACCTCGAACTCTTTGAAGTCGAGATCAATGGAAGAATAAAAGGCTTCGAAGACGCCCTCATTGCCGTAGCACAGGGAAAGCTCTTACAAATTACAGAAGAGGATATGGCTGAGATGTATCTAGATATCCTAGACAAGCACTTAGACGACCTGGCCGTGGCGGTTGCACTCGTAGAGTCAAACCAGAGGGGAGCAACACTTGTCCACTGTACAGCCGGAAAGGATCGGACCGGACTTGTTGCAGCGATCGTGCAGTTAAGGGCTGGAGTCAGCATGATAAAGGTTCGAGAAGACTACCTTCTCTCGAACCTTTACAGGACACCTTTTCGTCTAAGGCAGCTAGAACCCTTCTTCAAAGAGCACAAGATAGCACCTCTTTCAATCAAGCCTTTCCTCTCCGCTCCTTGGAAAGCAATGCAAAGTGCACTAGCTGAACTGCGTCGATCTCACCCTCAACTTCTAGAGACTTCCTACGCTCCGGGATCGAAAATTCATCAGATCTTTGAGACTACAAATACCGACAAAGAGGTGATATGATGCGTCTAGTAGATCGAACTATACGATACGGGGGTGTCCTTAATGACCGAAGGCGAGAACTCATCAACAATAGAAGCTCTTTTCGATGAGGACAGGCACTTTTCTCCCTCGGAGGAGTTCCGGGCTCAAGCTAACGTAGCTTCGCCCACTATCTATGATCAGGGTAGAGATACCGAAAGCTACTGGCGTACCCAAGCTAACCGAGTCACATGGAAGACTCCCTTTACAGAAGTCTTGGATTGGTCAGGCGCTCCCTACGCCAAGTGGTACACCGGTGGCAAGCTCAATATAACCGAGAGTGCTTTGGATGTACACGTTCAAAGCACTCCAAACAAAGTAGCTTACTACTTCGAAGGAGAGAACGGAGATACCAAGACCGTCACATACTTGGACCTATACAAAGAAGTCTGCAGGCTAGCCAATGCTCTTTCCGAATTGGGTATCCAAAAAGGCGATCGCGTAGCCATCTACATGGGCATGATCCCTGAGTTCCCAGTTGCACTCTTGGCCTGCGCACGCCTTGGGGCTCCACACTCGGTCGTCTTTGGAGGGTTCTCGTCAGACTCTTTGAGGGATCGAATAAACGACGCATCCGCGAAGGTTCTCATCACCTGTGATGAGTCGTGGCGAAACGGGGGACGAGTAGCTCTAAAAGAGTTGGCGGACGTAGCACTTTCAGAGTCGCCTTCTATCGAACATGTGGTCGTAGTCCAAAGGACCGGAGCTACAGTCAACATGGTTGAGGGCCGAGACCACTACTACCATGACCTTCTAGCTAAGGCAAGTGACGAGCGTAATGCAGAGGAGATGGACGCTGAAGATACTTTGTTTATCCTCTATACCTCTGGTACTACAGCTAGACCAAAAGGTATTGTCCACACCACAGGCGGTTACGCCGTCGGGGTAGCTACCACGCACGCCATGGTTTTCGACATAAAAGACGGCGACATATATTGGTGTACGGCTGATGTCGGCTGGGTAACCGGACACAGCTACGTCGTTTACGGACCTTTGATCAACGGCGTTACCAGTGTGCTTTACGAAGGCGTACCGCAGTTTCCAGATAAAGATCGTTTCTGGGAGATCATCGAGAAGTACAAGGTAACACAGCTTTATACCGCTCCAACTTCAATTCGTACCTTTATGAAGTGGGGAACTGAGTACCCAATGAAACACGACCTAACTTCTCTTCGAGTCATAGGTACCGTCGGAGAGCCGATCAATCCTGAGGCTTGGATGTGGTATCACGAATACATAGGGAACAAGCGATGCCCAATAGTAGATACCTGGTGGCAGACAGAAACCGGGCACATCATGATCTCGCCTTTGCCTGGAGTCACCACTACCAAGCCTGGTTCGGCTACGGTGCCACTCCCTGGGATAAGCGTAGAAGTTGTAGATGACGACGGAAATCCGGTGCCAAACGGATCGGGCGGATATCTCGTCATTACGCATCCATGGCCGGGAATGGCACGCACAATCTTCAACGATCCAGAACGTTTCAAAGACGTATACTGGTCTAAGTTTTCAAAACCTGAAGAGAACAAGTGGATATACTTCGCAGGAGATGGAGCCAAAAAAGACCTTGAGGGTTACATCTGGCTACTTGGTCGTGTAGATGACGTTATGAACGTATCAGGACACCGAATCTCCACACTTGAAGTCGAGTCGGCGCTTGTAGATCATCAAAGCGTCGCCGAAGCCGCTGTCGTGGGCAGATACGATCCCACTACAGGTCAGGCCATCGCAGCTTTCGTTACTCTAAAGGGAGACGTGCAAGGCGATGATGCTTTAATCGTAGAGCTGCGAGATCACGTAGCTACAAAGATAGGCAAAATTGCAAGACCTGCTTCGATCGTCTTCACCGACGAACTGCCCAAGACGAGATCGGGGAAGATCATGAGAAGACTCCTCCGAGATATCTCAGAGCAAAGACAGCTCGGAGATGTTACAACCTTAGCCAACGCAGACGTGGTGCATGAGATTGCAGCTCGAGCACAAGCCTCCCAGAACACAGTCTCAACGGAGTAGCTGCGCAAGTCTCAAGCTTTAAAGACCAAAGTGTCTAAAGCAAAGAGAGACAGTAAGACATACGTCGCTGTCAAGAGTACTACACAAATAGAAAATGAAATGGGGGATCTATGAGTACAGACATCGAGACAACTGAAGTATCGATATCTTCAGTTAATGCAACGGCCGATCCAGCTCCGCTCGGTTTAGCCGGTTTTGCAATGACAACATTCGTATTGAGCCTCTTTAACGCTCACCTATTTCCGGGGGGGCTGGTACTGGTCGTACTTCCGCTAGCGCTATTTTACGGTGGATTGGCCCAGTTTTTAGCCGGAATGTGGGAGTTTAAAAGAGCTAATACCTTCGGCGCCTTGGCGTTCACATCATACGGTGCCTTTTGGATGGCGTTTGCAGCGTACGTGCACTTCATAGCCGGCTCTCTACCCGCCGCTACAGCGTACGAGGCTACAGGCATCTTTCTATTGGCATGGACGATCTTCAGTGCATATATGATGATCGCTTCCTTTGGGACAAACGGGGTGATAGCTACAATATTTGTTCTCCTGACACTGACGTTCTTCCTCCTTACTGTTGGGACATTCACCAATTCAACCTCCATCTCAGAGATCGGTGGATATCTAGGAATTCTCACTGCAATAATTGCCTGGTACGGCTCCTTCGCCGGTGTAACCAACGCGACATTTGGCAAGACCGTAGTTCCAATGTTCCCATTCAAAAAGTAGGGATAGCGAGTAGCTCTACGTAAGAAGTCTGGGTGAGTATTGATGTCACCCAGACTTCTCAACATAAATCAACGAACCTTTGCGCACCCAAAGTCACCTACCTGTAGGTTCAGCCTCGCTTTATAGATCAAGCGTCTCGGGCATATTAACGACCCAAGGGTTCACCGATGTGGTCTTGCCCACTTTGAGACAGTAATCTACGGATGAGATCCACCTCTAGCGCTCCAGTGAGGTCGTCTCTTTCACTAGACTACATCTACTACGCGCTACACATAAAAGACACAACTCCATAGTTGTTCAAGCCTCTTGACGTCACGATCTAAGAACCTTTTACCCCCGACTGAATCAGCGTCGCCGACTTTAGATGTTGCTGAAGTCGTCTCTTTGCAAGGACGCTAGCTCTAGAGGGATATACAGCGATATGAGACTTGGTGGTAGGGGTCGAGTAGTACGTGTCTGCTCCCGCCTGGAAAGCACTCTCCCAGGAACGTATGCCACTTTGAAACTGAAGCGCTAACAACCATCCAAGCACCAAGGTCACAATAAGTAAACCTATCCTAAGGGAAGCACCATCTCGCTTCTTACTACCTTGAAATCTTCTCAACGTGCTTCGAAAGTCCTTTTTAGCGGAGTGGTAAGAGCGAAGGTAGTATGCAAGTGCATGTAGCGCTAGAAGGAAAAACCAGATGAGAGCTAGGAGCGTATGTGCTGCACCTAGAAATGTATCAGAGAACGAAGAGGGTCCAGCCACGACAAGCTCGATGCCACTACCTATCACCAATACCGTTGTTGCAACAAGAAGGGGCGCAATCACTCTCAACGGGAGCCATGGAGGACCCGCCTCAACAAAGTCTGTATCGCCTACATAAAAACGGGTAAAACGATAGGTAGAGATAGCCAACTTTCCCAGTACCAAC
>JAJYGI010000132.1 GCA_021790735.1 Actinomycetes bacterium | reverse complement strand
ACATTCGCGTCCTTTAGTGACGCTAAAGCCAACTCTTTGACAGCCTCTAAGATCTCATCGCTATAGTCGATCTGAGGTTCCCAAGCAAATATGGGAGACTCCCCGGCCTCTTCTACAAGTCTTTTTTGTAGATCGATAGACTCTTTGATCCACATCTTTGAGGCTTCGAGTCCTTCAGCGATCTTCTCCTCAGTAACAGGAACTCCGCCACTTGAGATATTCTCCCACGAACTCGTTGTCCCGCCAGCCTCGACCATGATGATAGCGACGTCGCTACCATCAGTAGTCATCTTTCCAGCAACTACTAGTTCAAATGAAGAGTCGTCGCCATCTTGATAGGTTGGATGCGCAATCCACTCTCCATTAGCCGTAAAGGCCATTCTTACAGCCCCTACCGGACCCTCAAAGGGTACCCCAGAGATCATCAAAGCGGCAGATGCACAGTTTATAGCTAACACATCGTGTGGATTCTCTAGATCTGCACCCAGAATTGTTCCCACCACGTGCACTTCGTTACGAAATCCTTTAGGGAAGGAGGGACGCAACGGTCGATCAATCAGTCGAGCCGTCAAGATCGCCTGATCAGAGGCTCTTCCTTCTCTTCTAAAAAAAGATCCAGGTATCTTACCTGCGGCGTACATTCTCTCTTCAATGTCTACCGTCAACGGGAAGAAGTCGATCCCTTCCCTTACACCTTTGGCAGCGGTCGCCGTCACCAGCACCATTGTGTCACCTAAACGGCCCACAACAGCACCGTTCGCCTGCATTGCAAGCTTTCCTGTCTCAAACGAGATGACCTTATCTGTAGACGAAAACGTGTGGGAGACAGTTGTTACTTTATTCATTTTTCCTCTTTATCTTCCCTAACTAAATGCATTGATACACCTAGAACTCGGGACAAACAGCAATACCTCTGGGTCGGTCGACCCAGAGGTTAAACACTTTGAAACTATAGATCTACTACCTTCGAATGCCAAGTTTGGAGATCAGCTCGCGGTATCTCTCGACATCTTTGGATCGTACGTAGTCGAGCATACGACGACGTTTCCCAATTAGCATCATAAGTCCACGTCGGGTATGGTGATCACCCTTGTGGAAACGAAGATGCTCAGTCAAGTGATTGATTCGATCGCTAAGTATTGCAACCTGCACCTCGGCCGAACCGGTATCTGTCTCATGTTTTCTATAGTTTGCGATAATCTCTGATTTATCTGACATTGCGTCGACCCTCGGCGCCTTCTCTACTCGGAAGCGTGATCCGCTTACATTCTCTAAATAACTAACACATCTTAGCTAGATGCCACCAGATAGCGACCGCTGTATGAAAATATTCGTTCGCCTAATCGCCACTAAGGTGGACCAAGTACTACCTTTACTCGCACGTCCCGCACATCTTTGCTGATCTGGGATATGAGCTCCTCGATACTCTCATAGGCTATCTGTGGTCGTAGATACTCCACAAATCCCACCTCCACCTCCCGTCCATAGAGATCGCCGTCAAAGTCAAGAACAAAACTCTCGATAAGTCGAGGGCCTCCCGATGGATAAAACGTGGGTCGCGTTCCAATCGATATGGCAGCGAGATAGGGCTGTGACGAACCCAGCGGTCGCAACGTACCCGCATATACACCGTCTAGAGGCACCGCTAACTGGCTAGGTATCTCTAGATTAGCCGTTGGATATCCAAGCTCACCAGACCCCCTTTGGTCTCCACCAACTACAACTCCTCTAAGGCTGTGGTGTCTATGGAGTAGGGCCGAGGCACTACTCAGATCCGCAGATGTAATCATCCGCCTAATCAGAGTTGACGAAATTGGCTGATCTGCATCCGGCCGGGTACTCTTTAGAACCTCACTTACCATAGAAAGGCCCACCCCGAAGACGTCAAAGCCCTCCTCACTTCCAACCGCAGAAAGGAACTCGACGTCGCCTTCTCGTTTGTGACCGAATCGAAAGTTACTGCCTACAAGTACCTCTTTCGCCTTCACCCCGTCAATCACGACGTCATAGACGAAGTCTCTCGCGCTTTGAGATACTCTTTCATCGTCAAACGTCAAAAGGTAAAGGTAGTCAACGCCTAAGGACTCGATCAGCTCAATTTTTTGGTCGAGACTGATAAGTCTCAATGGCGCCATCTCTGGCCGAAGTACAGAGAGAGGATGTCGATCGAAACTCACAACTACGGAGGCGAAAAAACGTTGCTTTGCACGGCGTACTACCTCAGAGACGATCTTCCTATGGCCATGGTGGATTCCGTCGTAGGTACCAATAGTCATAACCGTGGCGTCTACGCCTGCAATAGGACCTTGTCTGTCGTAAATTACTTCCACTTGCCTCCTTTAGATCTCTCTTGGCTAAACCTAGATTGTCACTGGTCCAACTCTTCTAGGTAAGACGACTTTAGGCACAACAAAGCCGTCTTCGATCCGTGCAACTGCAACCAGAGAATCAAAGGTAATCGAGTCCGCTTCATACATAAATACATTCTCACCAGCTACAGAGTCCTTTGTCATGATCTCATCTGACGAAACAGAGCGTCCGTTAGTGATTGCAACTAGCACCGATTCACGTTCAACACTGAGATGGAGATCCGACTCAAAAACCACGCGAGGATCCAGCATCGATGCATCTGACAGCTTCTCAACCTCAACCGCGTTGTCAACGTCGATGCTTCCAACGCCCAGGCGCACAAGGGCGGTCATCGTGGCACCAACACCAAGGATTTGTCCTAGGTCATAGATCAAAGAGCGCACGTACGTACCACTTGAGACCTCACAGTACATAGTGAAGCAGGCGTCTTTGGGACCGTCGATCTTCAGCTCATAGACGTGGGCTGGACGCGGAGGGATTTCGAAGGACTCTCCCCTTCTTGCCAGGTCATACGCCCGTTGACCGTTTATGTGAACGGCTGAGTACCGAGGAGGAATCTGCAAGATCTCACCACGCAAACTCTCGGAGGCGGATATCACGTCATCGGTATTCAAACTCGAAGAATCAGTTTCAGAGGTAACCTTTCCTGTTATGTCGTAGGTATCTGTTGTGACTCCAAGGCGAAACGTCGCGAGATACCGCTTCTTCGCCCCTACCAGGTAGCTAAGCAGGCGAGTACAGGGTCCAGTTGCGACGACCAAGACTCCACTTGCTAGTGGATCTAATGTACCGCTGTGGCCAATTTTCTTTTCTCTTAGCTGTCGCTTGCAACGATTCAATACCGCTTGGGAGCTAAGGCCACTCTCCTTGTTGACAGCGAAGATCCCTTGAGTCATTCACCCTCTTCAGCATCGACTTCGGGTTTTGATACACGTCTCAAGATGGCATCGATACGTTCTCCAGCCTCTAGAGAGGGGTCAACCTCAAAACTAAGGAGCGGAGTACGCTTTAGTCTCAACTCTCTGGCGACTCGATGCTGTATAGACACTCGAGCCTCTGATAGTCCAAGCAGCGTCTCTTCAGAGAGGCTCGCCAAAAATACTCGAGCACGTTTTAGATCGGGATCAACAACTACGTCAGTTACGGTCAAAAGAACTAAACGATCATCAAATGCCGACTCGCGCTCAATCTCCTCAGCAACCACCTCTCGAAGGACGCGATTTAGCCTGGAGACTCTGTCGTATCCCTTCCGTTTTGAACCATTTCGTGAGTTCATCGTCTATTCCTGTGTGTCACTAGACCCGTGGGATCTCACGATCCTCGAACGTCTCTATAATGTCACCGGAGTGTAGATCCTGGAAGTCAGAGAGGCCAATTCCACATTCAAACCCAGTTTGAACCTCTCGGACATCGTCTTTGAAGCGTCTAAGTGATGAGATGGAGCCCTTCCACAAGATAACTCCGTCTCGCAAGAAACGCACCTTAGAACCTCGCGTTATAGTTCCAGAGAGAACATAACATCCCGCAACTGCCCCTACGCGTGGGACTCTAAAGACCTCGCGGACCTCCGCGTCACCAGTTACTACCTCTTCGTACTCTGGCGCCAACATACCAACAACAGCAGATTCAATATCTTCAATCACCTTGTAGATGATCTCATAGGTTCTTATCTCTACGTCTTGAGCCTCTGCCAACTCTCTGGAACGTCGGTCAGGACGTACATTAAATCCAATAATAGTGGCGTTCGAGGCGGCGCCTAGACCTACGTCATTCTCTGTAATGCCGCCTACAGCCTTGTGAATTATGCTTACCTTTACCTCAGGACGCTCAAGTTTTCTTAGGCTCTCCGCAAGGGCTTCAAGGCTCCCTTGAACATCGGCCTTCAAAATAATGTTCAAAGTAGCTGTTTCGCCTTTTTGAATCTGTTCAAAAAGATCTTCAAGTTTTGCGCCCGTGGTAGCTGCGGCCCTAGACGCATAACCAGCCATCCTGATCCGCTGCTCTCTCGACTCAGCGATCGTCTTAGCAGTAGAGAGCTCAGCTGTTACTTTGAACTCATCACCTGCACTTGGAACTTCTGAGAAACCAAGAACCTGCACCGGCATCGCCAGCGAGGCCAACTTTATAGCTTTGCCCTTATCGTTTACGATGGCCTTGACCCTGCCCCAAGCGATACCAGCGACCATTGGATCGCCGATATGTAAAGTTCCACCTTGGATGAGAACGGTAGCCACTGGACCACGTCCGACATCTAGGTTCGCCTCTAAGACAACACCAGTTGCTCTTCCCGAGGGGTTTGCCTTCAACTCTAGAACCTCAGCAAGCACCAAGATCTGTTCTAACAGATCATCTATGCCTAAGTTTTGCAACGCTGAGATCTCAACCATGATCGTGTCACCGCCCCACGTCTCAGGTACCAACGAGTACTCAGACAGTTGTTGCATGACTCTATTTGGATCGGCATCCTCTCGATCGATCTTATTGATTGCGACAATGATAGGGACGTCTGCAGCTTTAGCATGATTTATAGCCTCAACGGTCTGTGGCATCACTCCGTCGTCAGCTGCAACCACTAGGACTACGATGTCGGTCACCTTTGCACCACGCGCACGCATCTGCGTAAAGGCCTCGTGTCCGGGTGTATCGATAAAGGTTATAGCCTTACCTTCTAACGTTACCTGATACGCACCTATGTGTTGGGTGATCCCACCGGCCTCTTGAGCAACCACGTTTGCCTCACGAACCCTGTCAAGCAACTTCGTTTTACCGTGATCGACGTGACCCATAACCGTCACCACCGGGGGCCTCTCTGCGAATTGAGATGGATCGACTGTCTCATCTTCGTCAAAGTACTTTGCCGAAAGTACAGCTTCTTGCTCTTGACCAGGGTCCACAAGTTTGACTCGTGCTCCGATCTCCGCTGCAAACAGTTCTACCATATCGTCTGAGAGAGACTGAGTCGCAGTTATAAGTTCACCCTGAAGTAGAAGAAATCTTACGATATCTCCTGGTGTTCTATTGAACTTAGGCGCTACCTCTTGCGCAGTAGATCCTCTTTCGATAATTATCTCACCCTCTGGAACAGGTGCAGACGATGGCATATAGGTAGTAACCTGAGTCGGCTCTAACTCCTCAAAGGTCTTCTTAGACCTTCTCTTTGACGGCTTGGACTTAGGTCTTGCTCCTCGAGAGTTTCCTCTGCCGGCAGCCGGTGGTAGAGGAGCAGACCCTCCCCCTCCACCGGGTCCCCTCGAACCTTGGGCACCACTTGGACGAGTCCCAAATGCCCGATCTAAACCTGAAGATCCTCCTCTTGGAGGGCCGGAAAAGCTTGGTCGGTCTCCCCGTGGAGCACCAGTACCGGGCGTACCTGAGAATGGGGGACGAGCGCCTCCACCTTGAGTTCCTTGACCTTGGCCACCTCTACCTTGGTATCCACCTTGAGTTCCTTGACCTTGGCCACCTCTACCTTGGTATCCACCTTGAGTTCCTTGACCTTGGCCACCTCTACCTTGGTATCCACCTTGAGTTCCTTGACCTTGGCCACCTCTACCTTGGTATCCACCTTGAGTTCCTTGACCTTGGCCACCTCTACCTTGGTAT
>JAJYGI010000037.1 GCA_021790735.1 Actinomycetes bacterium | reverse complement strand
GGCTAGTGAAGCCTCCTCCTGTCCCACAGTCCCTTGGAGCCTTCATGACTCTTGAAGAACAGTTGGAGAACGTGGGAGTGGAGCCGTCACGAAAGGTGCTGTCTTCAAGGCGAGTTATGGCCACAGGTAGACAAGAGGAGGTCTTGGGCTCAGTCGAACTGCTTGAGGTAGAACGCCTTAACCTAGCAGACGGGATTCCTTTTGCCCGGGTGACAGTGTGGCTCAGTATCGAACTTGCTAAAAACTTCTCCATAAGTGACCTTGAAGAGAGGTCGTTCTACGAACTCCTAAAGGGTACAAGAGCACTTCCTCAGCCCCTAGCGTCAGCTGTTCAAACGATTGCAGCTAGCTTGATAGGGGAGTCTGACGCCAGACTACTACAGGTACCCCAGGGGTCCCCAGCACTTAGATGTGAAAGAACTACATTTGATACCCTTGGCCACCCTGTACTTCTGTCAGAGTTTATATTTCCTGGTTCGAGAACTGAGTTTGTCTCTGAGATGACGACTACGGAAGGTCTGGTCTCACCGTCTTCCGGCCTTCGCCTGATCAAGAAGTAAAAGATAGGGGTAAAACCTTCGGTTAGTTTGCGCCGATGCTCCTCGAAGAGCCAAAGTAAGGTGGCCAAATCGGTTTTTTCTTTCGTTTTGGAACCTTTGCACTGCGTTCCCACTCAGCAATCCAGCTTGCACGATCCTTAGGTGCAAAGGTCAACTCGGGGTCTTGGTGCTTTTTTACCTGAGCGTGCCAGTAGTCGCTATGTGACTCTAGCGCGAGAGTGGCTATCTCGGTCTCGATCGTCTCTGTGAGTTCTCTAGCGTCCCTTTGATCTGGAAAGATAGGCCGGCCAAAGACTATTCGGGTTTTGCCGGGTTTTAGAGTTCGTGACCTTTTCCCAAGGATCTCATAGGTGCCTTCTAAAAAGATCGGCACGACGGGAACGCCAGTTTTGATAGCTAACTGAGCTACGCCACCTTTGAAGTTTTGACCGAGTCCATCTGGTGTTCTTCCCCCTTCGGGGAAGATGAGTAGACTCCATCCCTCGCTTATAAGTTGGGTTGAGAGCTCTGCGGAACGCCGATTGACCTTAGTCCGCTCAATTGGGATCGCTCCTAGGATACCTGACCAGAGATACGCCTTCCATCTTCGATCAAAGAAGTAGTCTGCTCCTGCTGCTACCACACATCTGTGGCGGTAGCGTTCTGGCAGGTTCGAAAGAACAAGTGGTGTGTCTAAGTGGCTTGCATGATTACTCGCAAAGATGACGGGACTAGATACTCCCTCGACTCTATCTTTTCCATGGACTTCAGGAGAGGCTATAACCTTTGTGGCAGGCCGAATAACGTTGTCGATGAGGATGGCTCGAAGTAGTCGTACTGCATATACCCGTGCCCAAGAGGTGTCGAAGGAGGTTCCCAAAGGATCTTTAAACTTTGTGACCTCTAAAGTTCCCGGGACCTGGGGCTTACTGTAGGGGAAGCCGAGCTTTCCTTTAGATCTGTTCGATGACTTGGACAGCTTCACTATATGACCTCCGCCATTACCAAAGGTGGTGAGTGCAGGTGTGTAATAGAGGGGTCGTCTCCGACTATCGACTTGGCCATCTCAATAGCGTCCATCATCGTCGAGGCGCTTTGGAACCCTAGTCTTTTAGTGGCCTTTGGATCTCCGCCAAGGACTATCACGCCACCTAAGTGATCTAAGGCGTGAGCACCCCAGTACCACATGTAAAAGGGGTGGACTCCATGGTAGGCGTTTCCCTTGCGATACAGATGTATGTACCAGGGATCAGTAGCAAAACTCTCTTCGAACCGAGACTCTATCTCAGCTGGATCCGTGGTCTCAGTAAGGACCTGCTCGTAGAAGTCGATATAAGAAGGGTGAAAGGCCGGGTCGAACTCAGCCTTATTTGGGTGAGAGATGATAACCACCCCTCCCTCTCTAACGAGAGGCTTGCCGACATACATATTAAAGAAGTATCCCAGCGCTAAACAGTACACCAAGATTGGGTTCATGATCGAGTTAACGTTGTACGGCCCCACAAAGGGTAGTCCCATGGTTAGGATATCTGTCTGACCTTCAACGGTAACGAGCTGCTGGGAGAACACCTTGTCTAGGGTTTTAGCATGCACCTGTTCAACTTCGCCAGCGGTTACTCCGGTTAACTTGTAAGGCGATCGGATCTTGTGCATTATGTCTCTGCTAAGCCAATCTGGCGAAGCCTTTAAGGACTTGGAGGAGGCGATAAACGTCGATCTGTCCTTGAGCGTCCACTCCCACTCGCGCTTTGACAGAAACTCAAACGCTTTAGGAAAGGTGTCGGTGTTTAAGGTGGTTTCGATCTGAAATATCTTCACACCCTGGGCTGCGATGTGGCGTCCCATACGCCAGTTGGAGGAGTGTAACTCGGAGTGGTGCATGTCCATAAATGAACGTGAGTGAACCATCGTCTTCACGTTGTGGTGGTGTCGAATGGATCGGTAGGAGGCGAGGCCGGTGGCGACTGACTTGTGACCTCCGTCCATGGAGACCAAGTTAATGTTCACGTATACCAAGAGGTCAGCCTCAGCAGCCAACTTGTTTATCTCTACGACCTCGCCTTGTTCGGTAGTCCCGAGATCTACAAGGTTTGAGGGATCTTCAGCGTCGTGTTGTAGAAGTCGCTTTCTTGGGGTGAGTGCGTCATATATACGTGAACCTAAGGCGTGCCGGAGCTCACCTTCGGTCATTCGTCGATGCAGAGCTAGTGCAGCTACTAGGTAGACGTCGTCTACACCGGCTGCAGCGGCCTTCTCAAGTACTGCTTCGATAACGAGTTGACGTACGTCTGGTGCCTGCATCTGTGGAAGGGGAAGGGAGACGTCGTCGAAGGCTATGACCAGTCTCATCCCCTTGGTAAGGAGGGTCGAGAGCGGTTGCGAGTCGCCAACGGGATTTTCCAACGCCTCTTCAACTGCCCCGCGTGGATCTGCAATAGGCTCTTGAGGCTCTGGTGGATACAGTATCCTTGTACCAGTAGGGAACCTCTCTAGACGATACGAGTTACCGTGCCACATCAACGTCGGCGGAGTCGATCGATCTACTTCGAGTACAAATCCTGGCCTAGAGGTCATTGGTTCCTTTCGATGTCGATTTTGTTTTACGTAGGTCAAAGACTACCTTTATTGCGTCTTGGGATCCAGCGTGGGCGGCCTTTTCGATCGCTTGGGAGTAGTTCTCCAAGGGAAACCCGTGCGTTACCATCCACCCCAGCTTCAACCTCTCCATAGCTAAAATAGCAAGGTCGAAGGTACGAATCGATACCGTGTCTCCGTTATCGATAAGAGATGCTTGTTCGCTGAGGTCAAGGTGCTCGATGGTCTTTTTCGAAAAAGACTCTGTTCCATAGGCGTAGGTTCCTCTTAGGTTTATCTCTCGGTGCCAAAGCGGAGTAAGGTCTATCCCGGTGTAAGAAGGCATTCCAACAGCAACGACCTGCCCTCCTGGTTTAGCTGACTTGATGGAACTAGAAAGAGATGTGCTAGAGCCTACACAGTCAAATACGACGTCGTATCCACTAGACAACCAGTCGCCACTACGAAAGGCTCTTGTGTTTCTCCGGGCGGATCTCCCTAACTCTTCTTCTCTAATGACTTCGTTAGCTCCAAGTTTTAGAGCCGAGTCACGTTGGATTGGGTGTTTCGCCACTACCGAAAGGTTCACATGGGGACTTAGGTACTTAATAGCCGCTACTGTAAGGAGGCCAACCGATCCGGCACCGACCACAGCGACTACTGCGTGTTTTTGTAGCTTTGCTGTGGCGACCGCGTGTAATGCGCATGCAAAAGGTTCGATAAGTACAGCGTCTTCGTCACTTAAACTGTCTTTTACCGGCCAGAGCTGAGAGTGGTGTGCTACAAGCTCTTGGGACCAACCACCGCCTGTGGAGCTACAGTACCCGATCTGAATTCCTTGTTTTACGTCTCCAACAGCGACCGACTCGCATAGCTGTTCCTGACCTAGACTGCAGTATCGACACGGCCTTAGGCCTCTGGGCTTACAGGTGAGCGCAGCCTCTAGGACTACTCGTGTCTGATCCTTGGTTGCGACTCCTACTACTTCATGTCCAGGCGTAAATGGGAACGAGACCAACGGTTCAAAGTACCTCGTTGTCGACGCTAAGACGGTTGCTAGATCTGATCCGCAGATTCCGCTTAGACGCGGTTGAACTCTAAGCCACTGTGAGGTTGGAGCTTTGGGAGCGCCTACCTCTTTCAGTGCTAGAGGTCCCCACTGAAGAGATCTCTTGACCGATGTATCTGCTAACAGCTTTGCGCTTACCATCCGCCTTATGTTGTGTTCTACTACTAAAGAACGCATAGTTTTATCGGACCTTTGCTATGGGGAGATAGAGAGAGGGTGAGCCTTGGGTTCGGGACCAGTTTTCAATGCGCCATCCACGTCTTCTAGCTATGTTCATGAGTTTTAGCTCGGGGTTTACGCACACAGCTACTCCAGCACGTTCTAGCATCGGGAGATCTGAGGTTCCATCTGCGTAAGCTATGGTCTGAGTCTCTGAAAAACCGTACTTCCTAGCTAGCTGTGAAAGTATCTCGGCACGAGCCTCTCCAATTGGCGGTGTGCCAGGAACCTGTCCGGTGAGCGTCCCATTTTCGTTGACGGTCATCTTGGCGCATACGATCTCGTCGAATAACGGGGATAGGGGTTGCACTACGAACTCCAAAGCCCCGGTTATAAGTACAGTTTTGTGCCCTAGCCGCCGGTGCTCCCTTACTCGCCACAGGGCATCTGGAAAGGCTTTTGTAAGTAGATAGTCCGACAGTAGCGACCAGGAGTCGTCGTTGAGTATCTCTACGTTAGCGTTCTCGTATCGGCGATAGAAGTACCTAAGGAAGTCTCCTCTGTCTTTCTTATCTAAGGACAAAAGTGAAGGAGCCTCCGCTAACAGGGATGCCGCCATGGCTACCTTCTCCTTGCCCCCTAGATGTCTTGTTGCTAGATAAGCAAAAGAGTCGACTACGTTGGCGGCTACAACAGTGTTCTCAAGATCAAAGGCTACTAATCTTGGTTCCCCGGAGAGGATATCCTTTAGCTGACGATCCGAACGCCGCTTAGCAGAAGCTGTTGCTTTCTCTGGAGTCGTCTTTACTCTTGAATGTTCGACTATTGACGGAAGGTGAACCGTAGTTACAAAGTTCTTCCAGTTCACCTGCCTTGGGTCAAAGTCGAAGGTTGTAAGTTCCTCTTCACTTAGTGTGCCTCTGAGGCGGTCTAGGTTGCTGATTAGGTAGTTGGCTTCACACTCTGCGTAGGAGCCGTAGAGTTCAACGTAGGTAAGAGCGCGATCGATCTCCAGTTTTTTCGACTCGAGATCTTTCGTGAAGTTCAGCCGGGAGCCCCTAAGGGGTAGGAGAGAGGTTGCGGCCTCGGCAAGGTTGAATAGCTTAGAGGCTCGACTTATCTCGTTTTGGACCTTGTTTCTTCCTGGAGAAGACCAGTCCGGGAGGGAGATCGGCTGTCCTTTGTCGTCGTACAGCGGGTGTTCTTGGAAGTAGCTCCTTACCATGTCCACTAACGACTCGTATCTCAAAGGATTTACAGAGCCTGAAGCTACGTGAAAGTGCTCTATCTCACTCTCATCTGGCCCTTTAGCAGCAACCGCAAGTATGGCCGAGACTACGAGATCGACCGGTATGACGTCTATGACACCCTCTGGAACTCCTGGAAACTCCTTGAGTAAGCCTTTCGCAAAGGAGATAATGATAGGCTCCGCCATGCGGAAGCCTCTGATCCATCCAGGGTATGGCTGATTCAGAGAAGACTCTATTATCGATGGTCTAACGATAGAGACTTTGATAGAAAGTTTGGAGGATGTAAGAGCCATCTCTCCAAGAGCCTTTGAGTATGCATAAGCATCCGGCCAGCCCAGGCTAGCGGCTCGAGCTCGGCCGAGCTCTACCATCTCCTTTCGGATCCAGTCTTTACGTAGCCTCTCCGTGCGTTCGGCGAGCAGGGCTACA
>JAJYGI010000149.1 GCA_021790735.1 Actinomycetes bacterium | reverse complement strand
CAAGGCCTGGAACGAGAACCCAAAGCCCTTCATCTGGACCAAGAGCGCCGATGAAATCTTCGCTTCTATGCAAAAATATCTAGAGCCCATCGTTATACAAGGAAATTCTGACCAGGGACACTAGGTACTCGAGGTAGAAGACTTTGAAGTCGTGCTCGTCGTCGTGGTTGAAGAGGTTGATGTGGTCGTGCTTCCTCCTAACGTCGTAGTTGTTGTGCTCGTCGTCGTGGTTGAAGAGGTTGATGTGGTCGTGCTTCCTCCTAGCGTCGTAGTTGTTGTGCTCGTCGTCGTGGTTGACCGTGGGACCGTAGTAGATGTATGAACATGGGTCGTTGTGGTAGGTACAGTGGTCGTGGTTGTCGAAGGTGCTACCGCCGGTGCCGGACTAGATACGTAGACTGCAACCTGCCTAGGACGTACAAACAGATACGCAATAAACAGCAGAATGAACGATAGAATCAGGTACCAGGTTGAGCGACGAACTCGCTTTATAGCTTTCACCTCACACCATCTGTTGAATCACTGCCGAAGAGGACGAACTCGGAAGTAGATCCTCTGCTGAGAGCGCCTCGATAATACGTGCTCGCATCACTCTACCAGCGTCAAACTGCTTCGAAGGCAAGGTGCGAGCAACGACCCGAATAATGATGTATCCCAAAGATATAGACTCGATGCCGGTCACCATAGGGGGCGTCAACAGCACAGGAACTAATCGTTCGTCTTCTGCTAGCTCGCTGCAGAGTTCGTCCAAGATCTCTCGAGCCCTTGCCGAGGCTTTTTTTTCTGCGGGGAGTTGTACGTCTATAACGACCTGAGACCAGTCTCGAGACATATTCGCCACCTGAAGAATCTGCCCGTTTCGGATCGCGATCAACTCCCCTGCCAAGGTACGGATCTTGGTTATACGAAGTGTAACCTCTTCTACAGTTCCAGAAACCCCTGTCGTAAGTCCAACGCTAGATATTCGAATTACGTCTCCCACTCCGTACTGTCGTTCCGTTATTATGAAGAATCCTCCAAGCACGTCTTGAACCAGGGTCTGCGCACCAAAGCCCACGGCAACCCCGATTACAGTGGCGGGCGCAACCAAAGAGGTCAAGGGTACACCAAAGCGAATAAGTATCAGTACTGTAGCTGTAAAGTAAACGACGCTTCTCAAGCTCCAGTCGATAGCTTGAATTGCAGTGTGAACATACTTCGTCGGTTCCGACTTGATTAGGTCGCTCACTACCTGGTAAGCGGTAGCCTTCACAACTCGCCTCTCAGCGATATTTGCGACTCCATGAATTAGCCGAGCTACCAGAATTGAACCTAGAGCGATAAGGAGGATCTCTAGACCATTCGTTCTAGCCCAAGTTTCATAGTCAGCTACTTCGATCCCAAACAACACCATAGATGACCTAATACCTTAGCCACCAATTACCTGTAGTACGATCTTTTAAGAACTCTCTCGAGTCCGTTGAAATACAACTTGAACCAAAACGCAGTCCTATTGATATAAGCGCATGACGCCACCGAGCCATTAACGGGGCAACCTCCGTTATAGTTGAGGTGGCAGTAAGCCTGGATACACATAGCTTGAACAGGCTCAATCTGCGTACTCTCACGACACTCATTGAAGCAGGTTATGGTTATAAAGTCAGGGTTAGAGCTCTTTGTACCTTGCCACAGAGCTTCGTCGTTAGTAACATCATGCCTACAGCGATACCTCCTTTCGTAGTTAGCCCCTCGGTCTAACCGAGAGAGAGTACAAAAGATCATAGGAATGAGCCCGGTAGCAGATGGGTCCAAAGTTAGAGGGCTGTTAGTCGTATACGTCATCATATGTGAAGATGCGCTGAACCTCGAAGTGACCGCCCACTGTTCCAAATGACCCGTCATCATCTGTCCTGGATTGTCCAGCTGCAAAGAGCCGAACCCCGACAATATAGAGGCAAGTAAGTGTCACGCAGACGCCGAGTACTTCGTCGGGTTCCAAAAGAAGAAGTTTGTCACTCCTCACTTGGATCGTAGGTATTGAACATCAGTGCCGATCGGAGTTATCGTTCTTATCGGATATACGTCGATAGGTGTTTGCACCGTTGATTTCGTGTGTTCGAGCCAACGGACCCACTAAGGCAAGGAGAAAGATGATGGTTGAGTGCTAACTAAAGAAGATCTCTCTATGAGCTTCGTCCATAGAGATGAAGTGGTAGCAGTCTTCCTTTGTGCTTGAACCGAGAGCTTCCCTTTGCCAAGTAGTAACACTAAAACCAATGCTATGGCGACTGTGATACGCGCTCGCTTCAAGTACACAAATCCTCCTACGTAAAGTCCTCGGTTGGCTCACGTATCGACAGACACCCGATACACGCTTTTTATCCTTGAAACTACGTTCCCAACAACCCCGCAAGGTCTTCCATCTCTACCCACAGCGTTGCATTTGAGTCCACGCAGCTAAGAATCCCATCTCTTATCACATAGATAGCTGCCTGATCGTACCTTTTTGCAAGTTCAAAGATCGAATCAGGTAGAAGATACTGCTCGTTGACGAGGACTAAGTAACCAAGTTCAAAGTAGCTATCATCTAGAGAGGAACCTCTCGCCACGTAGTACTGCAAAGATAGCTCTATGAGGTCGCGTTCAAGAGCACGACCTCTCCTTTGATTCTCTTCAAGTTCTAACTCAACGGACTGAGGGTTCCATGCGGTAAGGATGTAAGCGGTGGCGCAACCTCTAAGTCCTTCAATAAGGCGTCGTGGCAGAGGTCGCTTCGAAGAACACCCATAGAGACAACGCCACTCCGATTCAAATAACACCTCTAACTTGGCGCCCAGGTAGACCCTCCAGGACTCCGGCATTTGATCCATCTTTGCCTTTCATACAGGTAGTATCTCTCGTTATAGTAACGCACTCTCAACAAAACCTCCGTATCAGACGCAACACGGACAACATCATTGGAGATAAAAAGAGTTAATACTTACAGCTTCATATACGCTCAAATCAGATCCACTTGTTCACCAGAAAGCGGCTGCGGCAGTGGATGTACTGCTCATTACCTAATGAGCGATAGCCCTTTTCAACAGACTGCCGCACGCGCCAAGGCGATCACACAAGAGTCAGAAGCTTGCAAAGATCACTATCTGGAGCCTCATCGGGGTAGTCAGCTAAGACTGGGGTAGCGATAAGCTCAGATCTAACTGCGATAAAAAGTTCGTAGGCGTCCTCAAAGCCGTCCAGTGCGGCACTTGCCGATCCCTTCGACCATCGAAGGAGATACGGAATCGAGTACTGCGTTGCATCTATTCCAAGCGAAGACATAACGAGATAAGCAAAGGTCTCTGCCTGGCACTCAGCTAGCTCTCGCTCGACCGTGTTTGTCTCGTGCAGCATTGCATGAGCGAACTCGTGGCATAGAGTCTTTAGTCTTTGAGAGTCACTAAGAGCATCTGATATCGCAACCAACCTTCTAGAGAAGTCCGTAAATCCGTTCACTCCCGTTTTAAGTCTCTCCGATACCAACTGGAAGCCTCTACTAGATAGTCGACTCCTTAGATACTCTTCCACCTCCTGATCACCAGGACCAGATAGGTGCTTAGGACTTAGCGGTTCGATAAACTCGTCACCTTCGGTCTGCGATAGGTCAAATACGTATGCGCTCTTGAATCCAACTAACCTCAAGGGACGGCCTCTTTGGTCCTCGTCCAAAGGCGCGTGCTCTGCGGCGTCCGCTTGCTTAGAGAGCACCGGTACGACGATTCGCAGGCCGTTCTCACCTCTTTTAACCCATCGGCCTAGCTGACGCCACCTTTTATATCCAGCGACATAGGACGGATCGATGCCTCTCCCTTTGCACTGGTTGTAGATTAGAACTGTATTTCTTGGAGAGTACGTAGTAAAGTTAGATGCAAACTCTAAAAAGTCACTCCATACGCCTTCTTCGACTAGTCTCTGTATCGCGTCTTCAACTTGAGTCCTCAACTCTGTATAAGTAAAATACCGGCTCATCTTTACCCTTTTCTTCCATATGCACAGTGTCATAAGTACTTTGGGCAAATACGCCGATACTTCTAAAGATAACGTAGCACGACCCTGCTACAAAACTTTAAGCCCTTATAGAACGAGCAAGCTTCGCTCCTCAAGATGGACGCACTTAAAAGAAAAGGGTGGATAGGAACCTTCACGGTGTACCCATCCACCCGGAGAGCTAAATCTAAGCTCCAAAATGATTAACTAAGCGGAGACCTCTCAGCCTCGTTTCGAGCAATGCGGTCTGTGTCCGCTCGCTCGAAGGCATCAACGCCAGCCTGGGTCTTCCTACCAGAGGCCACGCCCCAGTAGTAAAATCCAAGTGCTAGAACTGCAACCACGACTAGGTCCAGTGGATAGTGGATCAGGCCCTTCCCGTGGTCATAAGGCGCTCCAAAGGCGGCCGATCCAAAGTACGTCATGGCCAACATAACCACCAGGTAGGCGAGGAGCCAGATACCGCTCTTTAGGGAAGCTGCGTCAACCTTATCTAAGGTGGTGTTCGGTCGCGCCGCGGCGATTCCATAGATAGCGGTAGCCACCAAAATAGCTACTATCAGCTTCCAGTCGATATTCCAACCTGACCAGTAGATGATCATGGTACCCACGATGAAAGCTACCGGACCAACGACCTCAAGGGCGGCCTGCCGGTAAGGTCGATGAGCATCAGGATGGTTCTTACGCAAAACAGCAGCACTAACCGGTCCAATCATGTAGGTAAACACCGTTGCAGATGAGATAACACCTACAAGGCTCTGCCAAGATGGGAACGGAAGCAGGGCCAAGATTCCAAAGATAAGGGTAACAACCAACCCTAGGATCGGCACTCCACCTCTATCAGAGAGAGTTAGGAACCTCTTGGTAAGGTACTTATTACGTCCAGCAGCATAGACTACCCTACCGGTTGAAGCGAGGTACACATTACCGGTACCCGCAGGTGAGATAACTGCGTCTGCATAGAGCAAAGTAGCCAGCCATCCTAGCCCTAGAGCTGAGGCAACCTGAGCAAATGGAGATGTAAAGTTAAGACTTGCCCATCCTTTAGCCAATGCACTCGGAGCTATTCCAGCGATGAATACAACCTGCAACATCACATAGAGCACGATTGCTAATCCAATAGCCGTCATGATAGCTCTTGGAACATCTTTTTGTGGATTTTTGGCTTCACCCGCCATGTCGACGGCTTGCCGAAACCCAAGAAATGCAAATACGATTCCCGATAGAGCCACAGCTCGCAGAACGCCCACTACTCCATAGGGTGCAAACCCGCCCGGCAGACTTCCCGCTGGCTTGTAGGAGTAGTTGCTCCAGTGGCTTGCGACAAACAGGAACACCAAGATCGTAACGGACGGCATTATGAACTTGATCGCCGTTACAATCGTGTTCGTCTTGGCATAGGCTTTCACTCCGTAGGAGTTGATAGTAAAGAACAGCACCAACAAAAGCGCCTCTACCACAAACCTAAGGAGAGTTGAACTACCGAAGCTCGTGATGTAGTGCTCTGAGTACTGTACAACGGCTTCGGCTTCGATAGCAGGTACCGTTGAGTACGCTATGAAAGCTCCCCAACTCATGATAAATCCGACAAGAGATCCATGGGTAAAGTGAGGATATCTAGCGATTCCTCCAGCCTCAGGCAACATTCCCGACAACTCTGCATAGACCAGCCCGATCAGCGTAACGGCGATACCACCGATAACCCAACCGATTACAGCTGCTGGTCCAGCATCGTTAGCCGCGTACAAAACTCCAAACAGCCAGCCGGAGCCAATTATTGCTCCAAGGCCAGCCATCACGAGGTCAAGCCGGCTCATCTCCTTTCGAAGTTGGCCGCCACCTCCTTGGACTGTACTCATATAGTTTCCCCTTCTTTCAAGTAACGCTGCAGACGCAGCAAATTACAATTCAGCGACCCGACCCTCGCATTGATGCGACGATACGTTCGATAAATTTGAAACGATTATACATAAGATACATAGAGATATCAACCAAAGTATTTGTACTCTCGGTAAATTAACTTGGCGGAAGTGAGCCGAATAGGCTACGCATGGTGAGATCGTACGCGACGAATTAACGTTACGTGAACTAACGTAGCGCCGTGAGCAAAAAGGG
>JAJYGI010000002.1 GCA_021790735.1 Actinomycetes bacterium | reverse complement strand
CTTCTTCAAGCGTCTCATAAGAGGACAAAGGTTCGGTCTCAGACTCAGTTGACAAAGAAGTCTCTCCTGTGGTAGATGGTCTACTTGGCAAGACTCTATCCTAGCTGCAAAACTGTAGGACTTAAAGCGGTGTTTGAGACTGGATTAGTTCTACCCATTGCTTACCTAAGGAGTCATACTCTGACTACCTCAGCAGTGAGAGGTTCGTAGATTCTCACTGTAAACAGTTGTGAGACGGCTCTAAGTGAGGTAAAGTTTTTGGAACCGCAGTCCGAGATTAAATGAAACGGAGTCGACAGGGACTCTTAGGCATGGATGTATGGATTCGCAGGCAAGAAGCCTTTGGACTTGCTTGCGATAGGTGGTGAACGGTTGCGTAAAGGACTACATTCTCGAAGAAGCCGACGATCTCGACAGATTATAAGGATTGTTAAGAAAACTCTGCTTATCTCTCCGCTTTCTATCCCTGCGGTGTTCGCAGTTACAACTACCCCAGCTTTTGCAGACAGCGGAGCCGTGATAACCGTTACCGGTCATGGGTGGGGACATGGATACGGAGCCGGACAGTACGGTCAAGCAGGGTATGCGATCCTTGGGCAACAGACTTATCAGTGGATACTCGGCCACTACTACGGTGGTACTAACCTAGCCACGGTCCCTAATCAACTCGTGAGTGTGGAGCTACAAGGGAACGCTTTCGACAACATTACTGTGTACTCCCCAGTTAACTATCAGATTGCAGGTGTCTCAGTTCCCGGTGGTTACCTCACACAGCTTGCATTGGGGTCGAATGGATACAACGCGTTGGTCTCGACTGCATCGGTTAGTGGATGCGGAGCGTCAACGAGTTGGAATCAGGTCGCATCGAACCTTAGCGGATCGTCTGCTGTCATAACGCCTGGGGCCGGAACCTCGATCGCTGCTATGTCGAATGAGAATTGGAACAACTCCCTTCAGCTGTGTTACACAGACGGAAGTGTTGAACACGTCTACGGGTATATTCAAGGCGTTACCTATGTATCGGGTAGCCTCCCTCTTCAAAGAACAGTAAATGTGCTTCCAGTAGAGTCGTACCTGCAAGGAGTGGTGGCAAGCGAGACGCCTGCCACGTGGGGAACCGACGGGTCTGCTGGGCCCCAGGCAGAACCTTGGGGATTTCAGGCACTTGAGGCTCAGGCGGTCGAGTCTAGGTCATTTGCTCTATCTAGTCCAATGGGGTGGTTTGGGTTCGCTGATACATGCGACTCCACTGAATGTCAGGTATACAGCGGAATGTGGGATCCGAACTCACCGTATGCAAGCCTATATCAGCTCGCTGCTCAGGCGGTTTTGGACACAGCCGGACAGGTTCTTGAGTGGCCAAACGGTCAGATAGCAGAGACTCAGTTTTCGGCATCTACAGGTGGATACACCAACAACGGTCAGTTCCCAGCTGTGCCCGATCCTTACGACAGTATCTGCACTTCTCAGATCTGCAATAACTACAACACTTGGACGCAAACTATTACTGCAGCTCAAATTGAAGCTCAGTTTCCGACCATTGGAACGTTAACTCAACTTGTGGTTGACTCCCGAAACGGTTACGGAGATATGGGTGGTCGGGTCACAGCGATAAGTATTATAGGTACATCTGGATCCGAAGAGGTAAGTGGCGACTCGTTCGCTTCTTACTTCGGGCTCAACTCCGACTGGTTCGAACTCTCTGGACCGATAACTATCTCTAATGACCTAGGGTCGTCTGCTCCGAGTGCAGGGTACTGGGTAACTGCAACAAATGGGGCGGTACTTCCCTTTGGTAGTGCTACATCGTACGGCTCGATGGCTGGGCATCCTCTAAATCAACCGATCGTAGGGATGGCCTCCACGCCAGATGGGAAGGGCTACTGGTTAGTGGCTGCAGATGGAGGTATCTTCACCTTTGGAGACGCTGGCTTTTATGGCTCAATGGGCGGACACCCACTGAACAAGCCAATCGTAGGGATGGCCTCCACGCCAGATGGGAAGGGCTACTGGTTAGTAGCCTCAGACGGTGGCATATTTAGCTTCGGCGACGCGACGTTCTACGGCTCAATGGGCGGAAAACCTCTGAACAAACCTGTCGTAGGCATGGTTGCAACGGGAGACGGTAGGGGATACTGGTTAGTGGCTGCAGATGGAGGTATCTTCACCTTTGGAGACGCTCCATTCGTCGGCTCTCTTCCGGGACTAGGTATCACAACTCCAGCTGTCGGAGTTGCTCCTACCCCAGACGGCAAGGGCTACTATATCCTGCTCAACACCGGTCACATCGTCTCTTTCGGAGATGCTATCTTTGAGGGTGATCCAACGACGGTTCCCTCTGAAGCAGTAACGTCACCGATCGTAGGATTGACCGCCAACTAGATGAGGTTTAAAAAGGTACTCTCCGAGCTATCTTTCTCGGCAGATGTCGATATACCATCATGACGTGTCGCATCGCAACAGGCGTCCAGATTAGCTCTTTCTGTTCTTCAATAGCTCTTAGGACGTCTTTCGCGACCTGTGCTGGGCTCTGTGAAAGAGGCGCTTTTTTGAGCCCTTCGGTCATCTTCGTGCTTACGAATCCGGGTCTAACCACCAACGTGTAGATCCCTTTTTCGAGAAGCGACTCGCCTAAAGAAAGGGCGAAGCCGTCCAGTGCAGCCTTAGATGAGCCGTATATGTAGTTGGAGCGACGAACCCTTTCTCCTGCTACTGAAGACAAGACGATGATCTGGCCGTATCCTTGATCAAGGTATTTGTTCCTAACTGCAGTCAACGTAGCCGCTGGTCCTACGTAGTTTATGGTGGCGACTCTGGCAACTTGAGCAGGAGAGCTCTCGTCACTACTTTGATCACCAAGTACACCACCGGCGACTATCGAACAGTCGATAGGACCGTGCTCGGAAAAGACGTTGTTGACGACCTTCTCGATATCGTCGATCTGGGAGAGGTCGAAGTGTACGAGGTCGACCTGAGCGGACGAGGTGCTTTGGATCTGCGATCGGATGTGCTCCATGCTTTGGAAGTTTGGTCCGCATAGAACTACATGTTCACAGCGCTTCTCGACTAGTAGCTTTACTATCTCTCCTGCAATCTCCGACCCACCGCCAAAGACTGCAACCGACTGTGGCATTGAGTTTGCGTCTATCATCGTTCGTCCTTACTGTACTCGAACCGAGTTGGCTCTTTTTATCAAAGATCTTCATCTCGCAAGGCGAGTCGTTTTGACATATCTGTTGTGAATATACCCTCTGGATCAAGTCTATTTGCGACCTCTCTAAAAGAGTCGATCTCTGGGTACATCATAGGTATTAGGTGCTTAGATACACGTGAGTCTTTAGCAAGGTAGACTCGTCCTCCGCTGGCAACGATCAATGCGTCAAGACGATCCAACAGGTCGGCTAATCCAAAACGGTGAGTGGGTATGTCTAGAGCTAAGGTCCAGCCTGGCGAGGGAAAGGCGATGTAGTTTCCAGATCCCTTTCCAAATCTCTTGAGCACTGCCAAGAACGAAGGGACTTTGACGTTAGAGAGTAGACGAACGGCTTCTTTGAGGGTGTCTTCAGCTCCGAATGGAACGACGAACTGATACTGTAAGAAACCTTTCTGACCGTAAAGCCTGTTCCAAGACCCCACCATATCGAGGGGGTGAAAGAAGCTCTCGATACTCTCTATCGACACCTCCTTCGCTAACTTGCCTTTTCGATACCACAGCTCGTTGAAGGCTCTGACACTTAAACGATTTAGTAGCCAAGAGGGTGCGATATCTGGAACCGAAGCGACAAACCGTGGATCGAAGCTAAGTGGGTCTCCTGCCCCGGTAAGCTCTGAAAGTTCGAGATGCTCTCCCCAGGTGATGACGGAACGCCCAAGTGATTTTCCCTTTGCCATGCAGTCGATCCAAGCGACAGAGTATCGGTACTTGGTATCGTTCTCCTCTAACTCTAAGATCGTGTCGTCGATACTTTGAGTGACTCGTGTGGTTACCTTTACCTTGGAGGTCGAGATGGGGATAAGGTCGATCACTGCTTCAGAGACAAACCCAGTTAGTCCCATCCCTCCGACCGTTGCTTTGAACTCGGGATCACTAGGGTATAGAACGTGGACTCCAGTAGGAGACACTAGTCTCAGCTCTTTAGTGTGAGTACCAAAGGACCCATCGACGTGATGGTTCTTTCCATGAATGTCAGCCGCAACTGCACCTCCGATAGATACGTAGCGAGTTCCAGGAGTAACAGGGACAAAGTACCCACGTGGTACCAACTTGCGCATGATGTCATCTAGTGAGTATCCTGACGAAACCCTTAGAGTTCCATTGCTTGGGTCAAAGTCAAAGGTGTCTTTCCATCCGCCTGGGTCAGTTAGAAGTCCGGAGGAAAGAGTTGAGGAGTCGCCGTAACTTCGACCTAGCCCCCTTGGGGCGATCTTATTCGATGAGCCGTTGGTCGTGATGAACTCAAGTAGCTCGACCTCTTTTTCTCTGGTACCGGCACCTTTTATCTGCAAGGTCTTGCCGAGAGACTTTGGGGCTCTACCCCATCCGCTATTTAGCGTAGGTCCTGAGATTGAAAAATCACTACTTCTCTGCGACTCAGTTTCTGACATCTTAGTAATACTACAAGGTGGGAGTTGAACGATTGGGTGCTAAAGGTTCACTTCGATACTTTGTACCTTTGAATTTTCCAGAGCAAAGAAAACTTTTAGCGCTAGCTAAAGCACCAGTATGCCAAGGCCTAAGGCCGTTGCCCATAAAAGACCAAGGAGTAGTAAGGGTTTGTCTGAAAGAACAACGTCTTCGGGAGCTCCTGCCATCCCCTCTTCGATCACTAAGGAGTAGCGCAAGATGGCAAGTACGAAGGGAATAATTGAGATCTCGATCAACAGAGCGTTGTGATTGCTGACCGTAGGTTTATCGAAGGCCCAGAGACAGTAAGCGGTCATCGTTACTCCAGCAGATACAGACCGTATGAAGTTTAAGTAGCCCTTCGAGTATACGTCCAAGGTTCTTCTGTGCCTGCCGGCGTCTTCTCCTAAAACGATGAGTTCGGAGTACCTCTTTCCAGTCACCATAAAAAGTGAGCCAAAGGACGCAACGATTAAGAACCAGTTGGACAGGGTGAGATTCGATGCCTCACCACCGGCCATAGCCCTTAGTAAGAACCCTAAAGCCACCATGGCGATGTCTAGGACCGCTTCTTGTTTGAGGTAGAAGATGTATGCCGCGGTGATAACGCTATAGGAGACGACCACGACTCCAAGTTGATATCGAGCGACAAAAAACGGTAGAACGTTTCCGATTGTAAGCAGGACCGCCGCGGCTACGTAAGCTGTCTTTTTAGAGATCTCGCCGGCTGGGATCGGTCGGAGTCTTTTCTTGGGATGTCGCCTGTCGGATTCGATATCGACGCAGTCGTTTAATAAATAGAGTCCCGAAGAGACCAAGATGAAAAAGACCGCGGCTAGGAACGACTCAATATCGATCTTGACGTCAAATATCTTTCCTGCGGCTGCTGGAGCTGCAAAGACGAGGACGTTCTTGATCCACTGCTTAGGTCTCATAGCGATGAGAAGCGCAACCAACTTGGGTCTTTTTGCTAAGGAATCAGAGCTAGAGGTGTTAGCACCAATTGAATGAGAGCCACCCTTTGTTCGCTTGAGGTAAGCTAACTTAGCTTCGTTTGGTTCTCTAATAGGCATCTGTTCAGCCAACTGCCGTCCTTTGGTAGAAACTCATCTGTGTCGCGCGTCATAAAGATGCTATCAAGTTTTTCGCTTTACTAAAGCGTTTCCGTAACCTCGTTACGGTAGTGATCTTGGAATCTCGTTTGGATAGTTTTGATAGTAAGATCTTGGGAGTTTTGCTCGGTCGTAGATGAAGTAGACTAGTAAGGCAAAAGATCCGAGTTCGAAGATAGGGTAACGCAGTGAGAGTACGCTCAGTAGCACAGATGTGCTCAGCCCGAGATAGAAGATCTTTTTGTCTAATCTATAGGTGTAAAGGTAGCCAAAGCTCCCAAAGAGCACGACAAGAAGAACCGCTACTACTTTGGACCTAGGCTTAGGTGCAAGTGGTGGGTAAGTAGGATCGCTGTAGTTCGACCCACTCCAAGGATCTTGTGGATTCATCATGACTACTATCTTAGCTGAATTTGGGAAAGCAGAATTTGGTGGCTCTAATACTTTGCAGTTGTGAAAGCTTAGAG
>JAJYGI010000123.1 GCA_021790735.1 Actinomycetes bacterium | reverse complement strand
GGCAGAAGGAATGAGAAGGGCTTGCAAGAGTTGATACTCATTGAGCACCTCACCAGGGGCTACTGCCATAACAGAGTCGACCGCGGCGAGCATCTGCTGATAGGTCTGATAGTCCGACTGAGATATAGTTATCGAAGGTCCACTTTGGCCGAGTTGAAGTGGATGGTCGTGGATTATCAACAGAGCCGTCGTCATCTTTGCGACAGATGCTATCGGTATAGGAGTGTTAGAGCCGTGTGATCCGAAGGATCCAATACCTTGAATGTCTAAAGTGGCGGAGCCTTGTAGGGGCCATGGAATTGAAGGTGCTTGTCCCGCAACTACACTCGGAAGACTCATAGAAGAAGCAAATGTCGGAGAAGGCACCGGTCTTAGAAGCTGAATAACACCTGCTATCACTACCAAAATCGCAAGAACTACTAGCCCAGCCACCACTCTACGAAGTGCAAATCCGCCCCTTGAAGAATGAGAACCGTAACTTCGAGCAGAACCTCTAGTCGCCGTCCAAGAACCTCTGTCTTTCTTCGCCACACATACCTCCCACGTATCGAATAAGCCGAACCTTGTCCGCTCAGACAAAGCGACAGCTTAGCCGACACATTCCACAGTGGTGTCTAGCTATTAAGATCCTCTAATTGTTCTGGGGTCACTAACACAACCCTAGGTTTAGAACCTTCCGGAGGGCCTACTATACCGCCTTGTTCTAACAGGTCCATAATGCGACCGGCACGTGCAAAACCAACCTTGAGTTTACGCTGCAGCATTGAGGTAGATCCAAGTTGGGAACCCACAACCAACTTTACAGCCTCTCGATAGAGATCATCATCTTGAGATGAGCTACCCAAGAACGACTCCCTAGTGTTGGCTTCTCCTTCTACGCCTTCAATATAACTCGGTCCTCCAAGCCTTGACCAATGAGAGACCACTTGACGAACTTCAGCCTCAGATACCCACGGTGCCTGAACTCTCTTAGGATGAGAAGACGACGCTGTAATCATGAGAAGATCTCCCTTCCCAACAAGCTTCTCTGCTCCACTTTGATCTAAAACTACTCTTGAGTCCGCTAATGAGGCAACCGAGAACGCTATTCGAGAGGGAACGTTGGCCTTTATAACACCGGTGATTACATCCACTGAAGGGCGCTGGGTTGCGATTATCAGGTGAATGCCTACGGCTCTAGCTTTCTGGGCTATCCGACAGATGCTGTCTTCAACATCTCGAGCCGCCACCATCATAAGATCATTAAGCTCGTCAACGACCACCAAGATGAATGGTAGAGGAACGATCGCTTCTTCGTGGTCGCTATCACCAAAAATCTCCTGTGAGAGAGACTTTCTGTCCACGCCCTCAGAGTTAGCCTCCCTAATCAGAGCGTTGTAACCTGTGATGTCTCGAACACCAACAGCAGCTAAAAGATCGTAGCGACTCTCCATCTCCTTCACGGCCCACGCAAGTGCATTCGCAGCCTTTTTGGGATCCACAACCACGCTAGTAAGAAGATGAGGGAGTCTAGAGTATTGGCCCAACTCTACCCTCTTTGGGTCAATGAGAATCAGTCGAACTTCATCAGGGGTACTTCTCATTAAGATGGAGGTCAGTATTGAATTTAGAGCCGAAGACTTACCAGATCCAGTCGATCCTGCGATCAAGACGTGGGGCATTTCCGCCAGGTTTGCCACCACAGTGGAGCCAGAGATATCTTTTCCGACTGGTACTTGAAGCGGATGTTTAGCTCGCGACATCTCAGAAGATGCCATGACATCACCCAAAGTCACCGTCTCGCGAGTTCTGTTGGGGACCTCAACGCCAACTGCAGATCTACCTGGAATGGGAGCAAGTATTCTAACGTCGGTGGCTGCCATTGCATAAGCTATATCACGATGCAGTGATAGGAGTCGATTGACCTTCACGCCCTCTGCCAGCTCAAGCTCGTAGCGCGTTACAGTGGGCCCTACCGTCATACCAACGACTTTAACACCTACACCAAAGGTTCCAAGGGAGCTTTGAAGCGCATTCCCTCTCTCTATCAGCTCGGCTTTGTTCAACCTTTGCTTGGATCCACGAGACAAGATACTCTTAGCTGGAAGTTTCCAAGATCCACTCGTACCCTTCTTTAGCCTAAGTTCTCCGCTCTCTCGATCCTCAAAGACAGCAAGATCAACTATCTCTAAAGGTTCATCTTGGTCCTTCGCATCTTTTGACTGAATCGGCGGTGAAGTGTCTTTCGCTGCGATCTCGTTTTCAAGGTTGGGTGCAAAGATTGGGATATCTTGGAACTCCAACGCCTCATCTTGTGGCCCAACCGGACTCTTCGGTACCTTTGATCTCTTGAGAACCTTCACTCTCTCGCGATCCGAAGGCTCGTCTTGCACGAACGGGCCTTTTCCTGTTGGAGCCTTTGACTCACGTAACTGAGAAGAGACCCATGCAGAGACACGTTCGAGGTGAAGTCCGCCAAGGTTTGCTAAGGCTAGGAGTAAAAGCAGTCCGATAAGAACAAAACCTCCTATCTTGCCTGCTAGATGAAGAAACAGGTAGCCAAACAGCTCTCCCACGACTCCGCCGTAGTGAACCACGCCAACGAATGAAAAGCGACCACCATGATTTGTCTCGTGCACTACTCCGTACACTGAAGCCACCATGAACTGAACTATAGCGACGTCCACAACACTCATCTTCGATGCGGCATACTTTAAGTTTGCCAATACACCCACGGAAACTACGGCTGCGCCGACGACAACGACCCATCCGCTATGTCCAAACAAGACCGCTAAAAACCCGTGGAAAAATGAGCCTAACGGACCAAGCACGTGAGAGTAAGCGCCGATTCCCACAAGTAGAGAACCGACTAACACCACAACCGACCATGCCTCTTTCGAAAGGCTAATCCTGAACCTCCTGGTAGAACTCACCCGTGGAGCGGCCGATCGAGCACTTACTTTGGTTGTTCCTCTACTCTTTGTAGTGTTTGATCTGGATGAGTTAGCCAAAGGTAGGCGCTCCTTTCTTTTAACTTCTTCGTCAGATCTCAGTAACGACTGGAATCACCATTGGCTTCCGCTTGGTCAACGTCGAAATCTTCTTACCAACCGCCCCTCGAATCGTCTTTTTTAGCGTATCAATATCTTTGCTTCCTTGCGTCAGTGCTCGAACCACAGCGGCCTCAGCTTCCTTAGAAAGCTCTAACAAGACAGCTCCGTCACCTTGTTCAACCCATCCACGAGTAGCTATCTCGGGCTCTGCAACGAGCTGTCGAGCGTTTAGGTCGACGGTGACAGATACCACAACGACACCCTCTTCTGAGAGCACTCGACGATCCCGGAGTACGCCGTGGGCTACTCCACCTACAATACCGTCTACGTAAAGGTACCCTGCAGGAACCTCTTCACCGTAGTGAACACCCTTTTCATCTAGGATCACGACATCGCCGTCTTCAGCAAGTAAAACTCGATCAGGATCGACGCCACTCGAAATAGCTAACTTGGCGTGATTGACCAGATGTCTAAACTCTCCATGGACTGGCACGAAAGCCTTTGGAGTCGTCAAGTTCAACATAGTAAGAAGTTCAGACCTCTTTGCGTGTCCCGAGGCGTGCACGTGGGCAACACCCGGATGCACTACAAGTGCTCCTCTTCTGTAGAGGTGGTCGATAACTTTGCCGACGGCACTCTCATTTCCTGGAATAATGTCTGCACTAATAACAACGACGTCGTTATCTCCAACCTTCATCCAGCGAGACTCTCCAGAGGCCATAAGAGAAAGAGCCGAAAATGGCTCTCCCTGAGATCCGGTTGATAGTACGCAGATCTCCGGGTCCTTAAAGTCTGAAACGCTCTCGATGTCTCTTATCTGACCACCTTTCAAGTCGATCATTCCTTGCTTGACTCCCAAACTAACATTTTTAGCCATAGAGCGCCCAAGTGTAAAGACCTGCCGTCCTCTTTGCTGGGCAACCTCAATCACCTGACTAATTCGATGTATGTGCGAGGCAAAACACGCCACCACGATGCGTTTATCGACGTTGGCATCAAAGACACTCTCAAGAGCCGGACGAACCGATGTCTCTGAGTCGCTGTAACCACTCTCTTCCGCGTTTGTAGAGTCAGAGAGTAACAGTGCAACTCCAGCGGACCCTAACGCACCGATGCGCGCTATGTCTGTCTTTCGCTCGTCGAAAGGCGTGAGATCTAACTTGAAGTCTCCGGTATGGAAGATCACTCCTTGTGCAGTCGTTATTGCTAAAGCAAAAGAGGATGGAACAGAGTGAGTCACAGGAACAAACTCCACCGAAAACGGACCCACGTCTATAACCTCTCCGTCGCTTACGACATGTGTACGACACCTACTCATGAGCCCGGCCTCTTCGATCCGGTTCGTTGCAAAGCTTATGGTCAACTCAGACCCATACAGGTCTAAGTTGAGTTCCCTAAGTAGATACGACAGACCACCGGTATGATCTTCATGTCCATGAGTAAGTACACAGCCTACAACTTTGTCCTTATTCTCATAGAGATAGGAGAAGTCCGGTAAGACTAGATCCACACCCGGCATATCTTCGTTAGGAAACATAAGACCACAGTCAACTATCAAGATCGCATCATCTTGACGGATAAAGGCACAGTTCCTTCCGATCTCTCCTAATCCACCTAAAAACCCAACCTCAACAGGGGTACTTGACACAGTTATAGATCCCAACTTTCATCCAACTTGACTCCTAGGTATTGAGCTTCATTAACTAAAGCCTCTATCAAGGATCTAGCTTCTTTCTTCAGATCGTCTTGAGGATCTAACATTGGAGAGCGACAGATACCCTTACAGAGTCCCATAACCTCAAGCACTGCCTTTAGCGGCGTTGGATTTGGAGCTTTCTCTTGACTTTGAAAGCTATAGGAAGGCACAAGAGCTTGGTTAAGTTGGGCCGCACGTTTAACGTCCCCCGCTTTGAAGGAGTCGATCATCGCTTCAAACACCGGCGAAGCCCAGTGAGATGCGACCGAGATCACACCGACTCCACCTACCGCAAGAAGCGGTAGCGTCAGCGAGTCATCACCAGAAAACAAAGAGATGCCTCCACTACACTCTCTCAAAAGAGCCGCAGCCTGCCCCGGCGTCTGGCTAGCGTCTTTCAATCCATAAAGATTGCTGTGGCGATCCTTGAGTTCCACAACGGTTTTATGGTCGATCTTACGGCCCGTTCTTATGGGAATATCGTAGAGAATCACAGGGAGTTTGGTAGAGGCAAGTATCGCCGAAAAGTGTGCAATGAGACCATCTTGACAAGGGCGGTTATAGTACGGCGTTACTGCAAGTATGCCATCTACCCCGACACCTTCTGCCTCTTTGACTAGCTCTAAAGAGTGTTTAGTAGCGTTAGTAGTTGCGCCAGCCAAAACATATCCTTTAGGTGCAGCTCTTTTTGCTACACGAAAAAGCTCGATCTTCTCCTTATCGGACAGCGTTGCGGACTCACCGGTTGAGCCGCTTACCACGACACCATCGGATCCGTGGTCAATCAACCAAGCGACAAGTTCCTCAAATGCCCCAAAGTCAACCTCTCCACTGTCGTCAAATGGAGTAGCCACTGCTGTAATCAATGAACCAAAGGATACATCCACTATCTCTCTCCTCTCTTCGAATCAAAAAAGTCATTAAGCTCTCGATGCACTATCCAGTCGATGCCAAGTTTTAGGGAGTCGATCGAAAATACCTCATTTAGCGCCATCACCACTCCAGGCATGAAAGACGAACGGTCATAGGAGTCGTGCCGTAGACTAAGTGACTGACCAATAGCGCCAAAGATAACCTCCTGGTGAGCGACAGCTCCCACGGTCCGGAGCGAGTGGATGCGTATATTAGAACCACCTTGAGCTCCTCTAGCAGCTGAAAGCGTCTCTCTCGTCGTAGGATCTTCAATAAAGTCCTTACCGATGCGTTCTCTCACCTCACCGATAGCCCTCGCCGTTTCAATAGCAGTGCCAGAGGGAGCGTCAACTTTTCGCTCATGGTGCATCTCCACAATCTCGGCTGAGTCAAAAAATCCCGCCGCCAACGCAGCGAACTTCATCATCAATACAGCACCAATGGAGAAGTTAGAAGCCAAGATCGCCCCAACTTTCTCCCTTGCAAAGGCCTCTTGGAAAACGGTGATGTCAGCCGAAGAAAATCCAGTAGTTCCAACAACGCAGCGAATCTTCTTCTCAGCAAAAAATAGGAGGTTTCGTCGCGCAGCCTCCGCGTTGG
>JAJYGI010000055.1 GCA_021790735.1 Actinomycetes bacterium | reverse complement strand
AGTAGTGCTAGTAGTAGTACTACTAGTAGATGGTGGAACTCCATTAGACACTACTAGGTTCACCGCCGAGTTTGGAGCGGCAGATGTACCTGAAGCAGGAGACTGCTGCAACACAGTGTTCGCCGGCTGGTTTGAGTCTTGATTTGTAACCGTCCCCACAGTTAGATGATCGGCCGCTAAGGTATTTGCAGCTTGAGATACGCTATCTCCAATCAGAGACGGTACCTTCACCTGCGTAGGTCCATTTGAGACCGTAAGAACTACTGTTGAGCCCTTGGTCACCGATGTCCCTCCTGTAGGAGTTTGATTTATTACCGTTCCAGCTGCTGCGGAGGAGTTACTGACGTAGTTCGTAGTCACGTTAAATCCGTCACCAAATAGCGTATTTTCAGCTGAGGTAACGTTTTGATTAGTGACATTCGGTACCTTTACCTTTCCTGGCCCACTGGAAACCGTCAGAACAATGGTGCTACCTTTCTTGACCGTTACTCCAGGTGAAGGAAGTTGACCTATCACAAGTCCTGCAGTAGACGCATTGGTCTGATAGACAAGTCTACTTTTTAGACCAACCGCTTTGACTTGACTCTCCGCGCTTTGATAAGTAAGCCCTACGACTGCTGGGACACTCGCAGTAGCTGGCGGTGGAGGTTTAGCTGGAGTAAAGTATCCCAACTGTGAAGCTGCATATAGGCCCCCCAAACCAAGCAAGAGTACTAAGAAAACAACAAGCGCAATGATGGCACCCTTCTTAGATTTACGTTCATCCTCAGGATCATCTACAACTTCAGAACCTTGGTGAAGGTTCGTGATCGGCATCGCAATCGTAGTGTCACCAACAGCAGAGTTCAGTACTTTGGTAGACTGACTAAAGTGAGAAGCCTCACCCAAGTATCTACTTACCGCTTGGCCCTGCGTGAAGTTATTGAGATCTGCTCTTAGATCGTAGGCGGTCTCATAACGATTTTTCGGGGACTTCTCCAAACACCGCATAATGATAGCTTCGAGGTCCGGAGGAACCGACGGATTGATCGCAGAGGGAACTGTGGGAGACTCCTTCACATGCTTATACGCTATCGACAAGGGTGAGTCACCAGAGAACGGAACCTTTCCAGTCGCAAGCTCGTATAGGACTACACCTAAGGAGTAGATATCACTCGTGCCATCTAGTTGCCCACCTTGTGCTTGCTCTGGAGAGATGTAAGAGGCCGTACCCAAGACTGAGCCAGTCTGTGTAAGATCACCATCGGCCGTCATCGCCCGGGCTATTCCAAAGTCTGCTACCTTGACGTCTCCTTCTGGGGTTATCAGTACGTTTGAAGGTTTAATATCGCGATGGATAACTCCGTGCTTATGAGCAAAACTCAGAGCTGCTGCTACATCAAGACCGATCGATGCAACTCTCTTGGGAGCGATAGGGGCCTCCTCCCGGATCAACTTTGCTAACGTCCTCCCACTTACCAACTCCATAACGATAAAGTAAGTCCCTTTATCTCTTCCCCAGTCAAAGACCGACACTATGTTTGGATGTGAAAGGTTTGCAGCCGCTTGTGCTTCTCGTCGGAAACGCTCCACAAAAGCTTCATTGGTAGACAACTCGGGGAAGAGGACCTTTAGAGCTACGGGCCGATCAAGTAGAGTATCTCTAGCTTCGTAGACGTCCGCCATTCCTCCGCGAGCGATCTTAGTTACGGGCTCATACCGTGATCCATAGGATCTCTCCGTCGCTTGACTCATCTAATTAAACTCCTACCCTACTCCTAATGCTGCTGCAAGCATCGCTTTGACCACTGGACCTGCATATTGAGCTCCGGTCGGATTAGCACTGAGACCTGGTTGCTGCGGTACGACTACCGCCACTACAATCTGAGGGTTTTGTGCCGGCGCGAATGCTACCATCCAGTTATCATCTAGTCCGGTTGCAGTTGATCCTGACGACAAGTTTGTTTGAGCTGTACCAGTCTTAGCAGCTATCTTAATCCCTGGAAGAGCGATTCCTTGAGCCGTCCCCCCATTGACTACTCCTTCCATCAAAGTTGTAACTTTCGCTGCTGTTTGAGGAGAGGTGGCTATTTTCCATGCATGCGGTTGATACTGCTTCACAACCTTATTCTGGTCATTTACTATCTCTGACATAAGATGTGGAGTCTCTATAACTCCATGATTCGCGATAGCTGAGCCAACTAGGGCCATCTGAAGCGGCGTAGCACTGTCGTTACCTTGCCCTATCGCAGAGTAAGCCAGTTGTGGCAAGTTCTGACTGAAGAACGAGGCTGGAGGAAAGGTCGATGCAGCCGCTCCGGAGATATCAAGTGGAGGCACCGAGTTAAATCCAAAGGCATTCGCCTCTTCACTTAGATTATTCGCTCCAAGCTCTAAACCGATATTGGCGAAGCCTGTATCACAAGATACCTGCAAAAGAACCGGCAGTGTCCCACCACAAGCCTCATACGCGTAGTTGTGAAGTGTCAATGACGTTTCAGGAAGTTTGGTTGTACTCTCAACTGGAAAACTTTGAGTAGCGATAGCAGGGTCGTGATCGTATATAGCCGAGGTTGTAACGATCTTGAAAGTTGATCCAGGTGGAAAAGATCTTGCGACAGCCAAATTCAAAAGAGGTGGGTACTGTCCTTGGTTGTCCTGCTTCCAGGCCGCATTTTCAATCGAACCGCTCGGTGAACTCAACGGGTTCGGATTGAAAGACGGAGAAGAGTACATAGCTAAGATGTTCCCCGTCGAGGGCTGAATCGCCACTACAGCACCGTCAAGCGCGCCGAGTGCCTTAGCAGCCGTACTTTGTAACGTCGAGTTTATGGTCGTCACGACAGAGTCAGTATGATACTTCGTACTAAAAAGCGAAGAGAGACTATTGGGTGGTGCAACTCTACCTTGAAGATAGGAGTTATATGCAGCTTCGATTCCCGACTCACCGTAAATTATCGAGTAGTAACCCGTTACATCACTATAAAGTGCACCGTAGGGGTACTGTCGCTGGTAGTGATAGATGTCGTTAGCACTGACAGTATCAGCTATAACCTTTCCATCAGCCGTCAAGATAGCGCCACGGGGCAGTGACAGTTGCTTGGTGGTAGCGTTATTATTTCCATTTGCACTTGAGAGACGCTGAGCTTGGAGCACCTGAAGGTTGTTTAGCTGCAAGAACAGTAACGAAAATGCCACTAAAAAAAATATCGCAAGAAATAGGATTCTCCTCTGCACTATCCAACACCTGATCCCGAAGTAGTTGTAGTAGTAAAAGAAGACCCTAAAGGATGACTTGATATGTAGCTTTGTTGCTTCACCCTTGCCTTTAGATTCCTAATGTAGCTCTCCGCTGCTACTAGAGATGGCTCTGGTACTTTGTTCTTGATTGCGCTCGCTTCAACTGAGTTCAAGACATCCAAATGTAGCGATGATGTCTGTACAACAGAAGGTGAGTACCAAAGTAATCCTCCAGGATGACCATGAAAGATAGCAACCGCACCATCTGCATCACCTACAAAGTACGAGTGATTTTCATACAGCTGTACTGAAATAAGAACGCCGCCTACCAGTAGTAGAAACAGTAGCAAAAACGCTGCGACACGCAGCGTAAATATCCGGCTACCCCTAACTATCGCTTGTTTGTCTATGGGCCTAGGTATCGACAGTAGTTCCGGCTTTCTCCGAACAACAGTCTCTAATTCTTTCTCTTGGTATAGCTCTACTGGAGAAGATCCATCTTGATCTTCTCCAGTAGAGCTAAGTCCTAGAACCTCTACAAGGATTACAGATATGTTGTCGGTACCTCCTGAGAGATTAGCACTTTCGATAAGTCGGTCCGCTCTTTGTTGAAGAGGTAGGCCCCCCATAAGAATTTTCTCGATTTCCCCGTCGGTAACGTGGTTAATGAGACCATCTGAACACAGGAGGAGAATGTCTCCAGGAGAAGGTGAGACTTTAAAAATATCAGAATCTACCGTCGCCTCAACTCCCAGAGCTTTGGTAAGAACGTGGCGTTGGCTATGATGAGCTGCTTGTTCTTCTGTTATCGATCCACTTCTCAACAACTCGCCAACGTAGGTATGGTCCTTTGTTATCTGTTGAAGTTCTCCTCTATGCAAAAAGTAAGCTCGAGAATCTCCAATATTTTGAACCAAGAATACTTCCTTACCTGCCTCCGCTGTTACTAACGCTGCAGTCAAGGTCGTGCCCATCCCTTTGAGTTTCTCAGAGTGCGATGCCTCAGACATTATCCTACGATTCGCTTCGGAGAACGAACTCCTAAATGCTTCAGCAAGTCGTTCACTCGAAGGAATCTCACTTAGAGTCTCAACAGCAAGTTTGGACGCTACTTCACCTCCAGCATGACCCCCCATACCATCTGCGACAGCGAACAACTTACCGTCAGCGTAAATTGAGTCTTGGTTTACACGTCTAACTCTTCCAGTATCAGTTGCAAGTGCCCACTGAAGTTTCAAAGTTGGATCACCTCAAACACACTTTTGCCGATTCTTATAAGGTCCCCTCTCTCTAGCTGAGTTAACGTTTTCACTCTTAGCGAATTAACGATAGTCCCGTTTGTAGAGCCAAGGTCCTCAATCCAAAGTCCATCTGGTCGTACTTGAAGTTTTGCGTGTTGTGAAGAGGCAAAATTATCTTCTACTAACGATAGATCACATTCGTCGGAACGACCTAGTAACATATCGTTTTTTACTCTGAACTCTCTCCCTTTGAATGATCCTTCCAACGCCAAAAGCCGAAACTCTTCACCACCTGTGTGCGCTGGACTAGGCGCCCCAACTGCTACACCTTCTCTCACATTTATGGGCGAAACTGCTTTCGAGTTAGGGACCCTTTCACTACCGGGTATATTCCTAACTTTCTTCGCACTTTCAGAGCTTTTTACTTCAACCCATATCGCTCTAAGAATACGAAGAAAAAATAGCCAAACTATGGCAATAAACACATATTTGAAAAGTTCAAGCAAGGGGACGGGCACGACTTTTTGCTACTCCAACAGATAGACAAGCCTGGTTCCACCAACCAAGATCTCGTCGCCACTTACTAAAGGTATCTCTGCAGTAATTCGTTGTTGATTCACATACGTTCCATTTGTAGACCCTAAGTCCTTAACATAAACGACGTTGTCGACTAGTTCTACCTGACAGTGTCTTCTCGAAACACGAGGGTCTTCTACCACGAGCGAACATACAGGAAGCCGTCCTACAACAAAGACTCCAGGATTTAACTCAATTCTTCGCCCGTCCGGTAACACCAAGACGAAACGATCTCCAAAACCTTCTTCTTCGAAAAAGCTACTCTCTACGAAAAAGGATCCGGCTTTTTGATTAAAATCTTCAATAAAATCTATCTGAATTGAGCCAACAAACTTGTAAGAGTGTTCATTCGCAGTATCGATTAAAAGGGCTTTAAGCTCCGCTAGAATCGCCTTCGCAATAGGTTCTAACTCCTCAAAGTCAAACTTTGAGAGATACACCTTGTACATGTTTGGTACAATCTCTGAAGTCAATCCAACCTTACGGTTTCGCTCTAACTCGCGAACGATCCTCCGGCCTAGCTCAATAGGCTCTACCGATCTCTTCGAGGCTTTAGCGAACACTGACTCGACTGCACCTTGAAGCCGACGCTCAAATTTATCTAGTCCCACTGATTAGACTCTACCCACCTCTTACCTAAACAAGGGTTAATTTGACTCTATGAGTACTGTATACGCCGACAACGTCATAAAATGCTTTATCATTCTAGATGGCACTATCTTATGGGCGAGTGGCGGAATAGGCAGACGCGCAGGATTCAGGTTCCTGTGTCCGTAAGGACGTGGGGGTTCAAGTCCCCCTTCGCCCACCAAGAGGTTACCAGCGGAACTCACTCCTTCGAGCGACACCACTGCCTTCGTTCGGGGTGCTGGTGATTTCACCGGTACGCCAATTCGACCCTGTGGTGTGGTAGTAGCGTCACTGTAGAACTTCTGGATCTTACGGATGTTGGCTGCTGCCGTAAGAAGCGAAGCAAAGAACTGCGCAGCCGCAATACCTCGTACGCGACGTCGCCTGGGTGCTCCTAAGTGCTCATTGGCCGCGTCTTTGAGATACGCGTTGATGGACTCGATGGTCTATCGTCCTGCCGTAAAGACCTCATGCCACGTATCAGATCCATAGTCCTAGGATTGTCAATGCTTCGCAATTGCCTCGACTTTGTCCAGATCGATACCTTGAGGGTGCAGTACCCGACCCATGGCCCGATCCTCGACTAGATGCCCTGGGCTCGTCACGGTGACGGCCACACGAGGGACCTCGACGACCAATCCGCTTAGCGGTTTTGCCCGCCAGCCAATCTGATCACCAAGACGCCTTAGTGAGTGATGACCTCTGGTAGGCACACTGTCGCTGAAACAGAGAGTCTGTTAGTTGGTGGTCCTCGCACTGTCGCTAGTTTCTTCACTCTGAGTCAG
>JAJYGI010000110.1 GCA_021790735.1 Actinomycetes bacterium | reverse complement strand
ATGATCTTCTAGGTACTCAATGAGGGCTTCGGCGGGGTCTATATTTATTGTATCTGGCGTCTCGCCGATGACGGATGATGTTGCGGACGAATTCGGAGCCCCTTCCACCTCGTCCGTTATCGGGTTAGAGGAGTTGTCTTGAATCTCTAACTTTGCAAAGTCTCCTAAAACGATCTCTGCGCAACGGAGCCCGCTACGTCGTGCGGTTTCAACCAGAAGCGCAGCGACTGTACTTTTGCCAACTCCTCCTTTACCAGTAACAAATATGACTTTCGGGTCATCGGCGATCTCAGCTAAGAGCGTGTTTGGTCTGAAATGAGCCACAAGGTTGATCTTAGTTTACGGTTGTGTCAATTCCCTGTAAATGCTCTTGAGAATTGTTGTGTTGCGCGATAACCTAAATGGAGACGCCGAGCGGTGTAGTTAATGGTTGGAAGTAGACGCAGGAGAGAAAAGTTGGCAATGAATGTAGAAGAGGCGGATTGGAGAGAACAAGCGGCCTGTAAAGGTGCTAATGGTGATCTATTTTACCCTAAGTCGGCGTGGTCTCGAGAGTCAAAAGAGAGTAGACAGCAACGCGAACAGATGGCCAAGAGAGTCTGTTCACGTTGCTCAGTCCAGCCCCGCTGTTTAGACTGGGCTTTACGTAATGGGGAGGTTGTTGGCGTGTGGGGTGGGAAAACTGAACGTGAACGTAGAGCGCTCGTCAAAGCCTCTCGTAGAGTTGCAGCGGTTGCTTCAGTCCATCATCAAGGGGCGGCAGTTTAGATATTAGTGACGGGAGCTAGTACCGTAGTTGATCTCCAAGTTGACAAGATGACGGTTGTCTTGCTTGATCATTCAGAACGATGATGAAGTGGGTCAAATCTATATTGGTTCGTGAAGGCATTTACTACCGTGGCGTGTTGGACGTCGCAAAGGTGTCCGAAAGTAGAACTATATCGTATTGAGTGGCATCGCTTTACTGATATAGGGAAATGTGTTAGACGATGTAAACCGATACTTCAAGAAATTGCGTTGTGGTTCGTGAGCTGGACGTTCAGGTTAACTTCGTGTTGCACATCAAGTTGGATCTACGGAGTTTGCTATCGAAAGCTCGATAGTTCAAATTCCCAACTGTCCTGACGTTGGTCAATCTGCTCAATAATAGGAGTTTAGACCGTGCATTTATCCTCTGAGAATTGATAAGTTGCTTTGGCATAAAGCAGGATCAAGAAACTTACAAAGGTTACAACGTGTACACTCGTGCACCAAAGGCAGATAGAGCCAATCTTATCCAACTCCGCGTAAACGAGATAAAGAACGAATAGAACTCCCAAAGTAGCCATCGCCAAACGTATATTTTCCAACCTTCTTATCTTGAAAGCACTCGGAGAGTTGATGGCCGCAAATGCTAGGTAGAAAATCAGCCCAAGTAGTGCGACTGGTACTCCTATAAAGTAAGACTCTGGGGAAGTCGTGACCCTTTCGCAGTTTATAAGCGCTGTGGAAGGGCAAGCTAGTGTCACCTTGGTATCGAAGTGTGCAATCGTTAAGTACGTAGAGGAAAGTAGCCCAACAAGCGAAAGTAAGCCTAAAGAGTATCGTACCCAGCGAGGCATCTCTTCTAACTCCCAAGCACGGTTTCTATTTTGGAGATAACTGGGTTGGAACACACGTTTGCTGGTTTGTTTTTTGTCATGATGCAGATGCCCGCAGTCTCTAAGTTGGCGGTAGCGTCTATCGCCTGAGCGGTCTGTGACTGCGGAAGTGATAGAGACCCTGCGATCGTTGCCCAACTCTCGTTGTCGAGAATCTGCGGTTGATAGCTTGCTCCGATCTGAAGGAATTTGTTACCAAAATCTATAAAAGGGATAGAACCAGACTGGGTCGTGTAGGGAGAAGTATCGTATTTATCAAATAGTGCCAACTGAGACTTTGTCGGCGGTTGGAGTATGGAGTATCCGTTGAAGTTGTTGGGTGAAGAGGTTGACTTATTGGTCGACCACTCTACTGGTTCAAACGAGATGTATGGACTGCTGTAGGTGGATTTATAGAAACTGAAAGTTGGAGTATTTGGAGCTACATCCGTAGACGACGATGTCATCAGATGAAGGTTTGAAAAGTGACCGAACTTTGAAAGCGCAACTATTGTGGGCCATCTTTCTGCAGCACAAAATGGGCAGAACTCTGCACCAATGTACAAGATCTCTGGCTTTCCAGATGCTGTAAGTGGAGTCTGTCCACTCAATGACACCAAAGGTGGAATGACAGAGGAGTTATACCCGACCGAGTCCAACGCATTAGATGGAACGTTCTCAATTGCGTTGAGGACCGATGTTGGTACCGATCTTTCCCCGGTTAGCGGTGAAGAGTTTGAGGTGTTTAGTTTAACCAGTAGGAACGTGACAAGAATTGCGGCGACAACTAAAATTGATCCGGCTACCGCTATTGGACCGCGTTGAGATGAGGCACGGGCTTTGGATGAGCCGCTTCGTCTTTTAGAAGAGGTACTTTTTCGTGTAGCCGCCTTTGCCAAAGCTATACTCCTTACAGGTTTGATGACATAACTAATTTATTTGAATATATGCAATGTAATGCTATCGGATTCCGTTAAAGTTAGCTCAAGTACTGTGGTGCTTCTCAGCTGACTCTCTATCGTCGTTAGTGTATGGCGCAGTGAAAGCATTAGATCGATGAATTCATTTGAGTCCTGATCTAGTTAGATTGATTGAGATTACCCAGATTCTGTAGACGTCGACCTACCGAGAACCACCAAGTAATAAACTCAGTATTTCGTCGTCAAAGTGACTACAAGATGTTATTGCTCACTATTGCGTCACGGCGATCAGCTTGTAAGACGGTAACGTCGTGTGAACTCTTGGATCAATGGCGTTCCCGAGTATCACGATCCAGATATCGAGTTTTGTCAGATTGTCAAATGTGATCCGTACTCATAAAGATGAGATCATACCTTCGATTGAGCTTGGCGTATCCAACGGAAGAGCCTAGGGTTGAACCCAAGATGTACTTGAGAGACACTGACGTTTGGGATGCTTTCCTGTGAGCCGGTTGATTTCGAGCTTCCACAAGAGTGGATGTGTGAATCCACATGAAAGTTAGATAATGGTGCCAATTTAGATAACCCGAATTAAAAAGGCAGCTCCTCACTGGTAAAACTAGTGATTATGCATTCCTAAGTCCCAGGAGGAGCCTAACTATGAAAGATAGTACCAAAGTTATGAACATACTTGAAAGTTTTGATCTTTATCAGTCATATAACCAAACCGCAAGGGCACACAACTGTTCTCCTAATACAGTAAAGGCCCTAGTAGTTGCGAGAAAGAATGGAACCCTTGCCCAAAGAGGAGTACGACAAAGCAGCTCGTCGATGTTCGATACCGATCAGCTCCACCTCATAAAGGAGTTGGTAGAGGCCTCCGAGGGAGTAATTAGAGCCAACGTCGTTCACAAAAGACTCGTAGCTATTGGGTATAAGGGATCAGAGCGTAGTACCAGACGAGCGGTACGTAAAGAGAAGTTGAACATGGAGTTAGGGGGTATACGGAGTCTTTCAACACCATACCATGTGTAAAGAGTCCAAGATCAACTAGCTATACCTAATTAAAGAATGATCATTAGCACAGGAACAGAGAGAATTTGCCTACGCCTTTTGGCTTGCTCAGTGTGTGTACATAGTCAGAGATTATTTACCGATCTAGATGTCTCTTCCTATAAGCATGGTAAATCAGAGACTCGGCATCGTCTAGTGCTGGCAGACCGGGGTTTCCTCATTAGGTTCGAGTTCTACCGGGGTGCTTCAGTGTATTCTAGTAGTCCTTGTCGCAGCTAGCTCACCGAAGCATCCTCCTGACGCTCAGCTGGGGCTGTTTAAATCATCGAGCACCCGTAACTTTTATTGTGTGTTCAATGTGTGTTCTCTTAGCGTTTGTGCAGGCTTTCGCCCGTTCGTATATCGTTGCCAAAGTAAGGCGAGGAGACTGAGTTGCTAGAGGTAAAGGAAACTCTTCACGTTGTAGGAATTAGCGAGATTCAACCCGATCGACTCGCGCTAGCTGAGACGCAATCACTTATGGAAACCTTGGCAAAGTGGTTCAGAGTAAGGGATGTTGAAGTGTCAGCTGTTGTGAGTTCTGGTTCATCTTCCGGTCGCTTGACTGCACAAACTGTCTCAAAAGCACTAGGGGGTGTTGAATCCTTTGTATTTTCTTACCTTGAGAGAGTGCTGATAGAAGACTTTGACGCTTTTAGTTGGGACCGCCTTGACCGATGGTCAACAGATAAACGATCAGGTGTCATAGATAGTAGATTCGATCATTTAGTGCGGTCGTACGAGACTAAAGGAAACGCAATGGGATTCCCACTAGCGGAAGGTAGATTAGAGTTCCCTCCTAAAGTGGACGACGACCTTCACTTGGTCTTTGCATCGTTGGGCTTCCAAGTCGTTCTTGTCGTTCTTCCATCAAAATCTGTTAGTCGGACAAACGTTAAGGCTGAACAATATCGTCGGCCGTAACCGTACGTAAGCCTAGGAAGTAGGAAATAACAACTCGACCATTTACACTTAGGTTTACAGTTAGTACGATGTAGGAGGTCGAATGGTTGCTCCAAAGAGTGCGTCGACTGTGATCTTTTTGAGAGAAGACCGTACCGACGGTTTCAACGTTTTGATGCTTAAGCGAAACGTAGCCCTGGAGTTTGTGGGAGGGGCACACGTTTTCCCTGGTGGAAAGCTTGAAGAGAATGATAAGAATCCTGAACTTTATCGTCGGTGTCGTGGCATTGACGATGCAGAAGCTTCCTCTTTATTGGATATTGGAAAGGACGGCCTTAGCTACTATATAGCCGCTGTAAGAGAGTCTTTTGAAGAAGCGGGTGTATTTCTCGGCGCGGTTACGGGTGGTAGACAAGCGTTAGACTTCGCTGCACTTTCCCAAGCAAGGAAACAGTTGAACGAGGGTCAAGTTTCGTTTTGGGAGATAGTCAGAGAGCTTGACTTAGAGATCTTCTGTGACGATCTTATTTATTTTGCTCATTGGATCACACCTGAAGGATCTCCAAGGAGGTTTAATACGAGATTTTTTATCTCTAGTTTCCCCTGTGACCAAGTTGTGGATGCAGATTACGGTGAATCGACATCCCTTGTCTGGATATCTCCCAAGCAGGCAGTTGAACGACATAGTCGAGGGGAGTTTGAGATGATTTTACCGACGGTTAAAAATCTTGAACTACTCTCGGAGTTTTCATCAGTTAAAGAAGTGTTGGACTGGGCGAGCCAAAGGCGAGATATTCCAGCAATAACGCCGAAACTCGTAGATTTGAACGGCAAGGTTGAGGTTCTATTACCTGATCATCCACTCTATGAGTCCTCAGTTGAGTTGTTTCTACAAGATGCGAGGGACCTCCCCACTTAGTAGTAGATGAAGTTGTCCTATGCTGGAAAACCTCTTAGCTGAAGGTACGGTTGCGTTTATGACTTGTCAAAGTAGAGGCACATCTAATGTTGTGAGATCTCTGAAGAGTGCAGGCAGAGGCTATCGCGTACTTTTTGCTAACGGTGATCTCTACCACTTTTACCGAGGCCATATCTCTATCTGCAGGCCACCAAATATGAGATCAGTGGCTGTTGGTATGACCGTTCTAGAGCACGAGGAAAATGATCAGACGGTCGTTTTGTTTTACGACGGTACTTTAATGCTATCGAGTAATGCTGGATGGAGTGTGGTCGGAAGCGTAACTCCAAAGGACGACAATGCGTTAGTTGCGGTAACGGGTCATTTGCTTTCTAACGTTGCTGTGATGTATAGAGACGGAACGGTAGTTGATCTTTATGGATCTACTTTAGCTGCGCCAGCTGACCCCCATCCAACTCCGGGTGCTTCTCTCCTCGCATCTCCCAACGCTAAAGGACTTTATATTGTAGGATCGGGTGGATGGGTAGAGAGCGTTAATGGAGATCTTCCCTACCATGGTTCTTTGTCGAGAGTAAAGCTAAATGGTCCGATCGTAGATGGGGCGATTACTTCTCAATGTGATGGATATTGGCTTTTGGGTTCTGATGGAGGCGTCTTTACCTTCGGGTCGGCTCGCTTTCACGGCTCTTTATCTGGAGTAATCTCAGGGCACTCTGCTCGCTCGATTCTTCCACTTCCTGATGGTTCGGGCTACTGGATTCTCTTAAGGTCAGGTAAGGTTTATGCCTTAGGTAACTGTGCGTACTTGGGTTCGATGATCTACCATCCAAAAGGCGCTCTTGCTATACAACTTGCTTAGATCTTTGCTTCAAGTTGCTCGAATATCTTGAGCATTCTAGAGCTACATCCTTCGAGGGTTTCTTCACGTGTCATAAACCAAGCCTCTACTTTCGCTCGTAGTCCTCGGAGGGCGATTTCATACGTATCTGCATCACTTGGAGTCTCTTTGGTGAATTCACTTAGCTCGGCGACCAAAGGTATCTGAGCAAGGAGTTCAACGTTTACTTCGTTGGCGAGCGTTGTACCG
>JAJYGI010000098.1 GCA_021790735.1 Actinomycetes bacterium | reverse complement strand
AAGACAACGACCGTCACAGTTACCGCTTCCCACTGGCAGTTACTGAAGAATCTACGCAGCTAACACAAGAACACGATACAGCCCTAGAAACTCATCTGTATATCAGTTCTCAACAATGGACTATAGCAACGAACTCGGCTTCAACGAACGGTCGATCGTCAGCGGTTAGTTAAAGCACACTCTCTCTAGACATCACTATTGCTCTCGCCTTTAGGCCATGACTCTCCATAAGGGACTTTGATGCAGCACTACCTGGGAGAACCACCGTCTCAAGAGTTAGTGCTCCCAAAGACCTCGATAGAGCTAGCATCTCTGTAAGAAGTTCATCGCCAATTCCTAAACGTCGAAATGGAGGCGACACGAACAGTTCCACGACTCGAAAGACATTAGTTTCGGTGAGATACCCCGTTGTAAAGGCGACTACCAAGCCACTGTAACTGTAGTACCTCCCAAACCTCCATGTCACGCTGGATAAAGACTTCACAAGCACCTTTTGCTCTTCAAGCAGCGCTTGCCCACCTCTCACAAACGCGCCTTCTTTACCCATCTCCTCGCGCAACTCCAAAAGATTTTTGAAGCCATCGACGGGATCAAAGGGAAAGATCCCGTCCCGGTGAAGATTTCGATCTATCGTCGCCTCCGAAACAGTACTACAGTCCTTGATCCACAGATGCGTCCCTATACTGGGATAGTTTCGCAAGAACGGTACGCCTACGACGGTGCTCAAGCTCAAAGCTCTCGACATCTGCAAGCTGCGACGGCGTACACTTTGCAAGCTCTACTATAACTTGGTTAGCTGTAAGAGTTTCGTAGTGTGCTATACCACCGACACTGTCCGCGTCACTAGCACCCACTTCATTACTGTCCTCACCAGAACTCTGAGTATGCGCTACGTCCGCTTCACGAACGTTTGTATACTCTTCCGGCTTTTTCGACGATACATTCGATTCTATTAGATGTCCAATTAGACCACCAAAAGGCCCCCCAACGGACTTCGCAACCATCTGACCGACATCCTTGATCAATGTCTCAGGGTCTTGATACCTCTTTTTTGCATAATCAACGCTCATTCTCCCCAGGAACTCCGCTGTTTTAAGCTGTCCTTCTACGAGGTTCTTTCCGGTCTTTGCAGCTCCAGGAGCAGCCTTAGCTACAGCAGCAGCCAATCCAACAGGGAAGTAGACAAGCTTCTCGATAACACTCTCAAAGTCAAACTCATTGTTATTGCTATCATCTTGCATAAAATACCTCCTTTATAGAGGTTACACGCAATCCCGACACAGCTCTCTAACCTTATCCGCCAACTGGATCTTGTTCTTCACTAAAAAACAAGACTGACAGACGAACTCGTCGGGTTGACGTGGAAGAACCTTGACTGCTACCTCTGTCCTATCGTCTTCTAGATCTTCTTCATCATCGTCCACTACAACAAGACGATCCCTTAAGATCTCATCTAGAGAAGCTTCCACTTCCTCTTCGTCGTCTTCAAAGTCCTCTTCGTCGTCTTCTTCCGTGGCTTCAACATCGACCGCATCAGAGACTTCCTCGATAGGATCCACGAGTTCTATCTCATCTAGTGGATCTTCTTCGAGCGGGTCCACGAGGTCATCTTCAAACACATCGTCTTCAAAGTCCTCGGGGAATTCATCCAAGTCATCCTCTATGAGGTCAACGTCTAAATCACCAAGATCGTCTTCAAAGTCCTCGATCTGCGGATCTATTTCTTCTGTCCCCTCTTCTTCAATACTCGACTTTTCAACTTCGCTACTGTTCTTCTTCCTTGCCATTTCCACCTTCTAGACCAAAGTTCCGCGGTGATACTACCCGTTACAATCTCGTAACATGCACTTTGAAAGTACTTTAACCGAGTTAGTTTGAATTTTTCAAGCGCTTTATTTCATTTTCCTTTTCATCTTCAAGTCTCCCTAACTCATAGTCCTCATAATCTACATACGACATAGCCTCACTAACAAGATTATGTCCCGCTATATTTCCAATCAACCGATGCATGGACTGTGCGACTCTACGGTAACTCTCATGTCCAGCAGGTTGGGAACGCAACTCGACTAGGTGCATAAGCTCTCGAGCATTTATATGGAGACGATAGCGGATGCGATAGGCCATAGGAACCACGTAAGCTGCGACATCAGATGATACATACTTCGCTAGCAGCTCATACAGGTCCTTCGAGGACGCCATCGCCTCGGTGTATAGGTCGGTCTGTTCAGACTGTCTAATCAGTTGCGGTACGACGAAGCCAAGACTTGGATCTATACCAACCCACTCAGTCGTCAGCATTCTATGTCTTTGCAGATCACGAAATGCTCCGTAGTCACTTACGACCTCAAAGGTGTAGTTGGCGACTTCGAAAGCGCGACCGGGCTTATGTCGCCGATTCAATCTATCCCCTGAATACTCCCGAAAGAGTCTGATACGTTTGTCAGCCGACAACGACTCGACTATGGCTCTTATCTCTTCATTTGAAAGGCCGCTATACTCAAAGACAATCGCCTCTAAGATCTTTCTCTCTGCTTGACGATCAAAGGCTATTAAGCGAACATCTGAGTCGCTATATCCACCTATATCAGCACTCTCTGGCACAATTTCGTCGACAATCTCGCTCAGACATTGACGCTTTTTTGATCTATACTCGACCCAAGCTCCTCCCCGATCCGGACGGTCTAGCCGAGATAGAAACGATGGAATCACTTTTTGCAGTTCATCCAATATCAGCTTGGCGAAGACTCTCGCCTCATTGAGAGGATGAGACCGAAGTCTCATCACCAAGTACTCATAAGACTGGGGACTGCCATAGATACCAAGATTAGAAAGCGTCCCAACTGGTAGAACTCCTCTTGCGGTATCGAATGCGACAGCTCTAAGGGAGCGCATCATCTCCGGTTCCTCTGGGTCTCCATATCGTTGTAAAAGGTGTTCAAAAACTCGTCCTTGGATAGCTGTATAACTTTCGAACAGCCCACTCATTCGTTCCTCAAACATGTTTTCGTACGCAGTTGACACAACCTCTTCGGGAACAACGTACCTAAATCTTCCCATGTTATTTCGATCACCGAAGTTCAAGTATCGAGTCGACTGCTCCAGAAACGACATAAGTCTGCTTCTTTCAAGCACCTTCGTGAGTACGTTCGAGACCTGCTCACAGGCGAGGTGGACACCGCCAAGTTGTGCGACAGAGTCGTCTCCATACTCCAAGATCACCCTTTCAAAGAGCTTCTCTGAGCGTTCCAAGCCCACCGTTGTCACCGCAGAGCTCACAACTGGGGCAGAGTCGTAAAATTCATCTAAGAACAGACGCCTGAGAGATTTATTGGTCCGAGAGTATCTAGCGAATAGAGCCGCCTTCACCGTCTCAGGAAGGTTTATCAGTGCAAAAACTGGACCATCGATATTGGTAAAGAAGTTTGAGAGTACCTCTCGTTCTTCATTCGAAAACTCTTCCTGGCTAAAGTACATCATCCAACCTCAGGTTCCTACGTTCACCATCCATGAGACTCTATCCCCACAGGCAGTCATGTGCCTATTCAATCTTGATGAATGGATAGTATCATCACCGCTCTCCGTCAAGGCCGTTACATCTCAGAAGAGGCAAAAAAGACCTGTGATGACAGCGCTACAACCCCTCGAAAACATGCCTCGATCGCATCCGACGCTGCCTGCGCCGTAACTTGTTGTGGCGCAACCTCGCTTATCTGGCGCAAAAGGTCGATCGTCTGTTTAATGTTACGCACAAAGTCTCCCGGAGGAATTCCGGTACCCTTTAGCGAACTACCGATATCTTCTCCACACGCCCAGAGGTATGTAACCCCAGCAAAACCGCCATCTGGAGCTTTGGTCAACGGAAGGCGCGACGCAGCCTCCTTCTTTACCAGCTCTCTCCATAACAACGAAAGAGACCCAAATCTCTTAGAGACCTCCCTATTTGGCAGATCAGTAAGGTCTCTGTAGTTTGGTTTGGACTCATAGGTCAGCGTCGATACGAGAGCTGCGAGCGAAGAGGGTGACAGACCATCAAATAGATTCGCTTCTATCGCCAACGAACATAGAAGATCTGACTCTGAGTATATTCTCGAAAGTCTCTCACCTTTATCCGTAAGCGACCAGTTGTCAACATATCCGTAAAACTCTAACACCTCTAACACTCGGTTCAACTGTAAAGCCAAGGACTCCATCTTCGACTTGATCCTCATCTCAACGTCGCCAACGCGATGTCGAAAACGTTGGAGCTTTTTAAACGAAGCAACGTGTTCATCGAAGTGTTTACAGGCGCTAAAGAGATCCAACGTGGCCACTGTATCATTTTCAACTTTCTGCGATGACTCCTCGGTTTCGCGTGAAAACGACGGCTCCCCCAGCTCTGTTCCTTCGACTAGAGAGTTTTTCAGCAGATCTGATACCTTCCATCGAAACTCTTTAGAGCTTGGATCATATGGAGTCGGAAGCTTCAGCCATCCCACCGAGCTTAGGTACTCGGACTGCAGACTTCCAACGCGATATGTCCTAGAAGAGCTAGATACCAAGGTAAGCTTGACTCGGTTTTTAGAGCGGACACCCACCGACACGACCGCAAGCCTCACACGTTTGCTTCGATCACGAGCGCTCGGAGCACTTAACACTGAACCAACCTTTATACGGTGAAGATCCAACTCTAACTTATGTAGCTGCGCCTTTTTGGTATCTTGCTTCTTTGAAGTACGCTCTGCTTCTTTTCTTTCGAGATAGTCAATAACATCCCCGAATTCACAAGTAAGAGACTCTTCCGCCGCCACCAGGCGTCCCCGAGTACGTGCCAATTCTGCCTCTAACTCGACTACCTCCGAGTCTGCACTGTACTGAGCAAACGACAGATTCAATAGGTGTCTAGCAGTGTCAGGGAGATATCTCTTGACTAAGTTTGAGGCCATGTTATAGGTCGGCCTAAAAGAGGATCGGATGGGATAGGACCTGTTCTGTGCCAGTGACGCAGCCTGCATAAAAGTTGTAGATGAGTTCCAAAGCACATGGCAGTAACCGACATCGTCTATTCCGCGACGGCCAGCCCTACCTGCTAGTTGCGTATATTCACCACCACTTAGTAGCACATGTCTTTCACCGTTGAACTTAGTGAGTTTTTCAATCACGACTGAACGTGCGGGCATATTTATACCTAAAGAAAGCGTCTCTGTTGCAAACACAACTTTGATCAATGCCCTCTCAAAGCACGCCTCCACCACCTCACGAAATGGTGGAACCATTCCGGCATGGTGAGCGGCGATACCCGCGTCAAGCGCAGCCATAAACTCTTCGAAGTGCAGTGACGTAAGGTCCTCGTCGGAAAGGTTCGCTAGATGGAGATCTAGTACCTTACGAATCTCATCACGTTCAAACGCCGTAGTTAACCGAATACCACTGTTGAGTGACTCCCTAACAGCCTCATCACAACCAGCCCGAGAAAATATAAAATAGATAACTGGAAGTCGATCCTCATCGTTTAGCAACGATACAACTCTTGACCGTTTTGGCTGGAAAGCTTTCGGCCTTCCCCCACGCTTGAAAGGTGCCTCTGCAAGCCAAGGAGCGTCGTAGTGAACCCCTTGGGGGTTAGGTCGATCATCTATAAACGTGTCTATAGCCTCTAGTTGATTCGACCTCTTATTGCCCACCACGTATCGATGCTGCAACTCAACTGGCCGAGTCTCTTCTATAACAGCCTCCATAGACCCTCGAACAGTTCGCATCCAGTGGGCGAACTCCTCAGCGTTAGAGACGGTAGCAGAGAGGCAGACTAACGAAATGGTCGGCGGAAGGTGGATAATCACCTCCTCCCATACCGCTCCCCTGTACGGATTTTGCAGATAGTGAACTTCGTCAAGAACGACAAGACCAATCTGGCTAAGGTCGTGATTGTCTGCATAGATCATGTTACGAAGAACTTCAGTGGTCATAACTACGATCGGAGCGTCAGCTCTTATCGAGTTATCACCGGTCAGTAGTCCCACCTGATCCGCTCCAAAGTATGCGCAGAACTCCAAGTACTTTTGATTCGACAGAGCCTTGAGGGGAGTTGTATAAAAGGATCTCTTCCGCTCGAACAACGTTTTGAAGATCGCATAGACACCGACAAGAGTCTTTCCAGAACCCGTGGGTGCCGCCACAAGAACCGACTCACCTGAGTCTAAAAGATCTATAGAACGTTCCTGGAACTCATCTAACTCAAAGTCAACCGAGCCAAGAAACTTCTTTAGTAAGCTGCTGTCTGCCACGCTAGGTTCATGCTAGCCGCCCGATATCTCATTTACCCTACCTCGTGTCAAAACTCGTCCGATAAGTATAGACAGTTCATAAAAGACCACAAGTGGAACGGTAAGCGCGAAAAGCGAGTAAGGGTCTGAGCTTGGGATGAAGACGGCTCCTGCCGCAAAGATAAGCACAATCGCCCATCTTCTAGATTTTGCCAACTTCGTTGGCGTCACGACACCGAGCAGCTCTAAGCTCACAAGAATGACAGGGAACTCGAAAGCAGCTCCAAAGGCCGCCATCAACACCACAATAAAGCCAAGGTAACTTTGAGGAGTATATAGCGGGTGAATCTGCGGACCCGCCGCGCCTTGAAGGAATAGTAGCGCCTTGGGAAACACTAAATATGCTACGTAAGCTCCACCAACGAAGAGCAGGAATGACACAAAGACAAAGGGGATCGCATACTTCTTTTCAGCTTTTTTCAAACCTGGAGCTATGAACGCCCATACCTGATACATAACTACCGGCAGTGCGACAAATAGCCCACCAAATGCCGATATCTTGATGCGCCATGTGAAGCCGTCCAAAGGGCCATTGACATAAAGTTGACAGTGACCAGATCCGTCTACAACACATAGAGGGTGCATAAAGAATCTGAGGACGTTGTCGTAAAACGCATAGGCTACTATTGCTCCAATAGTGATAGCAAAGGCTGAGATGACTAACCTTTTCCTCAACTCCGCAAGGTGTTCTATCAGCGTCATTGCGTCTGGATCTGATCGTTTCTTCCTCAGGATCTTGGCCAAGGCAGGTTCCTCAATTCAACTCTGGTGAACCAGATACAAAGGCACCTTTGCCGGCATCCATGAATACAGGCCAGCTATGATCTTCGTGTGAACCGGACCTCAAGGAAGCCGCCCAACGAGCTGGCGGTAAGAACGAACTACGAGGCATCGGCGAGCCAGAACCTTCCCTGACATCACTTGCATCATCGGGGTCTTGGATCGAAGCTCCTGACCCTTGAGGAAGAAATGACTCAGAGACCTGCGTTCTCACAGTAGCATAGGTTCCCTTCATCTGCGAAAGTGGATCTACCAATGACTCGCTGACAGAGGCTCCCACTGAGGTCACTTGCGTCATAACTTGAGTCATCTCACCTTGAACCGTATCTCTAATCGATTTGAAAGTACTCCAGTACTTTCCAGCCTGACGAAGAACCCCAGGCAACTTCTCAGGTCCAAGGACTATCAACGCGACTGCTGCGACTATTAGAAGCTTCGCAGGATCTAAACTCATCTCTACCGACCACCAACTTTTTACTACTTTATCTACACACTATTGTAGTTTACGGATCAGCCTCGTTGCGTGGATTAGCGTAGCATCATTTGATCAATCCAGATACGGCTTTTTCGATGCGTAGCTTCGCAGACGCTCTAAAAACATCGGGGATGACACCTCGAAGTGGAAGTTGATTAGATCATCTACCTCAATTGGTGGACCCGAGTGACTCTCATCAAGCTCCGCTGGAAGCCTCCAAAACGTCATCTTTACTCCCGCTGATATCAAAATTTCAACAACTTTCTTATCCGTCTCCTTCGTAACGATAAGATCACACCCAGGGCAGTGAAACGTGTAGGACGACTCTCCGTTGTTTGAACAGACAAGAATTTTAAGATTATTAGGCACCAACTCCACGTCACCGCAGTTTTGGCACATTGCCCGTATGATGGGCATAGCGACTCCTTTCGCAAGTACCAACTCCAATACTTAGTTATCGACAACGAACATGGATCAGTTAACCAACTTTAAAAACAAATTCAAGATATCTGAGCTGGAAAATCTATCCTCCCACCAAAACGTTAAAAATATAGTTTGAATTGGCTCATCGGCCAAAATATCAAAACCACTTTCCCTACTATGAGTTTCTCGGAGATAGGACCAAATACCCGTGAGTCCTTAGAGTTCAGTCGATTATCACCCATAACGAATACATCCCCCTTAGGAACAACCTGAGACGGTAGATTATAGGTCAAGGCTGACTTCGGCAAGAAAGGTTCTCTTAGCAACTTACCGTTTATATAAACTTGCCCATCGATAGCCGCTATACGTTGTCCTGGAAGCCCGATCACCCTTTTGACAAGATCCGTGATTCCGGCACTATCTGTATCGGACGCAGGTTTACGAAACACAACGATATCTCCTTCATGGATACCGTGAAGATCATAACTTAGTTTGTCGACGAGTATTCGATCGCCTATCTGTAGTGTCGGCAACATAGAACCCGATGGTATGTAGTAAGACTGAAAAACAAACGCTCTAACGACCATCGCCAGCGTAAAGGCAACGATCGCGATCAAAAGCCATTCAACAACTACTCGGTATTTAGACTTCCGTTTCTTCGAACTCTCATCGATCGGTTCCAAGTCCCTCCTACAGGCTCTCGATTAGTTTGTCTACGCGTTCGTCTTCATACTTGAAAGGATCTTTAAGCATTACCGTCCTTTGAGCCTGATCGTTGAGCTTGAGATGAACCCAGTCAACTGTAAAGTCTCGACGCTTTTCTTTTGCTCTTTGTATGAACTCTCCACGTAGCTTAGCCCGAGTTGTCTGCGGTGGTTCAACTACAGCTTTCTCTATTCTCTCATCATCTACAATTCTCTCCGCCATTCCTTTATCTTGAAGCTTATAGAACACTCCTCTAGTCGTAGAGACATCGTGGTACTGAAGATCTAGCAAACTAACCTGCGGGTGAGCCAACGTGAGAGAGTTTCTCTCTCTGTAAGCCTCGATAAGCTTGTACTTCATAACCCAATCACACTGACGATCGAGCCCTAAAGGGTCTTTTCTGATGGTAGTGAGAGCGTTCTCCCACATGTCCAGAGCTCTCTTTTCTTCCGGAGGAAGTCCTTGAGTCTCAGCGTACTTCTTGGCTCTTTCTAGATACTCACTTTGAATCTCTAATGCAGTAAGCTCACGACCGTTTGCAAGCCTAACCCTACGAGTACATGTCATATCGTGGGAGATCTCTCTAATAGCCCTAATAGGATTCTCCAACGAAAAGTCCCTTAATACTACCGATGGATCTTCAAGCATGCGCAACATGATACTCATAGCGCCCACCTTCAGATACGACGCGTACTCAGACATGTTAGAGTCACCGACGATTACATGGAGTCGCCGATACTTCTCCGCGTCAGCGTGTGGCTCATCTCTAGTATTTATTATTGGGCGTGATCTCGTGGTGGCGGAAGACACGCCCTCCCAGATATGTTCTGCTCTTTGGGAGATACAGTACACTGGACCTCTTGCAGTCAACAGCACCTTTCCAGCCCCCGCGTAGATCTGTCTTGATACCAGAAACGGAATAAGCACCTCAGCAAAGTGAGAGAACTCTTCTCCTCGAGTCGTTAAGTAGTTCTCGTGACATCCGTAGGAGTTACCCGCTGAATCCGTGTTATTTTTGAAGAGAAACACGGACCCGCGAATGCCTTCCTCCCTCATGCGTGCCTCGGCTGATCCCACGAGAGACTCTAGAACTCTCTCCCCTGCTTTATCGTGAGCAACGAGGTCAGAGATAGAGTCGCACTCCGGTGTAGCGTACTCAGGGTGTGATCCTACATCGAGATATAAACGAGCACCGTTCTCAAGAAAAACATTCGATGACCTACCCCAACTGACTACTCTTCTAAACAAATAACGAGCGACTTCGTCTGGAGAAAGTCGTCTTTGACCTCGTAGAGTACAGGTAACTCCATACTCGTTCTCCAAACCATAGATTCGTCGTTCTAGCCCATTGAAATTAGGGTCTTCGTCGATGGCTCTTTACTCCTTTGTAACTGTGACAATCTCCTTTAGTTCTTCCTGCGAGATCCGCCTAAATGTTCGTCGACCGTTCCCTTGCGACAGTACGGCAACCTCAAGATCGTTAGCTAAAAGACCCCTATCTGGTCCCGCTAAAGCCTTTACGGAAGCTTTTATCGCCTGTTCAAGGCTCCAAGATGATTCAAAAAGCGTGCTGAAACGTCCCAAAACCGCCTCTGCGTCTCCTCCGAGTACGCAGTAGTTGGTCTCGTCTACAACAGTTCCGTCGTATAGGATATGGTAAAGCTGACTCTCCGATATACTAGGGCCCAACTCAGCTACGAGAATCTCTACCTCCATAGGCTTCATCTCGTGCGTAAAAACCTGACCAAGATACTGAGCGTAGATGTTAGCCAAAGACCGCGCATCTACGTCATGACGGGAGTAGGCATATCCTTTTGTATCTGCATGGCGTACTCCGGCGACCCTTAACTGATCAAACTCGTTATACTTTCCTACTCCAGCAAATGCTATTCGATCATAGATCTCCGAGATCTTATGCAAAGATCGAGAGGGGTTCTCTGCACAGATAAGGACTCCCTGATCATAAAGAGTACCTAGAAGTGCCCTACCCCTTGCTATACCTTTTCGAGCGTAGTCAGCTCGATCCTTCATAACTTGTTCGGGAGCAACGTAGTAAGGCATGCTCATTGTCTGGGACCTCCTTGAGCTACCTCATTCACCACTTCCTTTGAGATCTCTGCGACTTGGTCCTCTGAGACTCTCTCATATCCATTCTCATCTACAGTTGCCACTACTGGATAGATCCCTCTCATGAAGTCAGGCCCTCCTGTAGCGGAGTCCTCTTGAGCTGCTTCAAATAGAGATCGAAGTGAAAGTCGAACCACCTCTTGTCGCGATAGCTGGTTACGGTAGGCAAACTTTACATAAGCTTGAGCCTCTCGACCACCAGATCCAATCGCGTAGTAGTCCACCTCTTCGTAACGTCCACCAGTAACGTCGTAGTTGAAAATTCTACCTTTCAGACTCTCTTTATCCCACCCAACAAATAGCGGTACGACCACGAGGCCCTGCATCGCCATCGGTAGATTGGCCCTGATCATCTGGGCAAGTTGATTCGCCTTACCCTCAAGAGACAGGGTCACCCCTTCAACCTTTTCGTAGTGTTCAAGCTGCACTTGGAAGAGCTTCACCATCTCCATCGCCGGACCTGCCGACCCAGCAAAGCCAACGGCCGAGTAACGGTCGGCTGGATAGACTTTCTCGATTCTACGGTCAGCAATGATATTACCCGCCGTAGCTCTGCGATCTCCGGCTATCAAGACTCCTTCGTCAAAACGAATCGCCACGATAGTGGTACCGTGAGGTACGTCACTTGATTGAACCTGCTCCAGTCCGTTCTTAAGCGTTTGACTAGCTTTCAAAAACGAAGGTTCACCGTGGTCCAAAGAGCCCAAAAGCTTAAAGAAATTCGGACCGGGGTCTTCACTAACTCCGAAAATTGGAAGATTCACTTATCACCCTTCAACTTGACACACATCTAGAATCAATCACACGGTACGCGCTACCTCGAGAAAGACAGTCGCTACTGTCCTCCTTTTTGAACGTAGTTCCGCACAAACTCCTCTGCATTTTCTTCAAGGACCTCATCTATCTCGTCCAACAGATCGTCTAGGTCAGCCTTTAACTTCTCAGCAGATTCGTTTTTCGCCTGCACTTCCTCGTGAAGTTCTTCAGATTCTCTCTGCGTCTGTGTCTTTTTTTTCTGTTCTCTTTCAGCCATCTTTACCCCTATGCGCCCAGACCCTCAAGTAGCTCTAATGCGCTATTGCTACTTTGTATTAAACCATCCACGTGATCAAACGTTCCTTTCAAAGGATCCATCATGGGTACTCTTCTTAGAGGATCTTTTCCCGTATCAAAGATTAGTGAGTCCCAATTCGCCGCAGCTATAGACTCTCCAAACTTCTCCAAACACTTTCCTCTAAAGTACGCCCTAGTCTCCTTCGGCGGTTCAAACACAGCCATATCTACATCTTTTGAATCTAGCAGTGTTTCTAGTCCTGCACGCAAGGCTAGTGACTTCTCAGGTCGAATATCGTGATACTGCAGATCTATCGCAGCTAGCTTCGGATCATTCCAGCCAAGCGAGTGGCGCTCTTTATAACCTTGAATTAGATTCAGCTTTGCAACCCAGTCAAGGCGCTGTCGAAGTAGCATTGGATCCTCTTCAAGTTGAGATAAGGTATTCTCCCAAAGACCTAGAAGAACGGCGACCTCCTCGGAAGTACCAACCGTAGGAATTCCCTCTCTTTCAAAGTACTTCTTCGCCATCTCCAAGTAGCTCCACTGGATCTCAAGAGCTGTCATAGACCGACCATCGGTAGTATCAACAGTCACCTTTAGCCCCGGGTCACAGGAGACCTTTCTAAGAGCTTGGACAGGGGAACAAATCTGAAGTTCCACATCATCTAGCACTCCGTCTTCGATCATGGAAAGCACCACTGCAGTAGAGGCAAGTTTTAAAAACGTCGAGAACTCAGATAAGTTAGCATCGCCAAGGATTACATGAAGGCGTCGGAACCTCGTAGCATCAGCATGCGGTTCATCTCTAGTATTTATTATAGGCCTCTTCAAGGTAGTCTCTAAACCTACCTCCTCTTCAAAAAAATCTGCTCGTTGGCTAAGTTGAAACGATACTTCCCCTTGCGAGCCCAGGATCTCGGTACCTAACTTTCCAGCGCCACAAAATATCTGACGTGTAACGAAAAACGGTGTTAGCTGCTTAACGATCTTTGCAAAAGGTACTGCTCGATCCATCATGTAGTTCTCATGGCATCCATAGGAGTTGCCCTTGCGGTCAGAGTTATTTTTGTAGACCACGATCTCTTGCCCCGGAGGCATAAACCTTTTCGAGGCCTTCATAGCCCTCCGCAAGACTTCCTCTCCAGCTTTGTCGTACAGCAAAGCCTGCTTGGGTGATATGCACTCAGGAGAGGAGTACTCAGGGTGAGCATGGTCAACATAGAGTCGAGCTCCGTTAGTCAGTACAGTATTTACGAGATGGGTCTCCATCTCTGCGTTGCCTGGTGCCTCAAATGAAAATCCACGGGCATCATTGCCCGGAGATTCAGTCTCAAAGTCCCAACCTACTCTGCCTGCGACCTCTGACACATAGGCGTTAATAAGAACAGAGGATACTGATATTGGATTAGCATCAGGAGAACCCAGAACTGATATCCCGTACTCCGTCTCAATTCCACAGACCTTCGCTATTGCCATAACGCTCCTATATACTCAATCTTTTCAGAGATACTGACCTGTGGCTACCCGTTCAATTGCACGTCCGCCTTCAGCTTCCTTACCTTGGGTAACCAGAGTGCGTATGTAGACGATTCGCTCACCTTTCTTTCCAGAGATCTTCGCCCAGTCGTCTGGATTCGTTGTGTTAGGCAGGTCTTCATGCTCTTTGAACTCTTTAGCGATAGAGTAGAGCAAATCTTCCGTACGAATTCCGGCCTTCTCTCCTGCTATCTCCCTCTTGATCGCCTGTTTTTTTGCTCGTCGTACGATGTTCTCAATCATGGCACCAGAAGAAAAGTCCTTATAGTAAAGCACCTCTTTATCTCCATTTTGGTAAGTGACCTCCAAAAATCGATTCGTTTCATCGGTCCGATACATCGTCTCAACCGTTCTTTCGATCATTGCAGAGACTGCCTTGTTGACATCACCGCCACCTAAAGATTCGATCTCAGTGGGGGAAATCGGTAGGTCAGCTGTCAAGTAACGACCAAAGATCTGGGTTGCCGACGACTCATCAGGTCTTTCAATCTTGATCTTCACATCAAGACGTCCCGGACGAAGTATCGCCGGATCAATTAGATCTTCTCTGTTTGATGCTCCTATGACGATCACGTTCCTGAGAGTCTCGACACCATCTATCTCGGCTAAAAGTTGCGGCACGATCGTCGACTCCATATCTGAAGATATCCCGGTACCTCGAGTTCTAAAAAGTGAATCCATCTCGTCAAAGAAAACGATTACGGGTACCCCTTCTTCAGCTTTCTCTCTCGCCCGCTGGAAGATGAGTCGTATCTGACGTTCTGTCTCTCCAACATATTTATTTAGTAGTTCCGGTCCCTTAACGTTCAAGAAATAGCTTCTAACAGAGTCATTGCCAGTTACCTTGGCAACCTTTTTCGCCAAGGAGTTAGCAACGGCTTTTGCAATCAAAGTCTTTCCACAGCCTGGGGGCCCGTAGAGCAAAATACCCTTCGGAGCCGGTAGTCGATAGGAATGAAAGAGTTCCCGATAAAGAAATGGAAGTTCAACCGCATCCATAATCTCTTCTATTTGAGTGTCTAAGCCTCCAATGTCTTCGTAGCTAACGTCTGGAACTTCTTCTAGAACTAACTCTTCGACCTCAGGTCTCGGAAGTTTCTCTATTACAAAACCGGTTCTTGAATCAAAAAGAACTGAGTCACCCGCGCGTAGTTTCTCGCTTATCAGATCGCCAGCGAGCTCAGCCACCCTCTCTTCATCTGCACGTCCAACGATTACAACTCGCTTACCAGCTTCCAGAATGTCTCTAATAGCAACTACCTCCCCCACCACCTCAGGGGAACGCGCCATGACCACAGTAAAGGACTCATTTAGGACGACCTCCTGGCCCTTTTGAAGTTGTTCTACATCGACATCAGGATGCACAGCCACTCTCATCTTGCGTCCCGAGGTATGAACATCAACCGTTTTGTCGTCGTTTGCGCCTAGAAAAACTCCATAGGCAGACGGCGGTTGCGTAAGCTTCTCCACCTCTTCCCGCAGAGTTGCAATATGTTCTCGAGCTTGTTGAAGTGTGAATGTAAGTTTTTCATTTCGGAGCTGAGCTTGGGCTAGTTGTCCTGTAACCTCAAGCAGCTTCTCCTCAAGAGCTCTGACTCTTATTGGAGAGTCTTGAACCTTCTGCCTTAGCTCCGCCACTTCTTCTTGAAGTCGACCTATCACAGCCTCTGATGCGTCAGACATTTCAGCACCACCTTGATTCTCACGATCAAACTTAGTCGTCTGAATCACCTCCTTATAAGTAAGCTATAGCCTCTGGAGATCGATTAGGTAACGTAAACTAATTCATTCTTAGAAACTTAGTTTGCCATGGTTTCAGACTAGAGTGGCCTGTAATACAAATTAGCTGTAATTTCCCACTCTGCAAAAGCGAGGAGTTTAATGAAGGTCTGGATAGATCAGGATCTCTGCACTGGTGACGGACTCTGCGAGGAGATCTGTCCTGCAGTATTCACCCTGCTAGACGATGGTTTGGCTTACGTAAAAGACGGGGACGAGGTAATGAGTAACCCTGGAGGGTCTGCTCAGATGGTTGATGTACCTAGTGATCAGGAAGAAGCTGTTGTTGAGGCATCAGAAGAGTGCCCTGGAGAGTGTATCTTCGTCGAGGCTGACTAGGAGTCGGAATAGATAACTGCTACTCCTTTGAGTCTATAGCTTTCCCTGGTCGAGCGTATATCAAAAATCCAGTGTGAGCTACCATCCTATGCTCAGGTCGAGCTATCATTGATCGGTAGTGCCAGGGCCTTTCAAGAAGTTCGACGTAACTTCTCGAATGAAACCTATACCTATCAAGAGCCTCGTTTAGGGTTATAATTTGGGTTACATTGGTTAAGTAGACGCAAAGTATTCCGTCTTGGCGCAACAAGCTTCGTGCTCTCTCAATAACGCACCAAGGTTCTGGTAGATCTAAGACCATACGGTCAAATCGAACAGTCGACTCAAATGTCATGATATCGGTATTTACGAGGTTGTAAGACTCCTTGATGGACTCGCCGAAGAAGTTCAATACATTCTTTCGAGCTAGGTTCAGATGGTCTTCTCTTATCTCGACACCAACAACTTTGGCTCCATGGGCTAACAGTCCTAAAGAGAGCGCACCGGAACCTACACCTGACTCCAAGACAGAGACTCCCGGACGTAGATCTAGATGAAAAAGAATATGCCCCAGATCTTTCGGATAGATTATCTGAGCTCCTCTTGGCATAAGGTAGATATAGTCGGAGATAGTCGGCCTATAGACATAGAACTCCTTCCCACTCTCTGAACGGTACTCATGGCCACTACTTGCGGTCACTAAGGCTCCGAGATCGATCTTCCCCAGATGATTATTCAGAGTTTTCCCGATTTCAACGCGCTCTAAGTAACGATTGCCCTTTTTGTCTTCAATGACAACCAAATCACCCTCATTGAAGGTCTCTTTCGAGCTTGAAAGGTTAGAGTAGGTATCTATTTCGACCTCGTTTTAAGCGCAGATCGTAGCTGTGAGGTAACGAGAAATGACTCATCGGGACCCACTTTGAGCTTAAGTGGCTTTGAACGAGCGTCGTCTCTTTCCTTGAAAAACCTTGAGATCCGTCTCAGGACAAGAAATCCGACGACAGGAACTACGACATAGGGGTTGGACGAACCAAGAAGTGACCTTCGAATCGATACAATATTGGACTTTGAACGCAAGTATTTTCTGAGCACATTTATCACTACTTTACTAATACAGTCTCTTGATCTCTATGACCGAACTTTTACGACGACCGCGCAGATAACCAACAACAAATATAACCCCGACACCTACGGCAACGGCTATCGCCGTGATGCTCGGAGAAGACGGTAATGCAGCCTGCGAGACCCTTGAAGCACCACCTGACAAAGACCTAAAGGCCTCTGTCAACTGAGACTTTGTAACTTCGTTCTCTTTGTCCATCGAAGACACGTAATCCTCCATTTAACTAAAAGTCTAGATATGCGTCATAGCTTTGAGGTCTTTCGCTTGCGACCCAATATCAAAGAAACGACAACTATGACGCCGCCAACAACCAAGGTTATAAGGTATGGGAGCCACGAAAGATCGCCCGTGAACGATGACCCAGTTTCAGTCTGTAGAAGGCGTAAAATACCCAAAAGAAGAAGTACTGACCCAACACCAACAAGAGTTGCTCCAGCAAGTCCAAAACCAACGTACTTCAGAATTGACTTAAGAGGTGTTAGAGTCTCTTGTTTGAGGTAGCGAACTACTAGGTTGATGCTTTCTCGAACCTGTCCCCTACCCTCAGAAAGCGTCGCTTTCATCAACTGCCCCCAATCAATCTCTCGATTCTTTGCTTCAAGCTAGGCACGCGCTCAACTAGCCATATATGTCACCTAGATAACCTAGTCGGCATTACTAGCACAAAACAACTCTGACGATCAAAGTACGCTACAAGCATAGGTGACGTCATCTAACGCTCCGGGCGTTGCACGCATCTTTCATCCACCGGCTGTGGATACCTAACTACAAGCATCTAAGTCACGTCACAGAAAGACACTCAAAGCGATCACTAGTTTTTCATTTACCTAATGAAGTTTGCACAACTATCGGAACACAACCGAGAGCTCATCCACAGGGACGCAGTTTTAAAGGTGGTTTACTTTCGCTTCAACAACAGGTACGTAGATGAACCCAGTGCGATTAGCCGATCCTGTTCGTCAGAGATCTTCGCCTCAACAAATGCAACGGTCTTTCCACCTGAGACCACCGTCGCCTCACAGAGAAGCTGAACTCCAATGCGAGCAGGTCTTAAAAATCTTACAGTCAAGTCGGTATTAGTAGCAAAGACCTTTTGATCCTCTACGTATGTAATCACTGAGGCACCCATTGCGGAGTCGATCATTGCCGCCAAAAACCCACCTTGAATAATGCCAGCTGGATTAGCAAAACGCTCGTCAGCCAGCATCTTCCACGTCGTCCTACCAACACTTTTTTCCACCAGCGATAGACCTAAGGTAAGGTCACATGGAGGAGGAACTTGAGGCGATCTGAAGTCTGCTAAAGAAGTATCATGTAAATCCATGAGTTAAAGGTAGCTCAATAACCGAGATCTCTTCTCGCAGGACCAAGCGTTCCAACAGTTCTAAGACCGCTACTTAAAAATCTGTATAAAGTCTTCCACTACCAAGTAAGTGACTAACGCCATAACGCTCACGTATATAGCCGTCATCTGCCATCTCCACTTATGTCCGGCAATCCAAAAACGTCTTACGCCTCGAACATCAAAAAGAAGCGCTATCAACCCTACTGGAATCCCAATAGCAGGACCCACTCCCGCCGTCACTCCAAGACCAAGAGCCGGGAGTACGAAAGGCACTACCTATTGGGTAAGGATACATCTAAGTCCCGAGATAACCATCGCTATGCTGAAAAGCCTCTGAGCCTTTTCCTCCTGAGCGTTAGACCTTTGCACATTAGATACGCGCAGCAACTTGCATACCGCAAGGTCGGCCGCACGGGGAGCCGATCCGCCAAAGTTGATGGGACAGGTCTCCTGAGACTCTCGTACTTCACTCATTGTCTTTATACTAGCGTAGTCATGTATAAATTTCATATTGGAAAGTAGGTAGTCTTTGCGATCTACTCAGGATCCACTTCGCTGACCGATAGTTTCGAGGACACGATCCTTAGACAACACAAAGGATTTTCGGAGGGCAACCAAGAATCATGCGCAATTCCTATACCTTTTATTGCCTCTAAGTTTCTAATTAATGAAGAACAAAGTCGACGCTTTGTTCTGGCGTACGACCTAAGTCAATTCCAAACGCCGACAAGGGAGCAAGCTAACCTAACATTATGAGAGTGAGTTCGTGGTATCACATAGACAAAAACTGCCGATGAGTAAAAAGGATCGTCTTGTCCTCCTAGGACTCTTGATCCCATCGGCGCTATTTGCCAGCTACGACGGGCAACTCAGAGCGCTACTTCTTAGACAAATTCAAAGCAGCTTCCACACTCCAATCGCCTCGCTAGGAGTTATAAACATACCCATTCAAGCCGGTCAGTTTCTGGGCTTCTTCATAGTCAGACTTTCAGATCGATACGGTCGTCGATCACTGCTTCTTTGGACGATCGCAGGATATGCAGTATCTACAGCACTTACCGCAACTAGCTGGAATATATGGAGCTATGGTGCCTTTCAGGCGTTGTCACAGGTCTTTATTGGTGGCGAGTTCGGAGTTGCGGTAACTCTATTAGCTGAATCCGTTCCCGATGTTTCGCGTGGCAAATATCTTTCTCTCCTTCTAATGGTAGCTCCGCTCGGAGCAGTGTTTGCCGGATCTCTCTTAGCTTTAGGACTTCTCGATACGACCTTGACTTGGCGTCTCTTTTACCTAATCTCACTACCGCCACTCGCCTTAACCGTTCTTTTTCGTCCCAAGCTGAAAGAGAGTCCTCTTTTTCTAAAGGAAAGGGATCTCACTTCCAGTACCCATGCACCTAATACAACGTTTCGCCAAGGAGTCTTTGAGGTGCTCAAGACCAGGTCTCTACGTAAAGCAACCCTTGTCATTGGGGCTGTATCTCTACTTCAAGAGCTAGCCCTTACTGGAACGATCGGTTGGTGGGCATACTACGTTGAGACCCAAAGACACATCCCAGTAGCGACCACGGGAATCTTATTTGCTCTTGCTGCGCTTGTAGCTGTACCTGGATATCTTCTCTGCGGATTTTTAATGGATAGATTCGGAAGGCGCCCAACACTTCTTTTATACCTCTGTCTAGGGATAGTCGGTGGGTTGGGAACATTCCTGTCATCCACCCTTACCGTCTTAGGTCTATCCCTGTTCATAGCGGCATTTTTTGGACTAGGCGTAAGTCCTGTACTTTCCGCGTTCACTGCAGAGCTGTTTCCAACCCATCTTCGAGCTAGCGCATCTGGTTGGGTCCGTAATCTGTTTGCAAATAGCGGTGCGGTTGTTGGTCCCGCGCTCGTTGGAGTTCTGGCATCGCGAAGTTCCTTTGGTCTCAGTGTATCAGAAGCGGCTGTAGTGGTAATTGCGATCTCCGTAGCGTCAATACCACTTGCTGCATTCTCACTCGACGAAACACGAGGGGTCAGTCTAGAAAGTCTAAATCCTTAGGTTGACGTGTACTTCAAAGATCATGTGAGCCACAAGAGCCGAAACGTTCATAAAAGTAGCAAGATCCAGTAATGCCTAATACACCTGGTACAGAGTTCTACAGTGCACTCTCTTTACATCCAGAAACCTCTGAGCAGATCGCGCATATTGTAGGAGAGTATCTAGACCAGAGCTGTAGGTCAACCGAAGATCACGGAATCAACCCCTATGTGTTACTCGCAGTAAATCCGCCGGATGCTCAAGCCCAAGAACGCATCTATGCAACCGTTAGAACACTTACAAAGCCCGAGGGATTCGTAGGAGTCGTCTCTGGAGATCTCATTAGCAACCTAGGAGACAGGGCTTCTACGCCGGCGATGGCCCTCCTCGCTAGCAACAGATCTTTTCTAAGGCCGTTCGTCGTCCACGGCCAAGATTGGTCAAGTACCGTTGAAGAGATCTCGGAACACTCCCACGGCAACGATGTCGTGGTAGTGCTAACCAACTCGCAAACGACACTCTTACATGATATGACTAAAGCTCTTTCTTTACTATCACAGCAACTAACGGTTGTTGGAGCTCAACTCGCAACTGGACAACTTCAAAACTTTGTCTTTCAGATAGACGACGCACTATTTGAAGGGGGTGCTTTGGCACTTCTTATAGATGGAAGTCGAGTTAAAGTTCATAGCATTGACCCATCTCAACGACTCTCACCAACCTATATAGTTACCAAGTCTCACAAAAACCTACTTCAGTCCTTAGGTTCTTCGACTCCCCTTGACCAACTTTTTCGTGAACAAGGAGACTTGTCTCAAGCAAGTCTCTTCATGGAGGAGATTCGGCACTCCGTCGAACTTTGCATAGACAGCCAAGCTACCACTCGACACCTAAAGATACGTTCCGTAGACTCAGAGTTGGGATCGTTACTCTTTAGCGACCTACTCAACGTCGGAGAAGAGGCTCACTTTGTTCTTCGAAACCTTGAAACACTTAGAGAAGCGTCAATAAAAATTGCACAGGAAATTAAGAATGCTAAACCCACTCCATTAGCGCTCCTTCTTCTTGGACCGCTAGGACACCCAAGTACGATCCCAAGACCATACCTCCTACAGATCCCTACTCAGACTCTCGGTGAACATCTTCCAAAGCTTGCATTTTGGGGGATCAGCACCCTTGGAACTATGATTTGTCTAAATGGGCATTCCAACTACGACGATGAAAGAACGGTGGTACTCGCTCTAACAAACTAAGGTAAGGGTTATGGCATCTCTATTTGAACTATACGAAGCGTTTGGTCAATCTCCTTGGATAGACAACCTACAACGATCTTGGCTCACTGAGGGAACGTTGGCTGAGCTTATAAGATCCGGAGTTCGAGGCGTTACTTCAAATCCCTCCATATTCGCCCACGCCATCTCAACCGGATCAGACTACTCTGAGCACCTTGGAGACCTAAAAGGAGCAAGTGTAGACGACGTCTACTGGGATTTAGTTCTACATGATATCTCTGGAGCCTGCAAGGTCCTGAAGTCTCTCTACGACGACTCGCACTGCAGAGATGGGTTCGTATCGGTGGAGGTTGATCCCAGACTCGCGCACGACTCCGCCGCCACCGTCGAATCAGCTTTGAAAATAAAAGAACGAATCGGTGCTCCTAATCTACTCGTAAAGATACCGGCGACTAAAGAAGGCGTCTCTGCTGTAAAAGATGTTATTGCACAGGGGGTCTCTGTGAATGTCACCTTGATATTTTCTCGGGTCCGCTATCGGGAGGTAATGGAGGCCTACGTAGCTGGACTTGAGGAGTACTTGCAAAACGGCAACAGCGATCTCCGTCACCTTGCCTCAGTTGCATCGTTTTTCATCTCAAGAACGGATGTGAAGGTAGATTCGATACTCTCTAGAAAGAATTACCAAGGAGAACTCGCTGGAAAGGCAGCGGTAGCTACTGCAAAACTAGCCTACCAAGACTTTTTAGAGATGTTCTCCTCTTCTAGATGGAACGCCCTTGCAGAGAAAGGAGCTCAAGTACAAAGACCGCTTTGGGCCTCGACGTCGACAAAAAATCCAGACTACCCCGACCTTCTCTATGTCGATAACTTGATCGGGCCGAACACTGTCAATACAATGCCTGAAGCAACACTGCGCGCATATCAAGATCACGGACGACCGAGCGTTTCATTACTCGAAGACATAGACTCTGCAAACACTTACCTTAAAGATTTGACGAATTTAGGGGTTGACTTAGACAAGGTCGCACTCGAACTCGAAGATGAAGGTGTCGAAGCCTTTAAAGGGTCCCATGTCGAGATTCTCAAACTATTAGAAAAGAAGCTATCAGAACTTTAGTGCAAGTAGTAGATTCAGTGACCCACTCGGTTCACTTCAAACAAGACAGCGTCGCGCATCGATCGTATTTAGGAGGACATCGTGGGAGAATTAGTTGAAAGGTTGATGAGAAGAGACCTAGATTTATGGATTCCAAGTTCTGTTGCCAACAACCGGTTGGGCTGGTTAGATCTACCGAGCACCACACCGGAAGAGCTAAAGAGCGTCTTTGAAATGACCAACTCGGTCGATCAACATAACATAATCTATGTAGGAATGGGCGGATCATCTCTAGGCGCTATGACGTTAGCCCAACAAAAGTCAAGCCAAGGACCGCAAAACGGGCGGAACTTGATCTTCGTAGATTCAACTCACCCCAACGTTATAGCCTCCTTGCCTACAACAGATACCGCTGTTGTTCTTGCATCCAAATCGGGAACCACGACAGAGGTTGATACGATCTTCGAATTCTTGTGGGACAGGATCGGGAAGCCCGATCGCTTCGTGATCGTAAGCGACTCAAATAGTCCTCTCCAGAACAAAGGGAAAGAACGTGGCATAAGGCGTATAGTAACGACTCCAAAAGATGTCGGCGGTAGATACTCAGTACTTACAGGATTTGGAACAGTTGCTCTTTCGTTTTTAGCCACATCTATTGACGATGTAATAGCACCCTTTAGTGGTGCCCAAAAGGCTGACTTAGAGTTAGCTGAGTCTAATGCCAAAGATCTGTTCCAGGAGTTCGGTCATGGCAAGAATAAACTATCCATAGATGCCCCACCAACCCAAGATAAGGTTCCTATGTGGTTGGAACAGCTTGTCGCAGAGTCTTTAGGCAAATCGGGTACAGGGTTCATTCCAGTTCCAAATGACGAGAACCCAGAGAGTTCCGATAGAAGTAGGGTAAACTTAGCACCTAACGACCTTAGTGAACTAGGCGCCAAGATATTTGAGTGGGAGGCGACGACAGCTATGCTCGGGTCGCTACTTGGCATAGATCCGTTCAATGAACCAGACGTGGCAGCCGCCAAGGCCGCCACCAAGTCGATTCTCGAATCCAACGACTACATTACCTCTAGGCCGTTAGATATCTCTACGATAGATAAAAAGATCTCAGAGGAAGTACGAGATGGCGACTATGTCACCGTTGGAGCTTTTATAGATCCGCAACGTTATCTAGAAGGCTTCGCAGTAAAGCAAGAACTTGCTGCGTCCCTTGCGCCCCATGCAGTGACGTACGGTCTGGGTCCGCGTTTTCTGCACTCGACCGGTCAGCTTCATAAAGGGGGGCCAGATATAGTTGTCATGGCACAACTGATTGAAGACATCGAGCACGAAGTTGTACCGATTCCCGGGCAGGACTACACCTTTGGCGATCTGTTTAAGGCTCAAGCGGACGGTGACCTCAAGACACTGCACTCACGAGGTCGACGTGCATTACGATTCGCCATCTAAGTGTCGAGTAAGTTTAGTAGAGACAACCCCGTTGACCCGAGGCTACATAACGCATGAGGTCTCAGCCTTTACGGAGTTCGCAACCGCTATATAGGTGAGGAGAGTATCATAGTTGCAAAGTCCTGAGTTGGTAGTGGGAGACGATATCGGAGAGGCTTTCGGCGCTTACGTAACAGAACGCGTTCATGATGCTTCATGTCTTTTCATCTCCGGTGGATCGACGGGGCCAAAGTTATTCTCACAACTCATCGATACGGCTACAGTTCTCAACGTACTTAGCGACCTTGTCATCGCCCAGGTAGACGAGAGAGTCGTTCCCTCGAACAGCACAGAGTCCAACCAATACTGTTTTCGTGAAGATTTTTTAGAAAAACTTCGATCCCAGGTAGTCACAGCTACGAACTTTAAGCCAATGATCGAAGCGGACCTTGACGCAGAGATCTCGAAGGCGTTTGAAGGGCAAATCGTGGAGAGAGAACCTGAACGTTCAGATCAGGTTCTCATGTCCCAGCTTCGAGCGTATGGTCTAAGAGCCTCTAAAAGCTATGAAGAGTTTGTTCGTACACACATTGCAGATGCAGTGGTGCACCTCGGCATCGGTCTCGACGGACATATTGCATCTCTATTTCCCAACTCAGACGCGCTTGAGTCACCAAGGTACGTAGATATCAACTTCGACAACACAGGAACAAACAGACATCTAAGAACGACCCTGACTTTCACGGCCATAATGAGAGCCCGCCAAGTTGTTGTTGTGGTGAGCGGCTCGAACAAAGCGGGGATCATTCGCAGAGTTCTCAGTTCAAATGACACGCCCGCATCGAGACTACTAACACGGAAGACAACGTGGATACTTGACAAAGAGGCAGCCAAGGAGATCTCGAAGTAGTAAAACACCCTTACCGTACATGAGTCAGTTAGGATGCGAAGGGACATGAATGAGATCAGACGATAGAATCGCCCTATAAGCAAATGTCAAGTTAGACAGGATAAGATGCCGATCAACTACGCAGAAACGCCCACACGACAGTTAGCGTCCTTAGCCTTTCAAAAAAAGAGCGAATTTTTTGGCAACTTAGTTACCTATTCTCCCAAAGCGTTCTTCCCGCTAACTATGTTGTGTAGAGATCGATGCGGATACTGCACATTCGCCAAGGCTCCTGCAAGAATGAAGTCTTCTTACCTGAGTCTTGAAGAGATCAGAAGTCTCGGTAGACGAGCTAGAGATATTGGATGTCATGAGGCGCTATTTACACTGGGAGAACAACCCGAACTTAGATACCTTAGCGCTCAAAAAGAGCTAAAACAGCTAGGATTTGACTCAACTATCGACTACTTAGTGGAGGCTTGTCGCATCGTCCTCGAAGAGACCGATCTCCTACCTCACCCTAATGCAGGTGCCATTAGTAAAGGAGAGCTACGAGCTTTAAAGGAGGTTTCAGCGTCACAAGGGATGATGTTAGAGACCTTAAGAAAGGATCTTGAAGCTCACAGGCTAGCACCCGACAAAGATCCTCGAAGAAGACTCGAGACCATTACAGCCGCAGGCGAACTTCAGATACCATTCACAACCGGCATACTCGTTGGCATAGGCGAAACAGAACAAGATCGAGTTGATGCTCTTATGCAAATAGCAGACCTCCAAAGACGATACGGGCACATTCAAGAGGTAATCATCCAAAACTTCGTGCCGAAGATCAACACAAAGATGGCGACTTCTGAACCACCCTCGTTAGATTCTCACGTTCGATCCGTAGCTATCGCGCGCCTCATCCTTCCCGGTGACGTCCATGTCCAGGTTCCACCCAATCTAACTGATGATCTCAAAGCACTGATTGCAGCGGGAGCTGACGACCTTGGTGGAGTCTCACCGATCACCATCGACCACATAAACCCCGAGCGGCCGTGGCCAGAGATAGAGACCTTAGCTAAGCTCTTACTCGAAGACGGAGCCGAGCTCATTGCGCGCACGCCGGTTCATCCGCTCTACGCTACCAAGGAGGGATTTATAAGTAGTAATGTCCGTCCCTACCTACTGAGGCATATCGATGCGACGGGCTTTGCCAGGGAAGACGGATTCTACTCAGGTGGATCACATGAGTTCAAAGCAGATACTTGGCAATCACTAGAAACCAAAAAGGAAAGTCCGGCTCTAACAGAGATCTTTGACTCGGTGGAACACGGAGACGAGTTAGGAGAACCTGAGCTCGGCATCCTATTTGGAGTACGAGGAACACACGTAAAACGTGTTGTGGAGTTTGCTGACCATATTAGATCGAAGATCAACGGAGATGTAGTTACATTTGTGGCGAATCGAAACATCAACTACACAAACATCTGTACCTTTAAGTGTCGTTTCTGTGCGTTTTCAAAAGGACCGCTCTCACTCAATCTTAGAGGCGAACCCTATCTACTCAATGTAGGTCAGATCCTAGACAAGGTGTTCGAGGCAAAGCTGGCAGGAGCGACCGAGGTTTGTTTACAAGGCGGAATACATCCGTCGTTTGACGCTGACTTCTACGTCAACTTGATAAGTACCATCTCTGCACAGATACCAGACATTCACATTCACGCATTCTCCGCTTTGGAAGTGTTGCAAGGTGCAAAACGCTCAAATATAGAGTTGCGAGAGTACCTCCAGATGCTTTATCGTGCTGGACTCCGTACGCTACCGGGCACGGCAGCCGAGATACTAGACGACTCAGTTAGAGAGACTATCTGTCCAGACAAACTAAATACCGCAGAGTGGCTAGAGGTACACGAAACTGCCCATGAAGTCGGGCTTCGATCCAACGTAACAATTATGTTTGGATCAGTTGAAACGCCTGAGTCTTGGATCAAACATCTTCTACTCACAAGAGCACTCCAAAAAAGAACAGGCGGGTTCACCGAGTTCGTACCTCTGCCATTTGTCCATATGGGCTCGCCAATATATCTTCAAGGTAGATCGCGAAAAGGACCAACCTACAGAGAAACTCTCCTTATGCACGCGGTAGGTAGACTCGCCTATGCTCACACCATACGCAACGTCCAAGCAAGCTGGGTGAAGTTAGGACCACACGGCGCTCAGAACCTCCTTAAAGCAGGAGCCAATGACCTGGGTGGAACGCTTATGGAGGAGAGCATCTCACATGCTGCGGGCTCTGAACACGCTAGCATGCAAACCATAGCAGAGCTGAGGGAGATTGCAGAACCCATCGGTAGAAGACTAATGCAGCGAAGTACTCTTTACAAAGTCGTTAACGAAGAGCCAAAAGATAACGAACAGTTACTTGCTTACGCGCAACGTCAAAGCGTCACTCTAAAAAGCAGAATATAGTGGCTATATCGTGCAGTTGAATTCGAGTGAAGATAAGTTAGGCCCCGGCGAAGTGAACGCCGATCAGATCGACTATCTAAAGGATCTGATAGATGAGATAATCAAATCAACCAACGCTGGTCACAATCGAGACTTGATCCGAAGGCTGATCACCCAAAGCATAAGGCTCAGCGAAGACGACCTAGACCGACTTGATCTCAAGATCTTAACCTCTGCACTTAGGGAGCTCAGAGACGCTTTCGATATCTTTGCCCCTTTCAAGATCCGGCGCAAATTAACTATATTCGGATCGGCTCGTACTAAAGTATCCGAAGATTCCTACCAGTTAGCCAAAGACCTTGCATGTGCAATGGCAACAGAAGGCTGGATGACCGTTACTGGAGGCGGTCCTGGGATAATGGAAGCTGGAATGGTCGGAGCTGGGAGTAACAACTCCTTTGGGATCGGCATCCGTCTCCCCTTTGAGGACGAAGGGGCTCCATCTGCGAAAGCCTACCGTGTCGAGATGAAGTACTTCTTTACCCGGAAACTAATGTTGGTAAAGGAGTCCGATGCTTTCGTTTCGCTTCCGGGCGGTTTTGGAACTTTAGATGAGACATTCGAGCTCCTAACCCTAATGCAGACCGGGAAAGCCCAGCTTGCACCTTTAGTACTGTTGGAGCCTCCCTCTTGTAAGTACTTTGAACTTCTGTCAGACTTCATACGGGAAGCCATAGAAAAGGGAGGGTATATATCGTCACAAGATATGAGCCTGATTAGTTTTGCAAAGGACGTCGAAACGGCAAAGTCGATCATCACACAGTTTTACTCGAACTTTCAGTCGATGCGCTTCGTCGGTAACCAGCTAGTGATTCGCGTCAAAGACAAACCATCTGAGTCGCTTATCGAGCTACTTAATGAACACTTCCAAGATATCTGTAAAAATCAACCCGACTTTAGACCCATAGAAGTAACTTACGAAGAACTGAGAGACCAAGACTGCCTCGACTGTCACAGAATCGCATTCAATTTCAATAAGTCGTCTTATGGAAGGTTGCGTAAAGCTGTAGATCTCATTAACGATAACTCAAGCTCGCCCACCTAGTAGTCGACAATTAACAGGTGTCAAACTGCTCCGCCTGTGGGTTACCAAAAAGCGACCCTCAAGACAAGTGTTCCTACTGTGGAATAGCTGTAAATGGTGCGGGCCAGTACGTGATCGCCCAGTCCGGGACACTTTACACTCTTAGTGCTGGTGGAGTCGTAGTAGGTGAAGCAGTCCCAAAGGAAGAGGTATTTCAACTGAGACGACCTGGGAGGCTCTCCTCAGAGAACTATCTAGTACCTGTAGAAGGAACCTTCCAGAGTTGCGCCGCTATTCTCAACAAGGCGCTTGATTCGATAGCTCAAATCAACTTTGAGGAACGATATCGAGATGGGGCATCCTTTGCTGCATATATCGATACGAAAGACCGTAACACGCGGCTAGTTCTCCGAAAAGATGGGGATCACGGAGTCCACATTATCAACCCACATGGAGATATCGTACTTCTAGCTTCCATAGATTCAGAAAGACCCGAGTTATCCATAGATCTTTTAGTAG